>JAJRWM010000132.1 GCA_024276815.1 bacterium
CATTGTCAGTATACTGGGCCTGGTTATGAAGTAAAGGTGATAAATTAAACATGGTCAATCAAGCGGACAAAAAAGCGGAAGAGCAAATAGAAGGCAAAGACGAGAGCCAGGTGGAAGGGGCGGCTGTTGATACCAGCAATATGCAGTGGTACGCGATCCATACCTTTTCCGGCCACGAGGAAAAAGTCAAGGATCACCTGGAAAGGAATCGGATTTACAAGAATCTTGAAGATAAGGTCGCCCAGATTATCATTCCTACGGAAGAAGTCCTGGAAGTTAAAAAAGGCAAAAAAACGATTATCTCAAAAAAGCTCTTTAGCGGCTATATATTAATGCAGATGGAAATCACTGACGAAGTCTGGTATCTGATCAAAAACACCCAGGGGGTTTCCGGTTTCGTGGGGCCTGGTGGTAAACCCGCCGCCTTGAAGCCGAGCGAAGTTAAAAGCCTGCTGGCCAGGATGACCGACGTCAAGTCGAAACCCCGACGTGAAATACCTTATAGCAAAGGGGAGATGGTGACCGTTACCAGCGGCCCCTTTGCCAGTTTCAATGGCCGGGTTGAAGATATAGATGAGGAGAAGGGGCGACTCAAGGTTATGGTGTCAATATTTGGACGAGCCACTCCTGTGGATCTGGATTATGTGCAAGTGGAAAAAATGCAGTAAGGAGAGTGGGATAGACTGTGGCTAAGAAAGTTAAAGGATATATCAAATTACAGGTTCCAGCGGGAAAAGCCAACCCGGCTCCGCCGGTAGGCCCGGCTCTGGGTCAGCATGGCGTCAATATTGTCGAGTTTTGCAAGGCCTTCAATGAACGGACCAAAAACACCGAGCAAGGCTTGATAATTCCGGTAGTCATTACGGTTTACGCCGACCGCTCATTTTCGTTTGTGACCAAAACCCCGCCGGCAGCAGTGCTGTTGAAAAAAGAAGCCGGTATCGTGAAAGCCAGCGGCGTGCCCAATAAGGAAAAAATCGGCAAAGTGACCCTGGAGCAGGTGAAGAAGATCGCTGAAATGAAGATGGTCGATCTGAACGCGGTCGATCTCGACGGGGCTGTTCGGATTATCAAAGGCACCGCCCGCAGTATGGGGCTGGAAGTCGTGGAATAGGAGCTACAAGAGAATGAAGCATGGTAAAAAATACATTCAAAGCCGGGAGCAGGTCGAAAAAGGTAAGCTCTATTCATTGAGCGAGGCGATCTCCGCCGTGAAAAAGGTTGCCCCGGGCAAGTTCGACGAGACTATTGAGGTGTCGTTGAGGCTAGGTGTGAATCCTAAGCATGCTGACCAGATGGTGCGCGGTACGGTTGTTTTACCGCATGGCACGGGGAAAACCAAACGGGTGCTGGTTTTCGTGCAGGGAGAAAAAGCTATCGAAGCGCGTGACGCCGGCGCCGATTATGTTGGCGGGAGCGAACTGATAGAGAAAATTCAGGGCGGCTGGTTGGAGTTTGACGCCGTGATCGCTACGCCTGACATGATGCGGGAGGTCAGTAAGCTGGGTAAAATACTGGGACCACGCAAGCTGATGCCTAACCCGAAAGTGGGCACGGTTACCTTTGAGGTCGCCAGGGCCGTTAAGGAGCTGAAAGCCGGACGCTGTGAATACCGGGTTGATTCGTATGGGATTATCCATCTGGGGGTGGGCAAAGTTTCCTTTGGCTAGGAAAAGCTGGAAAATAATATCAGCACTTTGTTGCACGCGATCGCCAAGGCGAAACCGGCGTCGGCCAAGGGCCGCTACTTCCGCTCTCTATACCTTTCCTCAACTATGGGGCCTGGAATTCAGGTAGACGCTCAGCAAGTCTATACCCAGCAATAATCAGCAAAGGAGAACATCATGGTTAAACCCGCTAAGATAGAATTATTATCTGAAATAAAGGAAGATTTTGCCGACGCCAAGCTGGCGATAATTGCTGATTATCGTGGTCTGGACGTTGAAAAATTAACCGATCTGCGTCGCAAGCTGAACGCGGAATCAGCCAAGTTCCGCGTCGTGAAAAATACGTTTATGAAAAAAGTCGGCGACGATTTGGGCTGGAATGAAATTGATTCCATGTTGAAAGGCCCGACCGCCGTTGCCTACGCTCCTGAGGCCTCGGCGCCCGCCGCTAAGGTCCTTCGGGATTTCGCCAAAGCCAATAAAGAGCTTAACATAAAGGGCGGCGTCCTGGAAGGGTGCGCCATTAGCGAGCAGGAAGTCGAAAGACTGGCTGCTCTGCCCAGTAAAGAACAGCTTATTAGTCAGTTGCTTAGCGTGATGCAAGGTCCCATGCGTAACCTGGTCAGCGTGCTTTCCGCGCCCATGCGCGATGTGGTTTTGACGATGAAAGCGTTGGCCGATGATAAAGCGAAAAATTGAAATTTCGAAATAAAAGTTGGAGGTGAGAAACAAGATGGCCGCAGTTACCAAAGAACAAATTATTGAATCGTTGAGCTCTATGACAGCCCTGGAGTTGTCCGACCTGGTCAAGGACCTGGAGGATAAGTTCGGAGTTACAGCCGCGGCGCCGGTCGCTGTGGCGGCAATGCCCGTCGCCGGCGAAGGCGCAGCCGCTGTGGAAGAAAAAACAGAATTTGATGTCGCCATTGAAAGTATTGGCAGTCAGAAAATTCAGGTTATCAAAGTCGTGCGTGAAATAACCGGCTTGGGGCTGAAAGAAGCTAAGGCGGTAGTCGATAACGCCCCGGGCGTTGTTAAAGAGGGTGTCTCTAAAGACGAAGCCGAAAAAATGAAAGCCAAGCTGGAAGAAGTTGGCGCGACAGCGACAATCAAGTAAGAAAACGTTTAAAAAGGAACTGGAGGGTATGTGTTGGCAAAAAAAGTAAAGTTTGGGAAAGCTGAACGATTGGATTTCTCAAAGATTCCAGCTGTAATGGAACTTCCCAATCTCATAAGTATTCAAAAGGATGCTTATGACCAATTCCTCCAAATGGATATTGATCCAGCAAAGCGAATCAAGACGGGATTACAAAAGTCTTTCACGGAAGTATTCCCGCTTTGTGATTTTCATGGCAATCCTATACTGGAGTTCCTGGGGTACACTATCGGTGAACCCAAGTATGACGTTCTGGAATGTTATGAAAGGGACATGACGTATAGCGCCCCTTTGCGGATCAAGGTTCGATTGATAGTGCGTGATGAAGGTAAGAACGGCGCCCTGGGTCAGATACGTAACGTGAAAGAACAGGAAGTCTATATGGGGGAGATTCCCCTGATGACTGAACAGGGCGCTTTTATTATCAACGGCGCCGCCCGGGTTATTGTCAGCCAGTTGCATCGTTCTCCGGGAGTGGCTTTCAGCGTCGAGAAAGAAAGCGCTCCCGGGAAAAAACTTTATACCGCGAGAATCATTCCCTACCGCGGAACCTGGCTCTCCTTTGAAATTGACGCCAAGGATATTCTCTTTGCCCGGATCAACCGCAAGCGTAAGTTCCATGGCACCTTGTTGCTGCGCGCTCTGGGTTTTTCCTCGGATGAAGAGATATTAAACCTTTTCCTCAATTATCAGGAAGTAAGCCTTGGTAAAAGAAAGAAGGATCTGCTTGACCAGGTTGTCTATGAAGATGTGGTTGCCGCCGAGACCGGGGAAATCATCATTGAAAAAGGCGAAAAGATCACCGAGGAGATCCTCCATTCATTAAAAGAGGCGAATATCGAGCGGGTAAAGCTAGTTGTTTCCGCAAGCAGTGAAGGCATTATCACGATTAAAAATACTCTGGAAAAAGATAAATACCACTCAACCGAAGAAGCCTTGATTGAAATATATAAAAAAATACGTCCCGGTGAACCGCCAACTCTTGAGAGCGCGCGATCCCTTCTGGAACGTATGTTCTTTGATCCCAAACGCTATGATTTATCCAAGGTGGGCCGGTACAAGATTAACAAGAAGATTGGCCTGGATGTGCCTTTGGATCATACCGCCTTGCGTCGGGAGGATCTGGTTGAGATCGTCAAGTACCTGATCAATCTGCAACAGGGCGTCGGTACGGTCGGCGATATCGATCATCTGGATAACCGCCGCGTACGCACAGTCGGCGAACTTCTGGAAAT
Source organism: bacterium (assembly GCA_024276815.1). Taxonomy (GTDB): domain Bacteria; phylum JACRDZ01; class JAJRWM01; order JAJRWM01; family JAJRWM01; genus JAJRWM01. The sequence goes on from JAJRWM010000132.1 coordinate 4,059, forward strand.
CCAGATACAAGTCGGTTTGTCCCGGATGGAGCGCACCATAAAGGAGCGGATTAACACCCAGGATATCGACAAGCTGATGCCCAGCAACCTGATCAACGCCAAGCCCATGATGGCGGCAATTAAAGATTTCTTTAGCTCCAGTCAGTTATCACAGTTCATGGATCAAACAAATCCTCTTAGCGAGCTTACACATAAACGGAGACTTTCAGCCCTGGGGCCTGATGGTCTCAGCCGGGAACGAGCCGGTTTTGAAGTGCGTGACGTGCACCATACGCACTACGGACGGATCTGTCCCATTGAAACTCCTGAAGGACCCAATATCGGGTTGATCGTGTCCCTGAGCAACTTTGCCCGGATTAACTCCTTTGGTTTTTTGGAAACTCCTTACCGCCGCGTCAAAAATGGTAAGGTCACCGAGCAGATAGAATTTCTGACGGCTGACGTTGAAGATGAGCATATCATCGCTCAGGCGAACGCGGAGCTGGATAAAAAAGGCTCCTTTATCGCTTCCAATATCATTGCCCGGCATAAAGGGGACTTTCCCCAGGTTACGCCGGACGAAGTTGACTATATGGATGTTTCACCAATGCAACTGGTCAGTGTGGCTACCGCCCTGATTCCCTTCCTGGAGCACGACGACGCTAACCGGGCCTTGATGGGATCGAACATGCAGAGGCAGGCTGTGCCGCTTTTGACCAGCGAGGCTCCTTATGTCGGCACCGGCATGGAATATCGCGCCGCCAAGGACTCAGGGGTTGTGGTCGTCGCCAAACGAAGCGGGACGGTTGATTATGTTTCCGCTGATAAAATTATTGTTAAGGTTGACGATGAAGACGAAGACTTTGGCTATGATAATACCGATGTCTATCTCTTGCAGAAATATCGCCGCTCGAATCAGGATACCTGGATTAACCAGATCCCGATTATCACTAAAGGCGAACATGTCAACAAAGGGGAAATCCTGGCGGACGGTCCCTCTACCAGCAATGGCGAGATGGCCCTGGGTAAGAACCTGATGGTCGCCTTTATGCCCTGGGGTGGTTACAACTTTGAGGACGCGATCCTGATCAGCGAAAAAGTCGTGCGGGAAAATCGCTTTACCTCGGTGCATGTCGAGGAATTCGAGGTCGAAGCCCGCGATATCAAGTTGGGTCGCGAGGAAATAACCCGTGATATCCCTAATGTCGGCGAAGACGCTTTGAGAAACCTGGACGAAAACGGTATCATTCGCGTGGGCGCGGAAATCACTCCCGGCGATATCCTGGTGGGCAAGGTTACCCCCAAGGGCGAGACTGAGCTTTCTCCTGAGGAAAGATTGCTGAAAGCTATCTTTGGCGAAAAAGCGGAAAGCGTGCGGGATACCTCTTTGAGAGCCGGTCCTTCCGACCGGGGAATTGTCGTCGACGTAAAGACTTTCTCCCGAACCGAAAAAGATAAGGATGAGGCGACCAAAAAGCGTGAGGAACAAGAAAAAAAGAAAATAGAAAATGAATATAATGTTCATCTGAAAATTTTGAACTCAAAACGGACCGATTACCTGAAAAAACTGTTGCTCAAGGTAAAGGCCCCGGAAACGATAAAAGATAAAAAGGGAACCACCCTGATTGTCGCCGGCAAACAGCTTACGGAAAAAATCATTGAAAAGCTGACGCCGGAAATATTAAGACCGCTGTTAGGTAAATTCAAGAAACTGGAAGTCAGCCTGCTTAAAATTGAATCCAATTACGAGAGAAGGCTGGCTCGTCTGCAACAGAAACGTTTGAAGAACCTCGAAAGGGTTAAAAAAGGCGATGAACTGCCGCCCGGAGTGATTAAAGTCGTTAAGGTTTATCTGGCCAAGCGCCGCCGGCTTTCAGTCGGGGATAAAATGGCCGGACGTCACGGCAATAAAGGCGTGATCGCCAAAATATTGCCGGAAGAGGATATGCCCTATCTTGAAGATGGCACCAGCGTTGAGATCGTCTTGAATCCCCTGGGCGTCCCCTCGCGGATGAATGTCGGGCAGGTGCTGGAAACTCATTTGGGCTGGGCCGCTTACAAGTTGGGCTGCAAAGTCTCGACGCCGGTTTTTGACGGGGCCAGCGAGGCTGAGATCAAAGAACTGCTGAGCAAGGCCGGGCTGCCTGAGGATGGTCGGGTAATTTTATACGACGGACGCACCGGCGAGGCGTTTGATCAGAAAATCACCGTCGGCAATATCTATATCATGAAACTCGCTCACTTGGTGGATGACAAAATTCACGCCCGCTCCATCGGGCCGTATTCCCTGGTGACCCAGCAGCCCCTGGGCGGCAAGGCTCAGTTCGGCGGTCAGAGACTGGGGGAAATGGAAGTCTGGGCCTTGGAAGCGTATGGCGCCGCCTTCGCTTTGCGCGAGTTTCTCACCGTTAAAAGTGACGACGTCAATGGTCGTACCTCGATGTATGAGGCGATTGTTAAAGGCGAGAATAAGTTGATGGCGGGAATTCCTGAGTCTTTCAATGTCTTGGAAAAAGAACTGCGGGGCCTCTGTCTTAACCTGGCGAGAGAAAAAGTCTCGGTTGAAGAGGTTGCTGATAAAGAAGACGAGGGCGTCCTGGCAGAAGTTGTAAGCTCTGAAGGAGAATCCGCGAATGACTGATATATTTCGGAAAAAAAATGAAGAACTGGTAACAGATTTTAACTCGATACGTCTCAATATCGCTTCGCCCGAAATGATTCGCGAATGGTCCTGGGGAGAAGTGAAAAAACCGGAAACGATCAATTACCGAACTTTTAAACCGGAAAAAGACGGCTTGTTCTGTGAACGTATTTTTGGTCCGGTCAATGACTGGGAATGTAACTGCGGTAAATACAAGCGGATGAAAAGCCGCGGTATTGTCTGTGACCGCTGCGGCGTGGAAGTGACCCAGTCCAAGGTGCGCCGGGAAAGAATGGGGCATATTGAACTGGCTTCCATGGTTTCTCATATCTGGTTTTACAAGGGACTGCCGAGTTATATCGGCTGCTTGCTGGATCTCTCGGTTACCGATCTCGGACGAATCATCTACTATGATGATTTTATCGTGATTGACAGTGGGGATACCCCCCTTCAGGAACGAAAACTTCTGAGCGAAGAGGAGTTCCGGGAATATACGGAAAAATACGGCGACCGTTTCACGGCCAAGATGGGCGCGGATGCTATTTATGATTTGCTGGTGCGGATCGATTTGCCCAAATTGAGCCGCGAACTCAGGGATGACCTGAGTACCTGCACTTCTACCCAGAAAGAGAAAAAACTAATAAAACGCTTAAAAGTCGTGGAGGCTTTTCGCAAATCAGGCAATAATACGGAGTGGGTTATTTTGAGCGTGGTGCCGGTAATCCCGCCTGAGCTAAGACCGCTGGTGCCGCTGGACGGAGGACGTTTCGCCACTTCAGATCTGAATGATTTATACCGACGGGTTATCAATAGAAATAACCGCTTGAAGAAACTCAAGGAATTGAAAGCGCCGGATGTCATTATCCGTAATGAGAAGAGAATGCTCCAGGAGGCGGTTGACGCCTTGTTTGACAATGGCCGTCGGGGCCGCACCGTTAAAGGCCGCGGCAATCGACCCCTGAAGTCGCTTTCCAATATGCTGAAAGGGAAACAGGGGCGTTTCCGACAGAACCTGCTTGGCAAGCGGGTTGATTATTCCGGGCGGTCAGTTATTGTTATCGGCCCGGAACTGAAACTGCACCAATGTGGTCTGCCTAAAAAAATGGCGCTGGAGCTGTTTAAGCCATTCATTATAAAGAAGCTGGATGAAAAGGGGTTTGTCAGCACTATTAAAGGCGCCAAGAAAATGGTTGAGGACGTACGCCCGGAAGTCTGGGATATTCTGGAGGAAGTCATTAAGGATCATCCGGTTATGCTCAATCGGGCGCCGACCTTGCACCGGTTGGGGATCCAGGCCTTTATGCCGGTTTTGGTTGAAGGCAACGCCATCAGAATTCATCCCCTGGTCTGTACCGCTTTTAACGCTGACTTCGACGGCGACCAGATGGCTGTTCACGTGCCGCTGTCCCGGGAAGCGATTAACGAATGCAAACGGCTGATGATGCCTCCTCAGAATATTCTTTCCTCGGCGAATGGCAAACCGGTTACGACGCCGACCCAGGATATTATCCTGGGCTGTAACTACCTGAGTAAATCGTTGAAGGGCATTAAAGGCGAAGGGATGATCTTCGCCGATTTCCATGAAGCCCTGCTGGCTCACGATCTGGGACACGCTGATCTGCACGCTCTTGTTAAGGTGCGGCATGAAGGCGAGATTATCCAGACCACTGTCGGGCGGATAATCTTTAATGAGATTCTGCCCCCAAGCATACCCTTCTTCAACAAGGAAATTAATCGTAAGGTCTTGGTGTTGCTGGTCAGCGACTGCCACAGCCGATTGGGCGAAATAGTAACCAGCGAGTTCCTGGATAAATTGAAAAAGATCGGGTTCCACTACGCTACTCTGGCCGGCGTGACTATCGGCATTAATGATATGCTGATTCCCAAAGAGAAAACCAAGCTGATCTCGGAAGCCAGAGCCAAGGTCGTCAAGTTTGACGAACAATATAAAAAAGGCGTTATTACTGACGGCGAAAGGCACAACAAGACTATCGATATCTGGACTCATGTGACTGAACAAATCGCTGAGAAAATGTTCGATGGTTTGGCCGATGAAATGATGATCAAGAAACGACGAGAGAAAGAAACCGTGATCTGCCGGGGCAAAAAAGTTTTCCCCCGTTTTAATCCAATATATACCATGGCCAATTCCGGCGCTCGTGGTTCCAAGCAACAGATCAGACAACTGGCCGGTATGCGTGGCTTGATGGCCAAGCCCAGCGGCGAAATTATCGAAGCGCCGATTATCGCTAATTTCCGTGAGGGGCTTACGGTCCTGGAATATTTTATTTCCACTCACGGCGCTCGCAAAGGACTTGCCGATACGGCTTTGAAAACAGCTGATTCGGGGTATCTGACCCGGCGTTTGGTGGATGTCGGGCAGGATGTCATTGTCTCGATGGAAGACTGCGGCACGGTCCAGGGTATTCTGATCGGAGCTATTATGGAAGGCGAAGAGGTCATTGAGCCTTTAAGCGAAAGGATTTTGGGGCGGGTCGCTTTGGATAACGTCGTTGACTTGCTGACCGACAATCTGATTGTTAAGGCCGGGGAAGAAATCGATGAGGAAAAAGCCCGTACGATCGAGGAGTCCGGTATTGAGAGGCTCCGTATCCGTTCCGTTTTGACTTGTGAGGCCAAACGCGGCGTTTGCCGTAAATGTTACGGTCGGGATTTAACGTCCGGTAAAATGATCGAACAGGGAGAAGCGGTGGGCGTTATCGCCGCGCAGTCCATTGGCGAACCCGGAACCCAGTTGACAATGAGAACGTTCCATATCGGCGGCACCGCCAGCCGGGTCGTTGAACAGTCGCATATTGAAGTTCGCAACGCCGGCAAGGTTCATTACAACAAAAACCTGAAAACCCTGGTCCGGAGTGACGGCTGCGTGATTGTCACGACGCGTATGGGTACTCTCAGTATTCTTAACGAGAATGAAAGAGAAGTCGAGTCCTATAACGTATACTATGGCACAGAAATCATGAAAAAAGACGGCGATTCGATCAGCAAAGGCGAGGAACTTGTCAAGTGGGACGCCTATAACCGCTCGATTATTTCCGAGATAGACGGCACTCTGAAGTTTGTCGATATTGTTGATGGTATGACGATGCGGGAAGAAGTTGATACGGTAACCGGTTTGAAAGAACGGGTTATTGTTCCCTATAAAGAAGAAGGTTTGCGGCCGAGAATCCTGGTTAAACAAGGCGAGCGGGAGGAATCGTACCTGATACCTATCGGCGCTCACCTGGGGCAGATGGACGGCGCTGAGGTAAAGGCCGGCGAGATGCTGGCGAAAATCCCCCGGGAAATTGGCAAAACCAAGGATATTACCGGCGGTTTGCCGCGGGTGGCCGAGTTGTTTGAAGCCCGCAAGCCGAAAGAACATGCCATAATCACGGAAATTGACGGCGTGGTAAGAATCGCCGGTTACGCTAAAGGTATGTGCCAACTGGTTGTTCAGAATCCCAATGGTATCGAAAAAGAGTACCTGGTGCCCCAGGGTAAGCATCTTAACGTTCGCAACGGTGACGCGGTTGTCGCCGGTGAAGCTTTGATGGACGGCGCTCTTAATCCTCATGACATTCTGAGAGTTATGGGTGTCAGGGCACTTCAGGAATACCTGGTCAACGAGGTCCAGGAGGTCTATCGCCTGCAGGGCGTTGATATTAACGACAAACATATTGAAATTGTGGTGCGCCAGATGCTGAGGAAGGTCAGGGTTGAGTCCGCCGGTGACACGATATTTTTAGCCGGTGAGGAAGTTGACCGCTTCTGTTTCCAGGAAGAAAATGATCGAGTCCTGGCTGAAGGCAAAACTCCGGCGGTTGGCAAGCCTATCTTGCTGGGTATTACCAAGGCTTCGCTGAGGACTGAAAGCTTTATTTCAGCGGCTTCGTTCCAGGAAACCACTCGTGTCTTGGCTGACGCGGCGATTCGCGGCAAGCGGGATCACTTGAGAGGATTACAAGAAAACGTGATTATCGGGCATCTCATCCCCGCCGGTACAGGCTATAACTGCGATCCCAAGCGTGCCGGTGAGGATTCTGAGTAAGGAAAATCCGCCGGAAGTGAAAAAAGTATTTTAATTCTTGACAAGAACTACTAATCTGAATACAATATACCTTCTTGAATATCCGTAAGGATCGAGATAGTTACCAATAGGAGCGTAGTAAATGCCTACGATAAACCAATTAGTGCGAAAACGGCGTAAGAAATCCGTAAAGAAGTCCAACACTCCCGCTTTAAAAGGAGCGCCCCAGAGACGAGGGGTGTGTTTGAGAGTCTATACCACGACTCCTAAAAAACCAAACTCCGCCTTAAGAAAGGTTGCCAAGGTGAGGCTCTCCAGTCGTCACGAAGTGACAACCTATATTGGTGGCGTTGGTCATAACCTGCAGGAACACTCCGTTATCCTGTTGCGAGGCGGACGGGTGAAAGATTTACCTGGTGTCCGATATCACGTTGTGCGCGGTGTCCTGGATACTTCCCGTGTTGAAAGCCGCCGGCAGGGCCGGTCCAAATACGGGGCCAAGAAACCCAAGGAGTAAAAGGATACATGTCGAGAAGAAGAGTAGCTGTTAAAAGAGAAATAATTCCTGATCCTAAATATAAAAATTTAGTGGTTGCCAAGTTTATCAACGCTTTGATGCTGGCCGGGAAAAAGAGCCTGGCGGAGAGGCTGCTGTACCGAGCTTTCGATATTATAAAAGAAAAAACAGGTGAAGACGCGTTGAAGATATTCAAGCAGGCTTTGGAGAATGCCAAGCCCCGCTTGCAGGTAAAATCTCGTCGGGTTGGTGGTTCGAATTACCAGATCCCGGTTGAGGTCAGTCCTGAGCGCCGTACTGCTTTAGCTTTTCGCTGGCTTGTAAAATACTCAAGGTCGCGACCGGAAAAGACCATGGAGGAAAGGCTAGCAAACGAATTGCTGGATGCCGCCAACAAAACAGGAGCTACGGTCAAGAAGAAGGAAGACACGCACAAGATGGCCGAGGCAAACCGGGCTTTCGCGCATTATCGTTGGTAATTTAGCAAATTAATGTAGTACGGAGCAATATGATGGCAAGGAAATATCCCCTTGAGAGGGTGCGTAATATTGGTATAATGGCGCACATCGACGCTGGCAAGACGACAACGACCGAGCGCATACTTTTTTATACCGGGAAACCCTATAAGATCGGCGAAGTGCATGACGGCGCCGCCGAGATGGACTGGATGGAGCAGGAGAAGGAGCGGGGTATCACGATTACCTCGGCCGCTACCACCTGTACCTGGAACGAGCATCAGATTAATATCATTGATACTCCCGGCCACGTTGATTTTACCGTTGAAGTTGAACGCTCTCTGAGGGTTCTGGATGGCGCGGTCGCGGTCTTCTGCTCCGTTGGCGGGGTAGAGCCGCAGTCCGAGACTGTCTGGCGCCAGGCTGATAAATACGCTGTTCCCCGGCTGGCCTTCGTTAACAAGATGGATCGGGTCGGAGCTGATTATTTCGGCGCGGTCGAAATGATCAGGGAGAGGCTGGGGGCGAACGCGGTCCCGATTTTTCTCCCGGTCGGCAAGGAAGATACTTTTGACGGGGCTATCGACCTGGTAAGCATGAAAGAGATATTCTGGCGGGAAGAGGATTACGGCACGACCTATGAAACCAGGGAGATCGCGCCTGAGAGGCGGGAGGCCGCCGACAAGTATCGGGAGAAGCTTCTGGAATCAGTAGCTGATTATGACGATCAGCTGATGGAGAAGTTTTTAGAAGAAAAAGAGATTCCTGAGGAAGAGATAAAAAAGGCTATCCGTCGGGCTACTTTGGAGAATACCATGATCCCGACAATCTGCGGCTCGGCTTTTAAGAACAAGGGCGTCCAGATTCTGCTGGATGCGATTGTTGATTATTTGCCCAGTCCGAAGGATATCGCGCCGGTCCAGGGGCTTACGGTAGATGCCCATGAGCCTGTTACCAGGGAGAATGATGATGACGCGCCGTTTTCGGCTTTGGCGTTCAAAATTATGGCGGATCCTTTTGCCGGCAAGTTGGCGTTCGTGCGCATTTATTCGGGGACTTTGAAGTCAGGTTCCTATATCTATAATTCTAAAACTGATAGAAAAGAGCGTGTTGGCCGTATACTTTTGATGCACGCCAACAAGCGTGAGGAAGTGAAGGAAGTGTATGCCGGCTCGATAGTCGCGCTGGTA
>JAJRWM010000133.1 GCA_024276815.1 bacterium
GACGTTATAAATAAACGCTGACGAAAGACCAAGACGGGCATATCCTGGATATGCCTTTTTTTATCAGGCCGCCAGAATACCTCGCTGGCTTGCGCCGGCGGGGTCAGGTTCTTTTGGGGGGTGGACTATGTTCAAAAAGACGATGATCGCGATTTTACTTGCCGCTGTATGCGGGCTAACGTTTGGCGCCGAGTTGCGGGAAGCGCAACTGCCGCCCGGCCTGGAAGGCTTGCCGGATCAGGAAATATTTTTTCCTCGATTCAAGGATATTCAGGCCGGTCAATGGGCGCTTTATGAGCAGGAAAAGAGCGGTCGTCCCTGGAAGCTGGAATACAAGCTGACAGTCAAAGAGGTAAGCGCCAGCGGTTATTATCTGCTGGAAGCGGTAACCAGGCGGCCTTATGAAACGATCATACAAAAGTGGAGGATTGATCTCAGGGATGGGAAAATCCTCGACTACTGGCTCAACTCCAAGGGGCGGAAACCCCGCCGCATCCCGATTATGGACGGCGCCAACAATACCGAACTGATAGCAATCATCAATCCGACGACCGAAAAAAACGCCGATCGGGATGAGCCGAAATGGTATACTGTCGTCAGCCCCGCCGGAACGTTTAAATGCCGGAGAGTTACCGGCGTTTCTGACGCGAAACAGTCGGTGGAAAGTTTTCTGAGCGAAGATGTTCCTCTTTTTCAGGTTGTCAAACAGGAACGGGAGGGCATGTCAATTCAACTGAAGGCTTTTGGGCGGGACAATTAACGGTATAAGCCTGGTATCGAGGCCAAAATGTCTTATCCGAGAAAGGCGTGGGGAACGTTTGCCGCCGCTCTGCTTAACTCCGGCGTCGAAGCGTTGCTGGAAGAAGATTATGAGCGGGCGCTGTCCGAGTTCCGGAATTTCACCGGGAAATTTCCCGACTATGCCGATGGTTTCTATTATCTGGGGTTAACCCAGGAGCAGTTAGGCCAACCGAGTAAAGCGGTCAAGTCCTTCCGGAGAGCCATCGGGATCAATCCTGAATATTCGGAAGCCTGGAATGGTTTGGGGGTGACTTACTCCCGTCAGGGACTTCTTGATAAGGGCCGGGAATGTTTTAAAAAAGCCCTGAGTCTCGATCCGGGATCGCTGGAATCTCACTTTAACCTGGGGCTGGATTATGAGTCCGAGGGGGCTTTGAAAAAAGCCGTCGCGGAGTTCAGCCTGGCTTCATCCCTGGCTCCGGATGATCTCGACCTGCATTACAACCTGGGTGTGGACTATTACCGGTTGGGTGAAAGACAGAAAGCTCTGGACGAGTTTTGTTATCTTCTCGACCAGCGTCCCGACGATGTTAATGTTTTGAGTCGTCTGGGTGAGTTACACCTGGAGTCCGGCGACCCGGAGCAAGCCTGCCGTTTTTTTAACCGGGCCGTTAGTCTGGCTCCGGAATACGCCGATGTCAGAAACAAATTAGGTCAGGCCCTGGTTCAAAACAATCAACTGTCCGAAGCGGCTGTTCACTTCCAGGCCGCGGTCACGCTCAATCCCGGCTACCAGGAAGCCCGAGGCCGGCTGGCGGAGACGCTCTGGCGTTTGGCAAGACCGCGAGAGGCTCTTGAGCAATACAGGATAATGGCTTAAAAGGGGCCTGACGATCCTCACGCTTATTCCAATCTGGCCGAAATTTACCGCTACCTGAAACGGAACCGGCCGGCGCGGGAGAATTACGAGAAAGCCCTGGCTCTGGATTCTCAACTCATATCCGCCCGGCTGGGGCTGGCCTATTTGGATTTCGCCGCGGGGAACTTGGCCGCCGCCGAAAAAGCCATTAATCACGTTCTGGCGATAAACCCTTTTCACGCCGGCGCTCTTAACCTGTTGGCGAATTTGTATTTTCGCGAAGGAATGACCGCCCGGGCGCTGGAAAAAATCAAGCGGGCGATTGAAATAGCGCCTGATAACGGCACCTATTATTGTACCCTGGCCGAGATCGCCGTTGAGGATAAAAACATCGAGCTGGCTATTGCCTCGTATCAAAAAGCGGAACAGGACCAGGCGACCAGAGACCACGCCCGCCGGCAACTGAGGTTGTTGAATCGGGAATGATTGTCATGAAGAGCCAGGCTTGATTCTCACTGAAACTACAGTGAAGCTTTAAAGGGGTAAAGGTTTCCTTCTCCTCTCCTCTATTTCTTAACCCTCACTATATCATGATCCTGCCAAAAATGACTTGACAACCTTTGGGGCCGCGTAGTACAATCTTATAAATTTTTGTGTCAAAATTTCCCTTGTAAAAACTAGGATTAGGGAATAAACGGGCTGGTAGATCCAAGACAATATGCAGCTTTCTGGTTAATTTTGTCAATAAATTTAGGTAGCCATGTAAATGCGACTGTACACACGTAAAGTCTTTTTCTCTCTGATGGCGCTTTTCCTGTTTTGCTTGATCTCTCCTCCCGAGGAAGCCTGGTCGCAGGTTCAGCTTAATTATAAGTATACGACGATAGAGACGGACCCGGTTGACCCTGATCTTCTATGGCTGGGGACGGAGGGCGGAGTAAAAAGTTACCGCGTCGCTGAAAGACAATGGCGGCTGTATCCTGAGCCGGGTCTTGTTAAATGTCTGTTAATCGACAAGCGCAACAAGAACATTGTCTGGGCCGGTACCGAGGTCGGCTTGTATATTTACTCCCGAAACGAGGATAAATGGCAAAGCGCGGCTAAATATTTCCCCAAGCTTAAGTCTGATAAAAAAACATACGCCGCTTTTACGACCGGAGCGATAACCAGTATTGTCCAGGATCCAACCAGCCACAAGAAAATCTTCCTGGCTACCGAGGATGGTCTGGCGCGTTTCGACCGGGAAACGGAAAAAGCTCTGTTTCTTACCGCCGAGGATGGCTTGCTGGAAGATTTGATTAACTGTGTGAGCCTGGACAGTAAACTACCCGGGTCTCTTTGGCTTGGTTCGGATAGCGGGCTGATGTCCCTGGAGATCAAAGAACGGAAGATTAAAAGACACCTGAGCCAGGATGAAGTGCCCGGCGACGGGATCAAGGTGCTTGCTGTCGGCTCGGAGTGGGTTTTGGTCAATGACCCTGACGGCGGCATTGCCCGGTATAACAAAAAAGATGATTATTGGGAGAGTTATATTTCCTATGACAAACTGGACCTGTCCCGTTACGAAGTGCTCTCGCTCAAATATCTGCCGGGAACAGAATCCGCTAAACTGGTTGTTGGAACCCGTAACAACGGCGCGATAATTATTGACGAGGTGACGAAAGCATACAGCCGGCTACGACAAAAAGGAATCAGCGTTACCGCGATATCTGAAGACGGCGGCCGGGGGAAAAAGATTTGGTTCGGAATGCGGGTCTGTTCCGGAGGAGGGGTCGGTTACTATTCCTTCGCGGATAAAACCTGGTGGCAGACTTACCCCCTGGTGGTCCTGGATAGCACTTATCCCGTTATCTGGCGGGAGACACAAAAAGATCAACAAGGTTTCTGAATGACTACAAACAAGTTCGGTTGTGAGTTGCTGGTGCTGGTGGCGGTCGTTTTCGTGTCGTGCCGAGTCTTCTCTTTCAGCTTTATGGACGACCCTCATACCAAACGCGTGCTGTGCAACTCGTGCCACGGCGAGGGGAATTCCTATGGCTATCCGCGTAGCGGCGAGCATCGCAAGCACGTTGAAGGCTTGTTGCACTCGGATAAAATCTCCAATGAAAGCTATGACGATGAGATGCTGGAGGATCCGAATCCTGATGACGGGGTCGCGGTGTTTGGTCAAAAGAGCGTCTGGGATTCCTGTGATGAATGCCATCACGCCAGTGTTCCCTACAGTCAGCGCACCGCTACCTTTGATTGTGATTCTTGCCATGGAGAAACACCCGATATACCTGACCTTGAAGAACCCGACAATGTACTACACATTGATGGAGAAGTGAAAGTGGTTTTTATGGATACGACGGCGACCTTTAACCAGGTCTCCAGGACCTGTAGCGGGCTTGACCGCTGCCATGTCACCGCGCCGGTTGATAATGCCCGCTGGGGGAGGGGCGGCAAGACGGCCAAGGAAATCAAAGAGGACTTTTTTGAAAGCGTTTGCCGCGATTGCCACACCAACACGAGAGACGTGGAACAATTGACCCGCGACAAAATTTATTTTGGCAGATCGGTGAACAGCCTGTGCGATAGGTGCCACGGTGAAGATGAAGACCAGGAGGTGACCGTAAAACACAGCCTCGACTTTGAAATAACAAATGAGCAACGGTTAAGTTTCCCGGCGGCTTTTCCCTTTGAGCAGGGTAATATCTTTACCTGTTCAACCTGTCATTCGCCGCATGGGGAAATCTGCCAGTCGTGTCATAGTTTGAATGACCGCGGGGTAAACGACAATAAGGACGTGGACCGGGTTTTTGGCGGGCAGGTGTATGACTATTATCTGGCGGCCGGGATGAGTTCCGGCAGGCAAACGGTTACTCCAATTCGGAGAAGCAATGTATTTCTGAGAACAGTGGCCACCCTGGATTACGATTATTCCAACCACAGCTTCAATTATTCCGATATTGAAACGCTGAAGAAGAATTTCTGCACGGCCTGCCATGCCGCGTCCTTCCGCAATCTCAATACTGGGATCAATATCCACCTGAATTTCCAATGTAATGATTGTCACCGTGAATTGCCTTATACCAAAAGGATCTGCACTAAAGCCGAGGCTTTTGGCGGCGAGATTTTTCCTGATATCTATTTTGACCGGGATGCTGCCGTGTCTGGTGATATAAACGTTGCCTGCTCCAGCTGTCACCCTAAAAAACATTTCCATCTCCCGAAATTGCAGCTACTGATAAACAGGAAGTTACCAGGCGACCTGAAACTCAGCGAGTGGAAGGAATTAACCTGCGCTACCTGCCATGACCCGCACCTGAAATATGGGGAAACCGGCTTGATCTTCAAGCGCTTGACCGATAAGGGGCGGGGCTTGTGCGAAGTATGTCACGGCGATGATAAAAAGTTTAAATCGGTCAATCCGCACGGCCGGAAAGATAAATGCGTGTATTGTCATTTTGTCGAGCCGAATCGGAGCAGAAACCTTCTGGATGGGGAAAAAAAGATCTTGTCCAAAGACTATATCTCTCGTTGCGAAATCTGCCATTCCGATTGGGTAAATACTCATCCCATAAATGTTTATCCCTTTGATGATAATGAGTTGGGTCTTAAATTGAACCGGCAGGATATGCTTAGTTGCGGCAGTTGCCATGACTATCATGAGCCTAAAGAAATTGTTATTCCCAAGGCGGACGCCGATAACGGAATATGTGGAATTTGTCACGAAATCTAAATGAGGAGAATTCAAGTAATTGCGGTGGTCGGCTGGAACCGGACTTAAAATTAAACATACTCTCACTGTTTTTTTGCTGGTGATCTGCCTGGTTGGCTTCTTTCCCGAAAGGGCTTGGTGCGGCAAGTTAACCGTGGAAATGGAGTATCAATATTTGTCTGAAATAAAAAGGGCCGGACATATTGATATCAGCGAGCCTCCGCTTAGTGAAACCAGGCTTGAACCCAAGATTCTTTACACCTCATTTGTTCCTGACGCCTATAAATTTAATTTTTATTTTACGCCAAGCTATAAGGTTGTTGATCTGGCGGACGTTTTTAATCAACGGGATATCCAGTCGAAAATGCTTGTCGGGAACAGTAAGTTTTTTATTGAATACGCTTATAGCGACTCGTATTTAGCACAAAGCGATTCCGTCTATAGCGCCAGTTCCAATTTTCTTAAAGTCAACACCAGTCATCAAATATATTTTGCCTATAACAGCGTTAGCAAATACTCCATGTACCTCGCCGCGGGGACGCACCAGAACAACCAGTCCTATGACAGAAGTTTTGCCAAAACGCCATCGGCTATCAGGTCAGAGGATTTTCAGAATAACTATTCAGCCGGGTTCACCTTTATCAATAAAGATGATCCTGATTTTACCTATCGCCACCGCGTTAACTGGAGCTTCTCGTCTCCCGATAATTTTCTTGTTCTTAATACCGGCGACGAGGAAGGCAAGCTGGCTTATGAATTTACCCTCGATAGCCGGAGTGATGTCTTTGAGAACAACTTGATACTGTTTTCAACCGCCGACCAGTCTTTCCGGGATAATAAAATGCTTAACAGCGCGAAGTTGATCTCGTTGTATAAGTTCTACGGCGATGAGGATAGCAAGGGAGATGTGTCTGTACAGAATGAGTTGCTTTACTGGAGAGAGGAGTATAGCAGTCTTAAGTTTCCGCTGGGTGTGGATAATTTGCTGGCGATAGGCGGTCCCGCGGAGCATGATTACATTATAAGTCAGCTGGGCAACGCCACGACTTATAATGTCCAGTTGCCGGCCGGGGATAACTCTTATGTCAGGTATACCTATCTTGTTTACCTTGAAAGCAATCTGCAAAATGAATGGTCGATTGACCAGATCGCCCCCACGACCCTGGATACGCATAAATCGGCTCTCCAGGTTGTCTGCTCTTTGCCCGATTACGTTGGCGACTGGGCCAAGGGCGCTGTTTTGCAATATTCGCTAACCGCCTGGGATGATTTGAAAGCCTCTCCTGTGCATACTCCCGCCAAGTATGGTCGTCAGGACAACACGTCGTTTAACTATAATCCCCCCCGTGCCTGGGAGTGGGGTAAGTTTTCTTTGTCCTGCAAGTATTCCGATGTCATGACCAGTAAGGATAATTTTGCCAGAGAGCCTTTGCAGGACATCAAGGATTTTAGCGGGTCAGTCAAATATGAACCCTCGTCCGACTGGAAACTTTCAGTTGAAAGCTCCAGGTACGCTTCGATCGAGGAGAACCTGATCGCTGAGGAGAACGCGACTAAGTACAATGTTTCCTGGCTGATAAGAAGAGGCCGGTTCTCAATGGGGCTCGGCTACAAGCTTACTTTCGCTGACGAGTTTCAATATGATGAGGTTTTAAACCGGGAAAATATTTCCGACGATATGCAGATGCATACCTACTCGCCTCAATTTGGCTACGTAAGCAAAAAAGAAAACTTCAAGTTTTCCACGGAATATAGTTTGAGCAGGACAATGAGAGCCAAGGTTGGTATTCATAACGTTTCTTACGATACCCAGTTAAAGGTTAAGTCCTCATACCGCTACAAACAGGTGTTGCTGGGTATGGATTATGACTAAAAACAAAGCGCCGCTGGCGAAGAGAGCGTCTTGGCGAGTGTTTTCCGGACAACTTCGGCCCGAATTTTATACAAGAAACCAAAATCCGCGAATTCTGTTGAGCTGAAATATTCGTACGTTGATAAAACGGCCAGCCAGCCGTTTCGACTGGATTCAGGTCTTTCTGTAAAAACCATACTGTCGGTCAAGTGGGAGCTATGATTTTATGACCAGACGCGCTTGCTTGTTAGTTTATATTTTGGCTGTTTTTCATTAATTAATGTCCCAAAAGTGAGATGTTGGTTGTTGGGGGGGCGGTTTTACCTGGCAGCTTGGGCTGTAACCTAAGGATATCAGCGCTTACCGGCTGTTGTGAGACCCCCTTATTCGGGTGGTTCAGGGTGGCAACCGCGGGTTCGCTGACGCGGCGCGAAGTAAATGTTTATTTGCTTGACATATTGAGATTCGCATGGTAACTTATTCCCATTTCACGTGCTTACCTGCAGTATCTCAAAACGAATGAGAAAAATTAAGGAGAAGGGTCATGAGAAGAAAGTTTTTGCTTGGTATTTCATTGCTGCTTATATTTACGCTGGGTACGGTTGGCTGTGTCAGGGTGCCCTATGTAAAGCAATCAATTAACTGGCAGAAAGGGACCAGTTTCACTACTTATATTCGTCCCGAAGCGACTTTGCATAAAATCAAGAAAATCGCGGTTATGCCTTTTGACAATTTCAGCAAGGACAAGGTCGCTGGCGACAAAATCGCCAACATTCTCAGGCTCTATCTGATGGAGATGGGAACTTTTGAAGTGTTGGAACCGGGGATCGTCGAAGCGGGCTTTAAGAAAGCCAGGATCAGGGCCTCCAGGGGGATGTCGACCATTTCTGATGTGGACGCCAAAAGTCTGGGTGAGGCGTTGGGCATTCAGGGCATCATGGTTGGCTTGATTGAAACCTGGGAGGAAGCGGAAGACACTCCCATGATTACCGTCAGGGCTTCTCTGATTGATGTGAATACCGGTCAACCGGTCTGGATTTGCGATTACACAACTTTGGGAACCAGCAGTTCCCTGTTATTCGATATTGGCAAGGTGGGTACGCTGGACTTGCTGGAACGGAAAATGGGCCGGACCATGCTGGAGCCGTTATTTGAAGCGACTTCGGTTTCTCTGGTCATGGCTGAAGCCAGAATCAGCGAGGCTGACGCCGACGCTGAATACGCCGAAGATTTGGCTGCGGACGCTGAAGCTGATGCTGATGATCTGGAGCGGCAGGCTGCGGACGCTGAAGCTGAAGCGAAGAGAATCGCGTTGGAAGCGGAACAGTTGATCGATGCGGCTATCAAAATGAATCCGCAGTTGATGCAGCAAAAAGTCGCCGAGTTGGAAGGCGAGTATAAGGAGCTAGCGGAAAAAGCTGAAATGGCGGAAGCCAAAGCGGCCGAGTTTTCCGGCAAACTGGAAGCTATGAAGGCTAAAGTCTCTGAGCAACAGGCAATGGTTGAAGACATGAAGAACAAGGCTGAGAAGAAAAAGGGCGAGGTTAATGTCTATACCGCTAAGGAGCGGGTGGCCAGGATTCGGAAAAACACGCAAGAGGCTGACAAATACAAGGAACTGGCCGAAAAATCCAGAGAAGAATCAGACCAGTTGCAGACTGAACTGGACCGAATGCAGGAACAACTTGACGAGATGAAAAAAGCACTGGCTGAGCAGGAACCGAAGGTCAAAGAAGTCCAGGCGGCAGCCAGTAAAGCCAAGGATCGGGCTGAACAGGTAAAAGCGAAGTTTGAGCAGTCCAAAAAAGAATATGACGAGAGCGATATTCCCATCACAAAAGAGAATATCGAGAAAGCACATGAGAAAAAGCTGGAGGCTGACGCTAAAAAAGCCGAGGCTGATGAGCTTAACGCTCAGGCCCGGGAACTAAAAGAAGAAGCCTTGAAAGCTCGTGAAGAAGCGACCAAGGCCCGGGAAGAAGCTGATCAAAAACGTAAGGAAGCGGAAGAGATCAAGGCCAGGCTGGGATAGTTGTTGGATATTATA
>JAJRWM010000134.1 GCA_024276815.1 bacterium
CGCGCTCAGGCCTTTGGACGACCAGTCGTTTAATTTCGTGGGTCAGGACCACGGTCAGGATGAACAGGCCGAGGACTCGTTGCAACTGGCGACCAGCGTCAGCGCTCTTTCCCATTTATTCTCTGACGGACTCTACCAGGTGACCTACTCCTTGCGGGACTCCTCCAGGCATGAGGGGAAAGAACTGATCTGGGCGGCAGCGCCCATTCGCGGGATTGAATTGGGAACAACCAGGGAGTTTGTCCTGGGAGAGAGAATCCAGGCGTTAAACTTCCAGTATTATCATCAGAACGATTGGACCGACAGCTTTGACGCCTCCAGCTATGGCTATTTGCCCCAGGCGGTCAGAATTGACCTGGGCGTCCTGACGGACAAAGGTGTCTACTGGCAGCGGTTGGTCGTGGAAATTCCGGCGGGCGGCGAAAAAACACCATGAAACAGCGGGGATTTGCTATAATATTTATTTTACTGATCGTCTCGGTTCTCATCTTATACGTTTTGGAATTTAATTTTAACAGCCGGGTGGAATTGGCGTTAACTGAACACCGCCTGGACCGCTTAAGATCGCTGGAGGTTTCCCGAAGCGCCCTGAACTTTGTCGAGGCGGCTTTAATTTCTGATCCGGATCGCAAAATGGACAACTTTGAGGAAGACTGGGCCAAGGTCGCCTATTACGGCCAGCTTTTTGGCGTTGTCTTTCCCGGAGCGGTGGTTAATATTGTGGTTGAGGACGAGAGCGGTAAGCTGAATGTAAACAAATTAATTAAAAAAGCGGAGGGTAAAAAGAAGGTCGTGGTTGATCGGTGGCTGGCGGAACGGATACGCACGATAGGAGACAACCTGTTCGCTGAATCAGCTTTTGTTGACGCTGTGATAGACTGGATCGATCCTGACGATGACGATTATTACCCCCCCCAGGGGAGCGATTCCGGCGGCGCGGAAGACAGTTTTTACCAGGGATTGAAAGAACCCTACAGCTCAAAAGACGGCTTGCTGGACAGCCTGGACGAATTAATATTGATTAAGGGAATCGATGAGCAGTTCTATTTTGGCCAGGGAGGAGCGGAAAGCCCCGGTCTGAGAGATCTGCTGACTGTTTACAGCGATGGTAAAATAAACATTAATACCGCTTCCAAACAGGTAATTCAATCATTGCATCCCATGATTAATGAATCGCTGGCGGAAAAAATAGTTAAACAGCGGCAAAACGATCCTTTTACAACGGCCAAGGATTTTCTTGATTTGTTGAAAGAGAACGGCGTCGCGTTAAAGAAAAAGGATAAAATTTATGGTTTTATCACTATCAAAAGCAGCGGATATTTTAAAGTTGAGATCACCGTCAGGTACCAGGAAGTTGGCTGTTATCTGGAAGCGGTTCTCAGGAGAAAAGACAAAAACGTGGAAGTGGTTTACAGTCAGGTGAAATATTAATGGCGCGGAGAATTATTGGTCTGGATATTGGCTATGATTCGGTTACGGCAGTCTGTCTCAAGGGAAAGCCCGCTAATTTTCAACTGGCCGGCCGCTGGCGGGAACCGCTGGCTGTTGATTCAGACGACGCCTGGGCGGAAAAAGCGCTCTCGGCGCTCAGGAAAATCAGGAAAAAATTTCCCAAGGGTAATTATACCCTGGTCACGGCTCTGAACCGGTCTGAAACCATGCTGCAAAACCTGAGTTTTCCTTTCTCTGATTTTCAGAAAATCCGTCAGGTGGCGAGGTTTGACGTTGAACCATATTTGCCGTTCCCGATCGAACAGGTGCTGCTGGATATATATGTTCTGGCTGCGCGTGACAACAGCGCGGAAGTCATGGTGGTCGGCGCGCCGGTTCAGACGATTGAAGACCGCCTGGCATTGCTGGAATCAGCTAATTTAAAACCCGACGTCATTACCCTGGACGCGTTAGGACTGGCCGCCGCCAGTTACCGTTTACGGGGCAGAAAAGATAACCGGACGCTTATCATTCTGGATATCGGCGCCCGGCACAGCGTCTTGAATATTGTTGCCGGCGGCAAGCTTCATTACAGCCGCGGTATTGATTCTGGCGAGACTGAAATTCTTGAAAAACCCTGCTCCGACGACCGGGAACGGTGTCTGCCGTTGTTAAAAGAAATAAATTTCAGTCTGCGCTAGTGGGGATTGAAACGTCGGGGCAACGAGCCGGCGGAAGTTTTCCTGAATGGCGCGGTCAGCAAGTTGCCTGACTTTATGGATGCTTTGTCGGAGGGCCTGGAAATCCAGGGTGCCAAGCTCAATCTTTTTAACGCTGAAGTCGCTGACGATGAGAGTGAGCAAATCGCTTTGTTCAACAACGCCTTCGCTCTGGCCTGGGCGGAAATGCAAGGTAATGAAGCCGCCAGCGTCAATTTCATCGGGGAAAAACAATTGCGGGAAGGGCGCGCCAACAAAACCCGCCAGGCCGTCGTCGCGACCTCGCTGATCGCCTGCTTCATTATTGTCTTTGGGGGAGTTGATCTTTATGTTAAAACCAGGCTCGCGGAAAAACGGGTAAAGCAAGTCAAGGCCCGCATCGTCCGGGAATTCAAGCGGATCAGTCCCAAAACCAGGCGTATTGTCAATCCCTACCAGCAACTGACTGTTCAGGTTGATAAATTAAAAAAGAAAAACAGCCTGTTGAAAAAGCTGTTGAATCGCCGTTCTTCGGGTTTAGGTATTTTGAGGGATCTCAGCGAGTTGATTCCTCCGGACGTGAAAGTTCAGCTTAATGATTTTCTGGTTGATCGAGAGGACATCCAGATTGGCGGGGAAACTCCTTTTTTCGAGCAGATCGAAACGCTGCAAAAGCTTATCAGCGATTCTCCCAAGTTCACTGACGTTGAGGTCCTGGAGAGCAGTTCCTCGCAAAAAAACAAACAGGTAAGGTTCAAGATCCGTATGAAAATCGTTGAGAGCGAATGATGATAAAGTTAAAGCCCAGAGAAAAACGTTTTGTTCTGATCGGCGGTATCCTGTTATTCGTGATCCTGTCAGTTCGTCTTTACTATCTGCCTTTTTTTGACCGAATGCGGCGCGCTCAGGAACTTTTACCCCAAAAGCGACTGGAGTTAAAAAGAGTCATCGCTCTTGGCGAGGATTGGCAAAGATTGCGTTTGGCAAACCGGCAACTTCTGGAAAGTCTTAAATCAAAGCAAAGCCGGATTATTTCCTATTCACTCCTGGAGGAGTTAGCCACGAAAATCGGCATCCGCTCAAACCTGAAATCCATCAGGCCCCGTTCGCAAAAAGAGGTGGAGTTTTTCAAGGAAGAGACCCTGGAAATATCCTTGGTCAATGTTACCCTGGAGCAGATTACCCGCTATCTTTATGAAATCGAGGCGACAGACCCGACTTTACAGACCAGCCGCATTCATCTCCAGCCAACGCGACGAAACAGTGAATTACTGAAGGCTGATTTCACCATCTCTATTTTTAACGAGGGTGAAGATTGAGCCTTGCGACCTCGGCTCTACGGATTAAAAGCGTTGGACGCCAGCGCGTTGAGAATAAAACCGTCTTTTCGATATATTTCCTTTAACAGCCCGCTTTTTTTCACCTTAATGAAGTTTTTACGGTCTTCGAGCACATAGTCAATCCGGTGGCTATCGAAGATATCCCTGAGAATCTTTGGGTCAAAGGACTGATAGATTTTCTTATTGCACTCGACAAGTTGTGCTTTATTTTTTCTGCCAATGATTACTTCGACCGGGAAAACGTTTTCCACAAAACTGCGGACATCAGCGAGGGCCGGAAAGAGGATGTAACGCCTGACGTTCATGGGGTGGACAAGTATCGCTCCCGGCGCGGCGGTTTCAGCCAGGAACGCTGATAAACGAACCTGGTCGCCGGAAATATCCTGGCTGGGCCGTTTTATCGCCAGGTCGATGGTGGTCAGCAGACTCAGAAAGATTCCTGTGACCAACAAGGAAGAAATAAGAACGTTCTTTTTCCGGAACAGGTCATAAACAGATTTCCCGGTCGGAAAGAGCAGGAGGTATACCGGTAAGATTAAAAAAGCCGCGATATTGTAATGATCGGGCGGTAGGGTTAACAGGGCGGAGATCAGGAAGCCAAAAGCTGTCATGTAAGCGATAACAGAGCGGACCGGGGAGCTTAAAACGTTTTTCAGATCCCGGAAGACCGCCGGCAGGGCCATAATCCTGATCCCCAAAGCGCAGAAGTAATAAAACAGCCCAAAGCCAATAAAATATTTAAAGAATCCGGATAATCCGCTTTGAAACATCATTTGGTGGAATTTCAGGTAAGTTGTTTTCAGGTTCGCGAAATAAATATTGGTGGCGACCAGGGAGCTATAGACCAAATACCAGGGGTTAAAGGCGAAAACCTGTCCCTGGAAGGGGGAATAACGCTTGATCATGATGAGCCAGGCCAGCCCCCATAAACCTAAAAGAACTGTTGCCAGGAGCAAATCTTTTTTACGCTGACGCCAGAAAACAACCGTCGCGGGCACAGTCAGGCCAATAAAGACGTGGAGCAGGGTAAAGGGATAATAGAAAGGCAGCGCTCCGAAAAAGAACACTCCCAGGGCAAGCCATATCTTCTCTTCACTCTTTTGATAATTCAGCAGGCTAAATAATCCCAGGAAAAGGCAGGTATAGGCGAAGTAGCCGCTGGTTGCCTGAGCCGGAAGGATGGTTGGCAGGAACTTAAGCTCCCAGTATCTTTGACCGGTGGAATTTAAAAAAGGTTGCAGGAAGCCCAGGTTGCCGATGAAGTTGATAAAAAAAACGCTTAGAAGGGCTACTCCCCGGTTGTCGTATAATTTCTTCGACAAAATATAGATGGAGAACACCCACATCAATAGTTCCGGAAAAACAATGAAGCGCATTGAAAGATCGGCGGCCTTCAGATTAAAAAAACGAGCGAAAATTGAAAGGTAAAGATCGGGGAAGATGTGGTAGAAAAAATCGAATTCACCGGCAAAAAAATATTTTGGTGGGAAAGAATGGCTTAATTCACGGATTAAACTGAGATGAAAAACGTCATCGCGTGACATTAACGCGGCCAGTCTGATTTCTCCGCCGCTCGTGGGCAGCCAGCTAAAAAATCTGAACCAGCCGCCGAAGCCGAGTATCAGCGCAAATAGAGCCAGGGCTAGATAGGTAAACCGCTCGTTTTTGAAGGTTTTGGCGGGCAGCCGAATCCGGCCCTTGAAAGTGAGGAAAAGATAGTAAGCCAGACATAGGGCGATGATGAAAAAATATATTAATTCCTGTTTTATCAACAAGCAGAGAAAATAAAGTAAAGTCGTGAGGAAATAACCGCCGGCGAATTCCAGGGTTGTTTTTTCTATTCCGTCGCACTGAAGTTTTAAACCGTGACAGAATAAAGCTCCCGGGATATATGTAATCAGCGTCGCGACAACCACATAGATAAGAAAGCTTTTGGCCGGGATTCCCAGTGAAAGGAAAAACAACTCGAGAAGAGCGAAAAAAAACAGGGCCGATATGAGCAAGTGGTTGTTTTTAAGGTTTATAAAGTCCATGCGATCTCAATATATTTGTTAATAGGTCTGTTATTAGTCGTCAGTTTACCTGTCTGGGCAATTATTTCCCCCGGCGTTTACCTTTACGGCGGGCTTGTTCAGCCCGTTTCCGCGCCAGCGCTTCAAATTCTTCTTTCATCTTCCGATAGTTTGCCAGACGCTCTTTTATCAGCCCACCCGTTTCCGCCGCTTCCTTAACCGCGCAACTTGGCTCCGTGGTGTGCTGACAATCTCTGAACCGACAGGACGTTGCCAGTTCTTCAATATCATCGAATCCCCGCCGCAAATCATCCTTGCTGCCCCAAAGCTGCAACTCCCGCATTCCCGGGCTGTCGATTACGACAGCGCCGCCCGGCAACAAGATTAATTCCCGGTGGCTGGTGGTATGACTGCCCTTGTTCATATCCTTGCGCAAAGCTTTGGTCTTCATGTAGTCAAAGCCAAGCAGCCGGTTGACCAGAGTTGATTTGCCAACCCCGGAAGAACCAATAAAAGAGACTGTTTTCCCCGGCTTCAGGTAGCTGGCAAGTTGATCAAGACCAGTGTTGTTGAGCGCGCAGACCGGCAAAACCGCGACACCGGAAGCGGTTTTTTTAATTTCCTGAAGATATTTATCGACCTCAGGACAGACATCGGTCTTGTTGAGGATGATGACCGGAGTCGCTCCGCAGTTAAAAATGAGAGTGAGGTATCTTTCCAGACGGCGTAAGCTGAAATCGCTGTCCAGCGCCATGACTAAAAAAACATAATCTATATTAGCGGCAATTACCTGTTCTTTGGTCGTGACGCCGGCGACTTTACGGGAAAGCTTGTTTTTTCTCGGCAGCAACTCTTTGATCGTCAAAGTTGCCTTGCCCCGGTCACCAACCACGGCGACCCAGTCGCCAACCACGGGAACCTTGCCTTGCCGGTAGAAACGCCCCGGCAGCTTGACGGTTAACTCCCCCTTCTCGGCGATGACCAGATAGCGCAGTTTCTCACGTCGGACGACCCGGGCGTAAAGCAGGGCGTTATCTTCGAGTTTTTTAAAGTTTTCCTCAAAAAAAGAATTCCAGCCTAAATGTTCTAACTTCACCTTACCAGCCCACTTGAAAAAACTTCGCCAACCCTCTAACGACGTGGTTCATTGTATCACATCCCACCCGGGAGAAAGGCGCCGGAGCATATCGTTAGCGGTGGGTTTCAAAGCGGCGCATGCGAATATTCTCCAGGATGCCCACCAGCACCATATTGGTTAACAACGCCGTGCCGCCGTAGCTCATGAAAGGAAGGGGCAGCCCGGTTATCGGCATGATGCCGATGGTCATACCAATATTGATAAAAATATGAAACAGGAACAAACCGATTATCCCGCCCGCTAACAGGCTACCCCGGTCATCCTTGGCGTTAGCCGCGATATCCAGCGCCCGAAACAGGAAGAAAGTGTATAGTGAAAGCAGGATAAAAGCCCAGAAAAAACCGCCTTCCTCACCCAGGATGGAAAAAATGAAGTCCGTATGCTGCTCGGGCAGGAAGTTCAACTGGTTCTGGGTGCCCATTAATAATCCCTTGCCCCACATGCCGCCGGAGCCGATAGCGATTTTGGACTGGATAATATTATACCCGGCGCCCAAAGGGTCTCGTTCCGGATTTAAAAACACCAACAGGCGGTTCTTTTGATAACCCTTCAGCAGATTCCACATGATAGGCGTGGCGATCCCGGTAGCCAGGTTTACCCCCCAGATGAAGATACCCTCGAATAGTGTGGTCCTGGTGTAATAAACAAGCGCCAGCAGTATCAGCAAAAACAACAGCCAGTACCAGAGCGAGACAGAAATAATCATGCTGATAATCGGCGTAATGATAAAAAATATGTAACGAAACGGCAAGCCGCCCAGATAGAGCATGATCAACAGCATGGGGAAAAATACCAAGGTTGTGCCCAGATCAGGTTCGATCAGGATCAGGCCGACCGGTATCAACAAGATGATAAAGGGTATGATTAAATCCCTAAGCCCGGCTAACGACTTTTGCCGATCATAGATATACTGGGTTAACGCCAGGAGAACGGAAAGTTTGGCCAGCTCTGAAGGCTGGAAACGAAAGAATCCCAGTTCCATCCAGCGCCGGGCGTCCCCCCGACCGCTCTTGAGCAAGAGAAGGACTAATAAAATCAATGATACGGTATAGATCAGGTACCCCATCTTGACCAATTTGCGGTAGTCAAAGGAAATAACCGCCAGCAGGGCTAACAAACCAACCAGTAGCCAGTATATCTGCCGGACATAATATCGTGAATTGCCGCCGTTGAGCCGATAGGTCGAGCTGTAAATCATGGTGACGCCAATGCCGATAACGCAAAACGCCGTCAGCAGGAGGGCGATATCAAAATTTTTCATAAGCCTTCGGTCAAACATCACGGCTGGTTTCGCTCCTTATCGCCGGGCGCGGACGGCTGATCTTGCCCGCTTCGCGGCTGGCCTTGTAATTCAATTGGTTCGGCGTTACCGTCGCTGGTTGAAAGCTGGTCAGCGTCAGTCGTTTCCGGATTCTCTCCGGCCGCCGGCGTCTTCGGCCGCGCCCAGGACGCCATGTAGGGATAACGATAACTTTCAATCATTTCGGTGTCAATCGGCTGTCCCTCAAAAAACACTTCATACACCTTCCTGGCCACCGGCACGGCGTTGGAACTGCCCTCGCCGCCATGCTCGACTATAACCAGCAACACGATTTGGGGATCCTTATAAGGAGCGAAAGAGACGAACCAGGAATGGGGGCGAAGTTTGAAGGCTGTTTCCTCTTTGTTCTTTTCATTATATTCAACGTCGGCCACCTGAGCGGTTCCGGTCTTGCCGCAAATGTCTCTGCCCTTGAGATAGGTCCTTCTGCCGGTCCCGAACCGGTTAACCCCCTTCCACATCGCGAGCCTAATTGTTTCCAGAGTTTTCGGGCCTAATTCAATTTTTCCCAAAATCTTTGGCTGGAACAGCCTTATCCGCTGACCAGAGACCGTCTTTACTTCCTTTACTATCATAGGCTTATACAAGGTGCCGCCGTTGGCGAGTGCGGCATAAGCGTTAGCCAGTTGTATGGGAGTCACCAGAACTTCCCCCTGGCCAATCGCGAACTGGACGCTGTCGCCCGGGTACCAGGATTGATTCAGAACCGCCCTTTTCCATTGCGGCGTTGGAATAAGTCCACTGACCTCGTTAGTCAGATCAATATTGGTCCTTTCGCCAAAATGATAGAGATAAGCGTATTTGATTAATTTTTCGCGACCCAATCGGTAGCCAAGATTATAGAAAAAAACATTACAGGAATGTATTATCGCCTCTTCCAGGTTAATAGAACCATGACCCCTTTCTTTCCAGCATTTAAATACCAGGCGACCCAGCCTGAAGGAACCATTACAGGAAAAAATATCAGCCGGCGAAATGATTTTCTCCTCCAGGCCGGCGGTCGCGGTAATGACTTTGAAAGTTGAACCGGGAGGATAATGATTGGATATCGCCCGGTTGACCAGGGGCCGCCAGGGATTATCATTAAGCGCCTGCCAGTCCCCGGAACTGATGCGACCGGCGAACAGGTTGGGATCAAACGCCGGGTGGGAAACCAGGGCCAGGATTTCGCCATTGTTCGGATTAAGCGCGATGACGGCGCCGATTAATTCTCCCAAAGCTTCTTCCGCCGCTTGTTGCAGGGACAAATCCAGAGTCAGGTTAAGATTGTAGCCGGGAACCGGTTTCCTGGTATAAAGAGTCCGCCGTTCCCGTCCGTAGGCGTCCACTTCAACCTGGGCCCCGCCGGGAAGTCCCTGCAGGTAATTATCATAGGTTTTTTCCAGCCCCTGTTGTCCCAGCAGGTCTCCCTGGTAGAAATTTCGGTACTCAGGCGTGTCCAGCAAGGTCTCGGAAATCTCGCCCACATAACCCAAAACATGGGCGGCCAGTTTGTTATACAGGTAGTTACGCTGATATTCGGTTTCGATAATCACGCCGGGAAAGTCCCGTTTCCTCTCGGCGAGCAGGGAAATTATTTTCAGGTCCACGTCAGGCAACAGTTTCACCGGCTGGAAGCGTCTCTTCTTCTGCCGGGCGATTTTGGCGAGAATTTCCTGCTCAGATAATCCCAGGACCCGGCTCAATTTTTTAACAACAGTCGGAAGTTCCTGAACTCCCTGGGGAATGATCGAGACTGTGTAGACCGGCCGGTTGTTGACCAGTAGTTTTTTATCGCGGGCAAAAATGAGGCCGCGGGGAGCTTTCAGGGGAATGAGGCGTAGCCGGTTTTCCTTGGCCCGTTTTTCAAATTTATGCCCGCTGACTATCTGGATAAACCAGAGCCGGCCCAGCAGAACAAGTATAATCAACTGCACGAAAACAGTGAGGTAGGCAATGCGCTTCCGGAACCAGTCTGAGGTGTTAAAACTCTTTTGTCTTGGCATCTCAGCGTTTCTTTATCCAGTAAAAAAATGGCAGGAAAAGCGCGGCTATGGTCATGTTATACAGGGCTGCCGGGAAAATAATCGGGGAGATGCTTTGCGGGGGGGCGCCTGAGCGCATAATATATTGAATAATATACATTATAAAATCATGGACAATCGAGGCGGCTAAAATCAAAACTACTTTGAGAATTATGTTTTCCTGGAAGACCAGCTTTTTCAAGCTGCCGGCGCCGGCGCCGATAATTGTTTTGGCCAGCGCGTTGCTGCCAACAATCCCGCCGCCGACCAGGTCCATGCAGATACCAACCACCACGCCGTATACCGCGCCGAATTCATAGCCTTGATCAAGTGAAAAAGAAATAATAAGAATGATTAAAAGATCAGGCTTGATCCCGTTGACGCTCAGCGGTCCAAATAGAGAAGTCTGAAATAGCAGCGCCAGAAAAGACAAGGCCCCGATCTTTAACCAACGCATCCTCAGTCTTCCTCCCTTTGCAAAGACTGGACTTCCTCAAGATGGGCGTTTTTAATTACCAGCACTTCTTCCAGCCGGGCAAAATCGACCGCCAGGCTTACTTCCACTCTCTGATAAATCCCGGTCTTTTCCTGTTCAATCCTGGTTACCGTCCCCAGGATAAGCCCCTTGGGGAAAATACCGCCGAGACCCGATGAGATGACCACGTCGTTCAGTGATATTTCCGAGGTCGGCGCGAGATACTTGAGCAGAGCGACTTTGCCCAACTGCCCCTCAAGTACGCCTATGGTTCGGGTACGCCGCACCATCGCGCCGATACCGCTTCTCTGGTCCATGATCAGGAGAACCTTGGAAAAATATTGACGAACCTTGATTACCTGACCGACAACCCCTTGGTGAGTTACCACCGGCATCTTTTCCCTGATGCCGTCGCGCCGGCCTTTGTCTATGACAATCGTGCTGTACCAGTTGGAGGGATCGACGCCAACAACCTGGGCGGCGGTGACCTCAAAAGGATTGTTGGTCCTAAAATCCAGCAGTTCCTGCAACCGCCCTAAGGCTGCTTCACCTTCTCTGAGACGGTTGATCTCATAGTTCTGGCTTTCCAGTTGTTTTTTCATCGCCTGGTTCTCGCGTCTCAGCTTACTCATGAGCTGAAGATACTGCTGACTGTTGCTGATTACTGAATTGACGCTGTGCGCGCTTTGCTGGAAAGGATAAAACAGGTAGGAAAAAATGACCTCGAGTAAATTGGCGCGGGGCCTGACAATGTTAAAAGTCAGCAGGAAAATTGATAGAGCTACGCAGACGAGCGGGATAGTTATTTTTTGGAATAAACTTTTTTCATGAGTTATCACCGTTGGTCCTTTTTGAAGTCAGACCGGTTAGCGGCCGCTATTGGCTGAAGCGATTAACACTTTGCGCAGACTGTCGATTTCCTCAAGCACTTTACCGTTACCCATGACAACGCACAGCAGGGGAGACTCGGCGACACTGACCGCCAGCGAGGTTTTTTGCCGCAACAGCGCGTCAAGCCCTTTCAGCAGAGCGCCGCCGCCGGCCAGAACGATGCCCCGGTCAACAATATCGGACGAGAGTTCCGGGGGAGTGCGTTCCAGCGTCGCCTTGACAGCGTCCACGATCTGCGAGACCGGCTCCTTGATCGCTTCCCTGACTTCCTGGGCGGTGATGACAATGGTTTTGGGGACTCCGGCGACCAGGTCCCGACCCTTAATCTCGATAGTGATATCTTTATCTTCCTTAAAAGGATAAGCGGAACCAATGCGCATCTTGATCTCTTCAGCGCTGCGTTCGCCGATCAGTAAATTATAATTCTTTTTAATGTGCTGAACAATCGCGGAATCCATAACATCTCCGCCAACCCTGACAGAACGGCTGACCACGATCCCGCCCAGGGAAATAACGGCGACCTCGGTCGTCCCCCCGCCGATATCGACAATCATATTGCCCGACGGCTCGTTGATCGGCAACCCGGCGCCGATAGCCGCGGCCATTGGCTCTTCAATCAAATAGATCTCCCGGGCCCCGGCCTGCTCGGCTGAATCCCGGACGGCCCGTTTTTCCACTTCAGTGATGCCGGAGGGGACCGAGATGATAATCCGGGGCCGCACCAGGGCTTTACGCTGGTGGACCTTGGTAATAAAATAGCGCAGCATAGCTTCCGTTATCTCGAAATCGGCGATAACCCCGTCTTTCATCGGACGGATTGCCACGATATTGCCGGGCGTTCGTCCCAGCATTTTTTTGGCTTCGGAACCAACCTCCAAAACCTCGTTGGTATTCTTATTTATGGCGACAACCGACGGCTCGCTTAAGACCACGCCTTGGCCCCTGACGTAAACCAAGGTGTTCGCGGTGCCTAGGTCTATGGACATATCGCTGGAAAAAAGACCAAATAGTCGGTCAAACAGCATTATGTTAAACTCCTTCTCTCTTGATGATATTTTTCATTTCGGTAATCGCGTCCCCTGGTGAAGGCTGGCCGAAAATCGCCGAACCGGCCACGAAAACATTGGCTCCGGCCTTAATGACGCCGGGCAGCGTCTGCGGTCCGATGCCGCCGTCCACTTCCAGTTCGACTTCCAGTCCCCGCTCAGCAATAATTGCTCTCAGCCTGGTTATTTTCGCGATCGTCGACTGAATAAATTTCTGGCCGCCAAAACCCGGGTTGACGCTCATCAGAAGAACCAGGTCAATCTCGTCCAGTATCGGCAACACCAACTCCGGAGGGCTGGCCGGATTGAGGGCCACGCCGACCTTTTTACCCAGTTCCTTGATTGACTGGATCAACCGGTGCAAATGAAAAGTGCTTTCGGCGTGAACACAGATCAAATCCGCGCCGGCATCGGCAAAGGCGTTAATCAGGCCTTCAGGATTAGTAACCATCAAATGAACATCAAAGAACAGGTCGGTTACTTTCCTGAGGGCTTTTACCACCGGCGGCCCGATTGTCAAATTAGGCACAAAATGCCCGTCCATTACATCTATATGTAGATAGTCGGCTTTTCGCTCTACTTTCTTAACTTCTTCTTCAAGGCGACTGAAGTTGGCTGAGAGAATCGACGGGGCTAATTTGTAAAGCATCAAAATCTCGTTTCCAGTTTTTCAGTTGAGGTTTCTTTTCTTTCTGGTCTGTTTGCACCAAGGGCTTGCCCCTGGTGAGAATCACTCTCTCAAGGACTTTGCCCGGAGCCAGAGGACCGAGATAAATATCCCTGATCCCTTCATTATCGGACACTCTGATTTCAGTCTCCTTTGCCAGCAAACCGGGCTGTTTCATATATCTTAAGTAAAAGAAGCTTCTTAAATCTTTTCTGGCTGATTCCTTGGTTTGAGTAACGGTAAAATCCACCGCGCTGCCTTTGGCAATCCGTGAACCCAGAGGCGGGTCTTGTTTAATGATCGTCCCCGGTTTAAATCTCTGCCCCCGGGAGACGGTTATCACGCCGGGTTCCAGTCCCATTTCCTTGATTATCTTTTGTACGGAATTGATATCGCGCCCGATAAAATCAGGCATAATCAACGCGCTTTTAAATGGGCCGCGGCTGACCAGCAAAGGTACCCTGGTATGTCTTTTCACCTGGCTGCCGGAATCCAGCCCCTGGGCGATAACGTAATTCCGGCTGATTTTGTGATGATGAACCGTCGCTTCCCAGCCGGTTTCCAGACCGGCTTTGCGCAAAATCATCCTCGCCTGACGAATCTGCATGCCGGTTACATCCGGCATGCTCACCATTTCCGACCCCATGCTCATGACGACCTTGACGGCTCGATTTTTCCTGACCTGTTCGCCATTCGCGGGAACCTGAAAGATAATTATACCAGAGGGTACGCGATTATTAAATTTTTTTTCCAGGATTTTCAGATTCAGGCTTCTGCCATTCAGGATTTCCAGGGCCTCGCTTAAATCTTTACCCACGACATCGGGAACAGTTACCGATTTGCCGCCGATACTGAACTGGAGGAAAATCATCGCGCCCCCGGCCATGGCAATAATTATCAGCAAAAAAAACAGGGTTAATTTCCAGGGCAGAGAAAGCTTGAAACTCAATTTCAGGCTCCTTTGGTTAAGCGAACGGCGAAAAAACCGTCCAGTTTGTCCCGATGTGGCAAGGTCCTGAAGTAGATCTTTTCCCGAACCATTTTTTGGCAACGCGGCGGAAGCGAGTCCGAGAGCTGATCAACGCTGAACCGGGGGTTGGCCTTTAAAAAACTGGTGACGACCAGTTCGTTTTCCTCACAAGTGTTGGTGCAAACGGAGTAGAGCAGACGGCCTCCCGGCTTCAGGCAGGAGGCGGCTGTTGCCAGTATCCTGACCTGGAGCTCGGCCATTCGCTCTATTAATGAGTGGTTCTTGTGCCAGCGGGCGTCCGCGTAACGGCGCAGGCTTCCCAAGCCGCTGCAGGGCGCGTCCACCAGGATATAGTCCGCCCGGGCATGCCAGTTTTTGTCAGCCTTGGTCAGATCGACGCTGTAGGCTTCGATATTATCCAGTTTTAAACGTTTGCCATTCGCCTGGTTATTTTCCAGATTTTCTTTATCGGATTCAAAAGCGATAATTCGACCGTTCTCGCCGGCGAGTTCCGCCAAATGGGAGGTTTTACCGCCCCGCCCGGCGCAAAAGTCCATAACCGTACTGCCCTTTTCCACCTGCAAGAGTAGTGGAATCAGCATGGAGCTTTCCCCCTGAATGGTAAACAAACCCTCCTGATAGCTGTTTAAACTGGTAAGTGCCGTCCTCGTTTTCTTAATCGTCAGCCCAAATTCAGCATAGCGGCATCTCCGTGCCGACACGCCTTCTTCGGCCAAAACGCCAACAAGCTCTTCGGGAGTCGTCAGGTTCGGATTAATCCGAACCGTTAACGGCGCCGGCTGGTTGAGGGTTTCACAAAGCGTTCTCAGCTCTTTATTGGTATACTGCTGATGCCAGCGCTCAATCAGCCATTCAGGAAAAGAATATTTCAGCCCCAGGAATTTTATGGGATTGTCCGCTTCCGGTGGTAAATCCATTTGGGTGTACTCTCTGAGGAAGCGGCGTAGCACGGCGTTCACCAGGGATGCGGCGGCCGGTTCATAGGTCTTGGTCATTTCCACGGCTTCATTCACCAACGCGTGATCAGGAATTTTAGACAAAAATATTTTCTGGTAAAAAGCCAGGCGCAGAATATTTAATATTTTCGGCGAGAGCTGTTCCACCGGATAATCGACCAAACGACTGATAAACCAGTCCAGTTTTTTCCGCCAGCGGGTGGTTCCGTTCACCAGTTCGGTACACAGCGCCCGATCTTTATCACTTAAGTTGCTTTTCGCCAGCGAAGAGGCTATAGCCGAATTAAGAAACTGATATTTGAACTCACAGTCAAGCAACGTTTGCAGCGCGACTTCACGGATGTTTAGTTTTTTCATAGGCGGTATTGTAGCAGATATTTCCTGGTAAAAGCGACGCCAAAATTATGCTGGCAGGGATTACAGCGGCTTCCAGAGCCTCCTCCGCACGAACGATTGTAAAACGTCCTGTACACAACAAGGATGAGATCCCTTCGCGGCGGCAAGGGGGAGAACTTTTCCCTTTTTCACCGGATTTGAAATTCTCGCTGTTAAAACTTGCCCGCTCATTGTATAATAAGGCCCGCTGGTTCGAATCCTTATAATCTCAGGCTGGAGTAGCTCAACTGGTAGAGCAGGTCACTCGTAATGATCAGGTAGTGGGTTCGACTCCCATCTCCAGCTCCACAATAGTCACGGTCTTCCCGCTCTAGTAATACTCAAGGTAAAGCTCGTAATTGGTAATGGCTTGATCGTTGCGGGACATAATTAAAAACTTCCTGGTCTCGCCGCTCTTCAGAGGATTCTCGCCAACAGCGTAGGTGAAATCACTGGTAATCACATTGCGTTCATCATCCAGGTAATCCACATTGACCTTAATGAAATCCTGGCTTTCCGAAGCTTTATTCTCGACCTGACCCCGGATATAAATCCAGTGCTTATTCCGGTTACCGCTGAAGTCACTGATAACTATCCGCTGGCCGCTGGTGGACTTCCCGGTTTGTGAAGCGTTTACCGGAACTTTTTCGATGATCTCTTTTTCTTCTTCGAGATCGGGCATGGTCAAGGTCTGGCCAATCATCAGGCTGGAAAAGTTCCTGATCTGAGGATTGGCGGCTTTGACTTTTTGTTGCAACTGTTTGTCATAGCCATGATAAAAATAGTTCAGCAAACCCAGAAAGGAATCGCCCCGCTTAACCTTGATTTCCTTGTCAACCTTGACAATCTTTTTAATCTTACGCTCTACATACTGAATTTCCTGAGTCGCTTCCTGAGTCGCTTCCTTAACCTGACCATTCCGTAACTTACCGGGCAACGAAGCAGAATTTACCGGAGACAAAACCGCCGGCCGCTCACGCTCCATCAAATAGGTAAATATGTAATAGAGCGAAGCGGCGGCTACCAGAAAAAGAAAACAATAGAGAAAGGCTTTGCTCAAAATACTCCGAACGCTTTTATTCTCAGGCTTCGGCTCAGTCCAGATTACCTCCGGACCTTCAGAGTGTTCTTCCAAATCAAAAAATCGGGGCTTTTTATCGTCGCTCATAAATTTATTGTGGATTACTGCGAGTCGCAGTTAAAACACTTTTGACCTGCTTAATTTTATTTATCAATCTCTCCAACTGTTCAATATCCTGTATCTCTACTAAGAATCGGCATTTCGCCATGTTTTTTTTAGTGGCCCAGGCGCTGGCCGAGTTAATGGTCATATTGTCTTCGGCGATAATCTTCAAAATGTCAGCCAGCAAATTACCCCGGTCAAAAGCCTCAACATCAATGCTGACTTCATACGCGCCCCGCTTTTCCGAGTACCATGCGACCTCAATCAGGCTCCGGGGGTCAAACCGGGCCGTATTGGGACAGTTCGCCCGATGTACGGAGACGCCCCGTCCCATGGTGATTAAGCCGATGATCTTGTCCCCGGGAACCGGATTGCAGCACCTTGACAAACGCAACATGACCTGACTGTCCATCCCCTCAACCATGACGCCTGTTTTAGGCGCGCTCACTTTCCCCCTGGACCCGGGAACGCTTATTTTGTTTTTCAGGTCAGGACATAGTTTCCGCACCACCCGGATCGCCGGGACGCGGCCAAAACCAACCTCGGCGAACAGATCGTCAATTTTGTTTAAGTTTAACAGCTCAGCGGCCTGTCGCAGTTTTTCATTGGTCAGGGCTTCCGCGCAGGCAACGCCCTGCTTTTTCAAAGCTCTTTCCACCATACCACGCCCCATTTGAATATTGTTTTCCCGTTCAGCTTCCCGGATGACAGAGCGGATGCGGGCGCGGGCTTTCGAGGTCTTGACAAATTTCAGCCAGTCCCGGTTCGGCTTGGCTTGTTTCGAGGTCAAAATGGAAACAATATCCCCGTTAGCCAGATGATATCTTAAAGGTACGATCCGGTCATTAACTTTCGCTCCGACACAGGAATTACCGACATCGGAATGGATGGCGTAAGCGAAGTCAACCGGGGTTGACCCCTTGGGCAACTCCTTGACCTCTCCCTGGGGGGTAAAAACGTATACCTGGTCTTCGTAAAGGTCTATCTTGAGGGATTCCATGAAGTCATGCGGGTCTTTCAACTCCAGAATATGCCCCATCCAGGTGAATTTCTCGGCTTCACTCCGGCTGGCGGTCTTACTTTTTCCCTTTGCCTTGTAGCGCCAATGAGCGGCGATACCTTCCTCGGCGATCCGGTGCATCTCCACGGTCCGGATCTGAAACTCCGCCGGTTCGCCATTGATCCCGAAAACGGTTGTATGCAGAGACTGATACATATTGGGCTTGGGCACCGCCACATAATCCTTGAAACGCCCGGGCATCGGTTTCCACAAGGTATGGACAATACCCAAAGCGCCATAACAATCCTTGACGCTGTCGGTGGTGACGCGGATGGCCACTAAATCGTAAATTTCCGTAATCTCAACATTTTTCCTTTTCATCTTCTGGTAAATGCTGTAATAGTGCTTGGGCCGGCCGCTGACCTCGCTTTTAATGCCGACTTTTTTCAACTGTTTTTTTAAGGGTTCGATATAGCGCTGGATGAATTCCGCCCGTTCGGCGCGGGTTTTCCGGATGCTCTCGTTGATGCGGCTATACGCCTCCGGTTCCAGGTAGCGTAACGCCAGGTCTTCGAGTTCGGCCTTAACCACGCCGATACCCAGCCGATGCGCCAGCGGCGCGTATATCTCAAGAGTTTCCCTGGAGATGCGTTCCTGCTTTTCCCGCGGGAGATATTCCAGGGTGCGCATGTTATGAAGCCGGTCGGCGAGCTTGATGACCAGGACCCGAACGTTCTTGGCCATCGCGACAAACATTTTGCGCAGGTTCTCAACCTTGTGTTCTTCGGGGCTTTTGAATTTAAGGCCGGTGAGTTTGGTAACCCCCTCAACCAGTTCAGCGATCTCGGCGCCGAACTCTTCCCGCAACTGGTTGATCCGTATCGGAGTATCTTCGACGATGTCGTGCAGCAGAGAGGCGGCGATGGTTTTTTCATCCAGGTGGAGTTCGACGAGTATCCGAGCGGTCGCCAGAAGATGGCTCAGGTATGGTTCCTGCGATACGCGGAGCTGATTCTTGTGGTGTTCAGCCGCGAACCTATAAGCTTTTTCGATTAAAGGGAAATCTGCCCGGGGATTAAATTTGGCTATTTCCCGCTCCAGTTCAGCCAATTCAACCATTTGCCAAGATCACTTCCCTTTATCTCAGAGTTAAACAAAAGTTACTAATAGTTAATGATGGATGTTATAGGGTAATTCTTTATTTTATCCCGACCATTGAGAAAGGTCAGTTCTATTAAAAAAGCTATCCCTGCTACCTTCCCGCCCAGTTTTTCCACGAGCCTGGCAGTCGCGCTGGCCGTGCCGCCGGTCGCCAGCAAGTCGTCCACGATTAAAATATGGTCGCCCGGCTTGATCGCGTCGGCATGGATTTCCAGGCTGGCCGTGCCGTATTCCAGTTCGTAGGTTTCCGAAATGGTCTCAGCCGGCAACTTGCCCGGTTTCCTGACCGGTATAAAACCCACGCCCAGTTGGTAGGCGACAGCGGTGCCAAAAATAAAACCGCGGGACTCGCAACCGACAACCAGGTCAATCTTTTGCCCAACATAGGGAGCGGTAAGTTCGTCAACGGATTTCCTGAGGGCCGCCCCGTCTTTCAGCAAAGTGGTTATGTCTTTAAATATTATACCTTCCTTGGGGAAATCCGGAACATCTCTAATGGTAGCCGCTAAATCCATAAATATAACCTTCCTTTCTTAAATTAAACAGGTGATTAACCAAAGCGCAGGCGCACACGTAAGTCAAAACAAAAAAAAGGCAACCGCTGTTTAACAGCGGCTGCCTTTTGCCGGTTGTTTATTTAGGTGCCCATCTCCCAGGAGGCCAGGTATTTAACCTGCTCATCCGTCAGGACATCGATATCAACGCCCATGGAGATCAACTTCAACCGGGAAATATCCTTGTCAATATCCTCGGGTACTTTGTATACTCTCTTTTACAGGTTCTTTGATTCCCTGACCATATACTCAGCCGCGAGAGCCTGGTTGGCGAAACTCATGTCCATAACGGAAGCCGGATGACCTTCAGCCGCCGCCAGATTGATTAAACGTCCTTCGCCCAGGATGTTTATTTTCCGGCCGTCAGCCAGAGTATATTCGTCAACAAATTTACGGACCTGACGCTTGCTCCTGGCAATGCTTTCCAGACCATCGATATCCAGTTCAACGTTAAAATGTCCTGAGTTAGCGACAACAGCGCCGTCCTTCATTACCTCAAAGTGTTCTTTGCGGATGACATGAATATTTCCGGTCAAAGTAACAAATATCCGGCCAATTTTAGCCGCTTCCGCCATAGGCATAACCCGGAACCCGTCCATGACCGCTTCCAGACCCTTCAGGGGATCAACTTCAGTCACAATGACGTTAGCCCCCATACCTTCAGCTTTTTGCGCGACACCACGGCCGCACCAGCCGTAACCGACCACCACCACGGTAGTGCCGGCCAAGAGAAGATTGGTGGCCCTGATAATGCCGTCCAGAGTGCTTTGACCAGTTCCATAGCGGTTGTCAAAGAAATGCTTGGTATCGGCGTCATTAACGGCCACGATGGGGAATTTCAACACTTTATCCTGCTCCATGGCCCGCAGACGAATAACGCCGGTAGTGGTCTCTTCGGTGCCGCCAATAATATCTTCCAGCAGATCCGTACGCTTGGAATGAATCACCGAGACCAGGTCAGCGCCGTCATCCATGGTGATTTGCGGCTTGGCGTCCAGAACGCTGTTCAGATGCTTGTAATAGGTCTCGTTATCCTCGCCGCAAATGGCAAATACCGGAATCTGATGGTCGCGCACCAAGGAAGCGGCCACGTCGTCCTGGGTGCTCAGAGGATTAGAGGCGCAAAGGTAAACATTGGCGCCGCCGGCTTTCAGGGTAATCGCCAGATTAGCGGTTTCCGTGGTCACATGCAGACAAGTGCCGAGAGTAATACCCCGCAAGGGTTTTTCCTTCTCAAATCTTTCCTTGATTAAGTTAAGAACCGGCATACTGTTATTAGCCCATTCAATTCTCAGCTTTCCTTTATCGGCCAAGCCGATATCCTTGATATCACAATCTACTTTTTCTGTTACCGAACTCATTTTTTCACCTCGTTTTAATTTTGAACCAACTATTATTTATGCCGCCTGAAGACTTCGTCAGCTTAGCCGGCGAAGCCCCAGGTTCATTTTTTCGCCGCTTTTTTCAGAACTTCGGCTTTATCGGTGTTCTCCCAGGTAAATTCAGGAATTTCCCGGCCGAAGTGCCCGTAAGCGGCTGTTTTCCGGTAAATTGGCCGCCGCAGTTTTAAATGTTCAATAATTTCAGTCGGCTTCAAACCGAAATTTTCCCGAACCAGTTTAACCAGGGTGTCTTCCGATACTTTGCCGGTGCCAAAGGTATGAACGTTGACACTGACCGGCGCGGCGACTCCGATCGCGTACGCCAACTGCACTTCGCACTTGTACGCCAAATCAGCCGCGACAATATTCTTGGCGATATAACGAGCCATGTAAGCCGCGCTGCGATCCACTTTGCTGGGGTCTTTGCCGCTGAAAGCGCCGCCGCCGTGACGTCCCATACCGCCATAGGTATCAACGATAATTTTACGCCCGGTCAATCCGCAGTCGCCCTGAGGCCCCCCGGTGACAAAACGCCCCGTCGGATTTACGTGGTAGATAATATCATCGTCCACCAAATTTTTGGGTAATACCGGCAGGATAACTTTTTCCACGATATCCTCGCTTATCTGCTGGTGCGAAACATCGGCGCCATGCTGGGTGGAAATAACCACGGTATGGATTCGTAGCGGGGTACCGTCGTTTTTATATTCGACGGTAACCTGGGATTTGCCGTCGGGCCTCAGGTAAGCCAGGGTTTCGTCTTTACGCACTTTCGACAACTGCATGGTTAATTTATGGGCCAGAGAGATTGGCAGCGGCATTAGTTCAGCGGTCTCTTTGGTCGCGTAACCAAACATCATGCCCTGGTCGCCCGCTCCCTGCTCATGATCTTCAAATTCATTAACTCCCATGGCGATATCGGGAGATTGTTCATCAATCGAGGTCAGAACCGCGCAGGTTTCATAATCGAAACCATATTTGGCCCGGGTATAACCAATTTCCTTGATGGCGTTACGTACTAGTTTAGGGATATCCACATATGTTTTGGTGGTGATTTCCCCGGCGACTATCGCCATCCCGGTGGTGACCATGGTCTCGCAGGCCACCCGCCCCATCGGGTCATGCTCCATAATCGCGTCTAAAACGGCGTCAGAGATTTGATCCGAGATTTTATCAGGATGCCCTTCAGTCACGGATTCTGAAGTGAATAAATAAGTGCTCATTTGTTTCCTCCATATTGGTTATGTTTGGCTGGTGAATTTCAAGTTTGATCCCGCCAGTAGTCAAGGATGTCCCGCAGGGTTTTCTCAAATGGTATTGTCGGCTCCCAGCCGGTTTGCTTCCTGAACTTGCTGTTATCGCCCAAGAGTATGGGGACATCGCTGGGCCGCAGCCGCGCCGGGTCTTCCTCGACCGTTATCCTGGTTTTGCTCATTGACAGCAGCAGGTCCAGGATTTCCCGGATGCTGTAGGCTTTTCCCGAACAGATATTATACGCTTCGCCGGGCAGGCCTTTTTCCAGGGCCAGCCAATAAGCGTTCACCATATCCCTGACATCGGTGAAATCCCGTTTAGCTTCCAGGTTGCCGACCTTGATGATCGGCGTTTTTTTGCCCTTTTCGATATCGACTATCTGTTTGGCGAAGTTGGAACAGACGAAGACCTCGCCTCTTCTCGGCCCGGTATGGTTAAAGCCCCTGGTACGGACCACGTTTAATTTATAGCTCATATAATACTGGTAGCTGAGCATGTCCTGACCCACCTTGCTGACTCCATAGGGGCTTAACGGACGCAGGGGATTGGTTTCCTTGATCGGCACTTCGGCGGGATAGACCATGCCGTACTCTTCTGACGAGCAGGCGACCTGGATCAGCGGATTGATTTCGAGGTTTCTCACGGCTTCATAAATATTCAGGTTGCCAATCATATTGGTGCTTATTGTCTCTTCCGGAGCATGCCAGGAAGTCGGCACAAAGCTTTGGGCCGCCAGGTGAAAGATGCGATCAGGTTTTACCCGTTTGATCATATTGTACACTGAAGTCGCGTCCCTGATATCACACTCTTCGAGAACAATATTGTCAATCAGGTGGTTAATATTGTCCAGCCGGCTGCGCCAGCGTCTCAAACCATGGATCTTGACATCCTCTTTTCCCAGTAGGTACTCAACCATATGGGAGCCAACGAATCCGGTTACTCCGGTAATCAGAATTTTCATTATTTTTTATCCTTAAAAAAGCAAAGTAACGGTGATTATAGCAAAAGCCGGCAAAACTGTCAAGTTCCGCTTTTGCTTTGCGTGTTTGCTTTGCGTAAAGACTATAAGCAGGAATTAAACGACTATTTCAGGTATAATTATTTCAGGCAAGAGTGAAAAGGGATAG
Source organism: bacterium (assembly GCA_024276815.1). GTDB lineage: Bacteria > JACRDZ01 > JAJRWM01 > JAJRWM01 > JAJRWM01 > JAJRWM01. Next base: position 23,006 of record JAJRWM010000134.1, read on the forward strand.
ATATGGGGAAGGTTTGGCAAGAAGCATACCGCTTCAGCCAATTCGACTTCGGCGTAAAAATCGGGGTTTTCAAGGTTCTTGTTTTGCCTTGCCTGGTGATTTGCTCTAAAGAACTTCTTTCGCAAAACATTTCTGGAAAGCGCTTAATTGATGTCTCTGAAGAAACCGCTTTTAATACTAATAGTTTTATCCATAGCGACTATTGTTTACGAGATTTCCTTAATCCGTGTCTTCTCGGTTTTCATGTGGTACCACTTCGCTTCGCTCAGTATCGCCCTGGCCATGCTGGGTCTGGCCGGCGGCGGTGTGATTGTCTGTTTTGTTCGTACTGAAATCGCTCCGGAAAGGCTCGACGATTATGTTTTCCGGGCGGCCCTGGGAATGGCCCTTTCTTTCCTCGCGGTCTACCTGACCCTCCTTTTGCTGGATCAGGGCGTGGTTGACGCTCAGAACATCTTCGGCATCTTCCAGCCGCTGAACTATCGTCCGATCCGGCCCGTCAGCAATTTCGGCCTGTCGCAAACAATCCAGCTCGGTACAATCTACCTTGTCATCAGCTTGCCCTTCTGGGCTATCGGCACGTTTCTTGGTCTTCTGGTCTACCTGTTCAGCAAACGTTCCCCGCTGATTTACGGCTGCAACCTGCTGGGTTCCGGCCTGGGCTGCTTTTTAGCCGTGCCCTTACTCAACCTGATCAGCCCGGTCAGGCTCCTTTTAATCCTGGGATTAATCTGTCTGCTGAGCGTGGTAATTTATTTCCCCGGGAAACGGCTGGCCCTGGGCGCCGCCGGTTTACTCCTTGTGTTCTTCCTGGCTCTCAATGTTATCAACGGAGAACTGACGTTGGATTTTACCGGCGGGCGGTTCAGGATGCCGCTGGTAAAGTCCGCCTGGAACGCTACCTCCCGGGTCGCGGTCTATCGGGGCGGGGGGGCAAAGGGACGATGGCTGCGCGAGATCAGCGAGCGGTTTACCGGGAAAATACCGGAACAGCTTGACCTGGTGATTAATTATACCGGCTATACCAAGATCACAAAATACAGCGGCCAAAAAGAGGAACTTGGCTTTACCCGGTATTTGATCACGGCGCTGGGCTATCGGCTGCTCGAAAAACCCAGGACGCTGATCCTGGGCGCCGGCGGCGGTCCGGAGATTTTAGTCGCTCTGGCGAATGACAGCCCCGACATAACAGCGGTTGAGCTTAACCCGAAGGTGGTCAGCTTCCTGCGGAACGATTTCGCCGGGTTCAGCGGCAATATCTACAATAACCCGGTCGTCAGGGTCGAAATTACCGAGGGCCGTAATTTCCTGAGGAGCGGGACGGAAAAATACGATATCATTCAGGCCTCGCAACTTTATTCCTACATCCATCCCCAGGCCGGAGCCTTCCAGATGAGCGAGAATTACTTTTACACCGTGGAAGCCTTCCGGGATTATCTCGATCATTTAACGGCCGGGGGGATTATCTCGATTACCCATCTCCTGTTTCCGGAAGCGAGGAGCCGTTTGCTTAATTTAGCCCGTACAGCATTGACCAGACAGGGCGTCGCCAATCCTCAGGAGCATATTTTCATGGCCAGCCAACGGGGCATGACGACGTTGCTGGTTAAAAAGACAGCTTTTAATAGCGAGGATTTAGCTGTATTAGCCGGCGTCGTAACTGAAAACGGCTTTAAAACTGAATTCAGCGGTCAAAAACCTTACCAATGGCCGAACCGACTCAAGACCGGGGTTTCAGATTTTGACCTTAGTCCGCCGACTGACGACCGGCCCTTCTTCAACTACCTGATCAAACCCGCTTCCTTCTGGAGTTTATCGATTCAGAAAAACCAGTTGGGCTATAATGACCGTACGGTCCTCGTTATGCGGACAATTTTTTTGATTACGCTGATTTTAGCGCTTGTCACGCTGCTGTTGCCGGCGTTTTTACTCAGCGGCCCGGTTCCGATAAGTCATAGTTTACGCCCTTTAACCTATTTCACGTTGACAGGTTTCGCCTATATGCTGATCGAGATCCCCTTGCTGAAGTACCTGGTCTTTATGCTGGGGCAGCCCATTTATTCGCTGTCGGTCACCCTTTTCAGCCTGCTGGTCTTTGGCGGTCTTGGCTCTATGAGCTTGAGCTGGGACGGGGGTAAAGACGTCTATCGCAAGGCCAAAACCGCCCTGCTGCTGTTGAGCCTGGGGCTGCCCGGTTATTTCTGGCTGCTGACCTGGAGCGGCGAACAGTTGATTGGTTACTCTCTGACAGTGAGAATCATCAGCTCCGTCTTACTGGTTTTGCCCTTGGGCTTCCTGCTGGGAATGCCGCTGGCCGCCGGGCTGAGTCTCCTGCCTGAAGAGGATTCATTACTGCCTTTAGGATGGGCGGTTAACGGCCTGGGTTCGATTCTGGGGGCTATTGGCGGCGCTATTTTCACGCTCAATTATGGTTTTACTAAAACCGCCTACGCCGGTATGCTATGCTATTTTATAGCGTTACTAATTTTTATCTGCCGAGGAAAATCCGGATGGTCAAACTAAAACCTTTAACGTTCTTTTGTAAGGCTTTGCCAATCAAAGTTTTTGCTGGGGTTACAGGGGGCGGTGTTTTTTCTATATCTATCGACGAGCTGGTTTTTAGCGAAGTCCAAAAGAGCCCCCTGAGATGTCCTTGCTTTTGTTCGTTAAACACTCTAGTAACCGTTTTATCGCTTTGTCTTTTCTTGACCGGATGCCAGGCTCAGCGTAACGGCCAGATCGGGGGAACCGTGGTTTTCTAGGGACGACCTTTTCCCGAGGCTATTGTTTACGCCTACAATACCCCGAACACCAACCTGAAGGAAGTTTATACCGCTCTCAGCGCGCCGACCGATAACCGGGGACGTTTCCGCCTTGAGGTCGAACCGGGCGAGTATTATTTAGTAGCCCGAATGAGACAGAACCAGGCTCAGACCGGGCCGCTGGTAATTGGCGACTTCCTTGGAGTTTACGACCGCAATCCCTGCCGGGTGGGGGGGGAAGCCGTGGACATAGGTTTGATCGAAGTCAGCAAAATAACCAGCGAGCGAAGCAACAGGCTTCGAGCCGACGCCGGGGTAATCAGCGGGCTGGTGCGGGGCGAAAACCTGGACCGCGCTTTCATCTACGCCTACCCCTTTAACGCAGACATCCGTGGCCCGGCCTATGAAGCCGCCCAGCCGCTCTCCGGGGACGGAAGTTACCGGTTCAAGCTTAACCCCGGAACTTATAACATCCTGGTGCGGGCCAGGCGGAATGGTAATGTCCGGGGGCCGGTCGCCCAGGCCGACCTGATTGGCGAGTCTGTGAACAACCCGGTAACCGTCGAGGCCGGTCAAGTTATAAAACTAGCTCCGATCATTCTGAAAAATCCCGATTCGGCTCTCTGGGAAAAAGTACAGGAAGGTAAAATAATCAGCGAGACCAAAACCTCGATTCATGGTCTGATTATTGACAATAAAAAACAGCCGGTCAGCAAAGTATTCGCTTTTTTATACGCCCGGGACCAGGTCGTGGGGAAACCGCTGGCGAAATCCAATTTCACCACCGATGATGGCCGCTATGCCATTTATTTAACCGAGGGCGGCGTCTATTATCTGGGGGCGCGCGGTTCTTTGGGCGGACCTCTGGAACCCGGCGACTGGGTTGGTTCCTATGATGACAATCCTGAGCATTTAATCAAAATTGAGACCGGTAAAACGTTGAAAGGCGTGAACCTTACCGTGGCGCCTTTTCGGGAGTGAGTGGTTTGTTTATTAAAAAGTATTATAAGCCGTGCCTGGAGCATATTAAAAGCAAAAACAAGGAAAATCCAGAGGGCTCTTTGGGGGAAAAACACCGCACCCTCGGCACCCCCGCATATCTATCGTGCGAGTCATCCAGCACTAAAGCTTTAACCTGCCGGCAGCAAAAAGTACGTCACCTAAGCCGGCGCTTCGCTTTGATGATCCTGATTTTATCGCTGGGCGGATGCGCTAATCTCAAGCCGCGGCTGGCGCAGGAAGACGGCTTAAACCGGGAAGAAAACGGTTTAAGCCGGGTGGAAATAAAAGCTGTTCTGGATGGTAAACCGCTCAGCGGCGCGGTGGCCCGCTTCCTGCCCAAGACTCCGGATGGTTTTGGCTCTACGCCTGTTTTTACTTCCCGGCCAACCGATGAAAAGGGTAAAACCTCGCTGTTGGTAACCAGCGGCAGTTATTATCTGGTCGCCCTGAAAAAAAATAATCCCGGTCCTCCCGGTCTTCCCGAAGCCGGCGACCGGTTTTGTTTTTATGGCGGTAATCCGGTTTTCTTCGGGCCGGGAGAGAGCAGCCGGGTCGGGCTGAACCTGAAGCCGGTCAAGCCGTTGAGTAAAAGCAAAGCCGCCCACAAGCTTATTGGCGGCAATTCGGGCATCAGGGGGCGGGTCACTTACGGAGGGAAACCGCTGGGCGGCTCAAGAATATATATTTACCTGGACGGCGCCAGCCATTTCCGGGGACCGGGCAGCCTGGAGTTGTCTGATATCGGAGCCGACGGCCGCTTCGAGATTGAATTACCGCCCGGTAAATATTACGTAATCGCCAAAAAAAGACAAGACGGCGGCTGGTCCGGCCCCTTGCGAAAAGATGACTACTTCGGCTATCTGCCGCAAAATCCCGTTCAGGTCACTGACGGGGAGTTCCTGGAGTTTGATCTCGAATGTATTTCAAAAACCAGGCCTCGCAAGCGCAAAGTTTCTACCTATATAAAGGCCGGCGCGATCGCTGTGACCGGCACGATCAGAGACCAGAACGGTAAACCGATAGCGGGCGCTTTCGCTTTCGCCTATGAGAACCGGACGATGAATGGCAAGAGACCGCCCTATGTTTCCCGCCAGACCGGAGCCGACGGACGATATGTGCTTAATTTTGAAAAACCCGGGCGGTATTACATCGGCGCCCGCGATACCACCGGCGGCCCGCCCCTTCCCGGCGAGTTGTATGGCGAATATGACGGTTCGGGCAACGGAGTTGAACTGAAAAAGAAAGAAGTACGCAAAAACATCGATGTCTACCTTAAGGTGGTGGAATGAAATTTATCCTGTCCGCTTTGTTGCTCTGCTTACCCTTGTTTAACCTTCGCGCCCTAACGGTGGTGGGTTCCCGAAGCCTGAAGAAGACGGTTGTCTGGCGGGACGTGGTGGAAGTCAACGGTCCAGTTATAATCGAAGCGTCCGGGAAACTGGTGATTAAGCCCGGGGCCCGGGTTTACTTTTCCACCCGGCCGGAGAGTCCCGGTGAACTGATTGTATACGGTTCTTTGGTCGCTGTTGGCGAACCTGGCAATCGAATTATCCTGACCGCCAAAGCCGAACGAGCAGGATTCTGGGATAAACTCTGGGGCCATAATCCGGTCGTCAAACAAAACTGGGGCGGCATCAGTTTCGTTAACGCCCAGGCCGGGAACGAGATCAGCTTCGCCACGGTCAGCCAGGCTGAAGTAGGCGTAAATATCAGCAATTCCCTGGTGAAAGTCAGTAACTGTGAAGTAAGTTACAATCGTGTTGGTGTTAAAATTCAGCAACGCTCAGGAGGACAAATCAGTAATTGCGTGATAAGCGGCAATCAGGAGGACGGCATCCTGTCTCTTCAGGAAGCCGCTCCGGAAATAATCAATAATACTTTTAATAATAATAAAACCGCCCTCCGCTGTGTGCAGTCAACGCCGAAAATAATTGCCAAGAACATCTTTAGCGGTAACAATATCGGTATTATCTGCCGTTACCCGGGCGCCGCCCCGCTAATCAGCCGAAACGAGTTCCGGGGGCAGAAAGAAACAGCCGTCCTGGTCTCCATGAGCGCCGCCCCGCCCATCAGGAAAAATATCTTTAAAAACAATAAGTTGGCGGTTCGTATTGAAAAAAAAGCGCAGAGTGAAATCAGCGGCAATATCTTCAGCCAAAACGACACGGCGGTAATCTTGAATCAGGGAGCTTCGGTCAAAGTAACCAAAAACGAATTTCAAAACAGTCGGGTAAGGGCGCTGTTTATCAATAACTCCTCCTATCCGGCCGTTAACCGCAATAACTTTAGCGGTAACAAAATCGATATTGAGACCGGCGACCACCAGTCTACCGACTACGAAAAATTCTTGCGCGCCAATCAGGATAAAAGAGCGGAAAATATGGCCAGCCGCCGTAACCGGGCGCCCC
>JAJRWM010000135.1 GCA_024276815.1 bacterium
ATCCTGATTCCATCCTCTTCTTTCGCATGGGCGACTTCTACGAAATGTTTGGTCGTGACGCCGAAGTCGCTTCTAAAATCCTGGAAATAACCCTAACCACCAGAGGCAGCGGTCAAGGTAATGTTCCTCTGGCCGGTATTCCCTATCACGCCGCGGAGCCATACCTGGTTAAACTTCTGAAAGCCGGGCATCGGGTCGCGATCTGTGAACAGGTTGAAGACCCCAAGACCAGTAAAGGTATTGTTAAACGCGAAGTGGTTCAGGTGGTTACGCCGGGAACAGTCTCGCAAAGTGTCCTGCTCAATGAGAAAGAGAATAATTACCTGGTTGGCATCAGCGGGGACCAGGAAACGCTGGGGTTGGCTTCAGTCGATATAACCACCGGTGAGTTCAGGGTAACCCAACTCAATTCAGACCGTCGTTTCGCTTGTCTGGCTCAGGAGTTATCCAGTCTGAAGCCGCCGGAATGTATCATATCCTCCTCGCTGGCTGAAGACAGGGAGATCAAAAAGGCGCTGACGGGTTTACGTTCCTCTGTAAGGATTATGGAAGACTGGAATTTCGAATCCAGTTTTGCCTACAATAAATTGTTAGAGCATTTCAATGTGCGTTCGTTAAAGGGTTTTGGCTGTGATGACAAGCCGCAGGCAATCGCCGCCGCCGGCGCTGTGTTAGCGTACCTTGAAGATACCCAGAAAACCCATTTAACCCAAATTACCCGCCTGCACAGCTATGACCTGTCCCGGTTTATGGCGCTGGATAAAGCGACTCAGAGCAATCTGGAGTTAACCCATAACGCTCAGGACAACAGCCGCCGTAACACCTTGATCGAAGCGCTTGACTCTACCAGAACGGCTATGGGCGCGAGATTGTTAAGCCAGTGGCTTCTGCATCCGCTCAGGGAAAAGGGTAGCCTTGAGTCCCGTCACCAAGCCGTCGCCGAACTGCATGACGATTTATTAATGAGGGGGAAAATCCAGGACAGGCTCAACAAAGTATTCGACCTGGAGAGGCTGTTAGGCCGGTTAGGCCGCGTCGCTTCAGCTTCCGCCAGGGATTTGGCCGCCTTTCGGGAATCTTTTAAAATTGTTCCGGAAATTGTTGGTATTCTTGAAAAGACACAATCATTTAACCTGAAAATCATCAAAGACAAGCTATTCGAACATCTTGATTTAGTGGCTGAAATATCTCTGTTAATCAGTAAGGCGATAGTTGACAATCCGCCCCTTGGCGTAAGAGAGGGCAAAATAATCCGAAGCGGTTACAGCGACACTCTTGATGAGTTAAAAGCTTTCAGCGCCGATGGTAAAAACTGGGTTGCCCGACTGGAGAATCAGGAACGGGAACGAACCGGTATCAAATCGCTCAAAGTCAAATTCAACCGGGTGTTCGGCTATTTCCTGGAAGTGACAACCACCAATCTGTCCCTGGTTCCCGATAATTACATCCGCAAGCAGACAATGGCTAACTGTGAGCGTTACATAACGCCGGAGCTTAAAGAGAAAGAATCGCTAATTTTAGGCGCTGAAGAAAAAATTAACAATCTGGAATACGAGTTGTTTCAGCAGGTCAGAGAGCGGGTGATCAGCCAGACAGCGGTTTTTCAGGAGGTCGCTCATTGTTTAGCCCTGATCGACGTTTACGCTTCCCTGGCGCAAACGGCCAAGGAAAACAATTACTGCCAGCCGGTAATTGTCGATAATGGCGTCTTGAAAATAACTAACGGCCGCCATCCGGTGATTGAAAAAACTGTTAAAAACGAGGAATTTGTGCCCAACAATACTTTCCTCGATAACGATGAGAATCGTCTTTTGATAATCACCGGGCCTAACATGGCCGGCAAATCAACCTGGCTAAGACAGGTGGCCTTAATTGTTCTTATGGCGCAGATTGGCAGCTTTGTTCCCGCCGAAGCGGTTGAAATGAGTATTGTTGACCGTGTGTTTACCAGAGTCGGGGCCTCAGATAACCTGGCGATGGGTGAAAGCACCTTTATGGTGGAGATGAACGAGACCGCCAATATCCTTAATAACGCTACCGCCGACAGTTTGATCATCCTTGATGAGATAGGTCGGGGTACCAGCACCTTCGACGGAATCAGTATCGCCTGGGCGATTGCCGAGTACATCTACAATAAAAACAAGATCGGCGCCAAAACTCTGTTCGCCACCCACTTTTTTGAAATGACTGAATTGGCCACGATTTATAGCGGGATCAAGAATTATAACGTAGCTGTCCGTGAGTGGCGGGATGAAATAATCTTCCTGCGTAAAATTATTGAGGGCAGCGCTGACCGCAGTTATGGTATTCAGGTCGGTCGGCTGGCCGGACTGCCCCGTGAAGTTATCACAAGGGCCAAGGAAATCCTGAAAAATCTCGAAGAGAAAAATTATACCAAAGAAGGAAAAGCTTCTTTCGCCGGGCCCCCGCCCGTTGTCGAGAGCAACTTCCAGTTGAGTCTTTTTTCTCCCTTAATCAGCCATCCGGTTGTCGATGAAATACGCGAGATTGATCCCAACAACTTGACGCCCTTAGAAGCGATAAATTTAATCCACGATTGGTAGGAGCGGATCAAAAATGACGATGAATGAAGATTTTTAAGAAATTGGGGAGCGTGTCGGGATGAAAGTGGTTATACAGCGGGTTAAAGAAGCTTCCGTTGCCGTTAATGACCGGGAGGTCGGCAAAATCAAGCGGGGCCTGCTCCTGTTTTTAGGGGTTGGCCAGCGGGATACCAGTAAAGATGTTGATTATTTAATTAAGAAAATCATCAATCTGAGGATCTTTCCCGCTTCCGGCGAAGAAGATAATCCGCGCAAGAATATTTCACTGGTTGATATTAATGGTGAAGCTTTGGTGGTTTCCCAGTTTACCCTTTACGGTAATTGCCGTAAGGGACGTAAACCCAGTTACGATAAAGCCGCCTCGCCGGAAATCGCCGAAAAGCTGTATCGGGAGTTTCTGACTCAGTTGGCTCAAACCGGTATCAAGACTGAAAGCGGCGTCTTCCAGGCGATGATGGAGGTGAAACTTAATAACTGGGGGCCGGTTACCCTGCTTATCGATACGGATCTCTGAACAATTAAAGCATAAGATTATTTTCAGGCAACGCGGCCACTGGTTTATCTGCGAAAACGGGACTATTTACTGATATTGTCATCCAACTCGTGCCAAGGGGAAAAATAACGAATACCTCAAAAGAAAACAAGTTGGTGATAATCTTCTGATTGTAACCCGTCAGTCTTCCGGGGAAAAGACCTTCTTTGTCATTCCCGTGCCAACGGGAATCCACTGGATTCCTGCATACGCTGGCATGACATTACTGGTTCCCCCACTTCACTGACGCGTTACTTCTGATTGTAACCCGTCAGTGAAGTGGGGGGAGGGGGTTAAGGTAATGTCCAGCTTTTTTCCTTGACATATTTTGATAAATATTTTAAATTGTGTTAAATTCTCTGGGGAGGAAATCAATGTTTAAAACTCGCGGTATTATTATCTCCGTTATTGTTATGTTATCCGTTGCAAGTTTAACTTTTCCTCAAAATGAAGCCGAGATGCTTAGCTACGAGTTAGCGTCAAATATCGACATTTCCTCGGTCAAAGATCCCGTTTTGCAATTGAATATTGATAATCTGGGGTATATTTATGTGAGAACCTATAAAAAACTATACCTCTTTGATTGTAATACGACTCCGGAAGGAGCTATTCTGGCCACCATTGACTTGAATCCACCCGAAAGCAGCAAATTCCTGGTCAACAATAAGGGTAAAATGTTTTTCACGAAAATAAATGAAATGCCGGTGCAGGTATTTGATGAAAAAGGCGTTTTAAAGGCCGCCCTGGGCGAGATGAAAACAGAGGATGAGAGCTACAAGGAGGTCAACCAGGTTTTTGTTGACAGCCGCGGATTCATGATTATCGCGTCGCCCCGCAAGATACTTTATTTCGACCAGCAGGGCAATTTCCAGTCAGTGGTCAACTTTGAAAGACCTTTCAGGATTATCCATTTGGATAATAAAGACAATCTTTATGTTTTACAGCAGCTTTTGATGTCTTCCGAGATGAAGCTGGAACTGGAAAGGCTGGAAGATAATCTTACCAGGATTCGCGATGAGATCCAGTGGCAGAACCAGGACATCCAGGAAAACAGGGAGAAAAGGGATGAAATCACTGAGGAAGTCGACGGTTTGATTGATGATAAAAATGACAAGATCGAGAACCTGCGTGACTATCAGAGCAATCCTGAACTCAACGCTACCTGGATAGACAGTTTGCAGGGAGAAATAGAGGATATCAGGAAGAAAATAAGGGATTTGCAGAATGAAAGAAAAGACCTGCTGGACGAACTTAAAAGCAAATCCAGGGAAAAGAAAAGGCTGCGGCGCGATGAAATAGAAACCGCCAAGGATATTGTCGAACTTAAGAAAAAAGCTCGTAAAAACGCTCGTAGCGATCAATACGAAGTTGTTATCTATGATTCGCTGGGAACAGAAGTTTTTTCGTTTGAGCTGGCCAAGCCTGAAAACGCCGTGCCTATGTTTAACACTTATAGCGTTCAGTCTGATAATGAGGGTAATTTTTTCGGCGTTCCGGTCGAACGGGGTTTCGAGTTAAGTACAGTGCTGAATTATAGAAACGAAGAGAAGTCGATTAGGGGCGGCGCCGGTAACCAGGTGAATATTTACAACTCCAGCGGCGAGTATGTAAAGTAGTTCAATCCTGAGCAGCCCTTCAAGGGAATTAATTATCTTGTGGTTGATAATAACCGAAATCTGTATGTCCTGGATATGAGTTTTTCCAGACTGAGGAAGTTCAAGTTAGCAGAGGCGAATAAAAAATGAGATTAGCTCCTGACAAAATCAAGTATTTGTCAAAAAAAATAGCGGAGGTGATGAGTGAAGATGAGGAAATCCAACTGCTGTTAAAAAAAGACGTTGTGAGTAAGAAAATAGAGAAGATAATCATCGCTGACCTGGAAATGGAAGACAGTATTGAGCAGGAAGTGCGGGAAATGCTGAAGGAACATTCCCAAACCATTCGCAAGGAAGGCCTCGATTATGAGTCTCTGTTCAAAAAAGCCAAGGAAAGAATGATTCGTAAAAGAGGATTGGTGTTTTAGGTTACCCATTATGAGATTAACCGAAGAAAAGATTGGGTTGCTCTGTGAAGAGATAACCGATAAGCTGAAGTCGCAAGAAGCGATTGATTATAAGACGCGTGTCAGGGTTATGCGTTTAATCGCGGATGTGATTCGTAATGATCTTAAAATTGAAGAAGATATCGAACGGGAAGCGGAAAAGGTAATCCGTTCCTATTCGAAAAATATACCTAAGGGTAGTCCTGAGTGGCAGACCATTCTGGATCAAACAAAGCGCGATATCGCCAACAGACGCAACTACGTCATCTGAGTCAAATTGTTAAAACTAATTCCCGGCGTCAATCAATTAATATCTCTGGCAATAGCTGAAGACCTCTATCAGGGAGACATTACCACCGCTTCCCTACCTCAGCTCCGACGTGATTGTCTCGCTAAAATCATACTGGAAGAAGAAGGTATTATCGCCGGCCTGGAACTGGTGGAAATTGTTTTCAGGCAGTTAAACGTTGAGGTTCGCCTTCAGTTCAATACTCGGGACGGCTGTTACGAAAATCCAGGCAAAGACCTGCTGGAAATAGTCGGACCGGCATTTGCCGTGCTTGCGGCTGAAAGAATTATCCTGAATTTTATTGGTCGTATGAGCGGTATCGCCACCGCCAGCGCCCGGCTGGTATCCCGGCTGGAAGGAACTAAATGTCGTTTGCTCGATACCAGGAAAACAACCCCGGGTTGGCGGTACCTAGATAAATACTCAACCCACCTGGGTGGTGTGGTCAACCATCGCTTCGGCCTGGATGACGGCGTTTTGATCAAGGACAACCATCTGTTGCTCAGCTCAGGAATCGGCGAAGTTATCCGCTTGGTCCGCAAACATACCGGGCCTCTGACCAAGATCGCCATCGAGGTTGAAAACGAGAGCCAGGTGAAAGAGGCGTTACGGAATAACGCGGATCACTTGCTGCTGGACAATATGACCGCTGACCAGATTCGGACAATGGTGGCGATTGTCGACGGCAAGGCACAAACCGAGGCTTCGGGCGGTATTACGCCGGAAAATTTAAAAGAATACGCGTCAACCGGAGTTGATTATCTCTCTCTGGGGCTGCTAACGACCGAGGTCCGTTTTTTAAAGATGAAGATGGAGATCCAGGTTTGAGAGAGAGTATCAGGGATTCTTTAATAACCGCGCTTCATGACACGAAAGGCTATTTATCCGGCGAGGTAATATCCAACCGGCTTGGTGTCTCGAGGACGGCGGTCTGGAAACAGGTTCAACGACTCAAGAAAGAGGGGTATCATATCCTCACTGTCCGGCGGAAAGGCTATCGTTTGCTCTCGTCCCCCCGAGACTTGTTCGAGGGAGAGATAAGCAGGCTTCTTGAGACCAGTTTATTGGGTCGGGATATACGCCTGTATAAGGAACTGGCCTCCACTAACGCCAAGGCTATCGAATTAGCCAGAGACAGTGAAATCAGGGAAGGGACGTTCGTAATCGCCAACCTGCAAAGGGGTGGAAAAGGCCGGCTCGGACGGCATTGGTTGTCATTACCTGGGGGGCTTTGGGCCTCGGGTATTCTCAGGCCCGGTATCCTGCCTCAGCAAGCGCCCCTGGTTACTTTTGCCGCGGCGGTCGCTATCACCAGGGCGATACGTGAAATGACAAATCTGGAAGTAAGCATAAAATGGCCCAATGATATTTTTTATAACGGGCGGAAACTGGGCGGGATCTTAAGTGAAATCGAGTCCGAGGCGGCCAACATCCATTTTTTGGTGTTGGGTTTTGGGTTAAACGTTAATATTCGCATGTCGAAATTCCCCCAGCCCCTCCGGGCGCAAGCGACGTCAGTATACCGGGAATTAAAAAAGGAAATATCCCTGAATGTCTTATTCGTGAAAATTTTAAAGCAACTGGAGTCTTTGTATGAGCTGATTCAGGACAAACAGTTCGAATCAATTCTTGATTCTTGGAAAGAATATAACTGCACCCTGGGTGAACAGGTTTCGGTAGCTCTGCCTGACGGCAGCGAAGCGACCGGGGTCGCTCTCGATGTCAACCAGTCGGGAGCTTTGATGCTAAAGACCGTGAACGGCCAAATAAAAACAATAACCAGCGGCGATTTGTCAATTGTTCAGGTCGCCGCCTGAAAGAAAGTTTAATGACAACAAAACGTATTTTAAGCGGGATGCGTCCTACCGGTAAACTTCATTTGGGACATTATTTCGGCGTGCTGGCTTCCTGGCGTCGTTTCCAGGAAAGCGGTGAATACCAATGCTATTATATGGTCGCTGACTGGCACGCTTTTTCCAGCGAGTATAAAAATTCCAGCGTTTTAAACCGGAATATTATCGAGGTCGCCGCTGACTGGCTGGCCAGCGGGATCGATCCCGCTAAATCGGTGGTATTCGTGCAGTCGGCCGTACCTGAACATACCGAACTGGCCCTGCTTTTCAGCATGATAGTCCCCCTGCCCTGGCTGGAAAGGAATCCTACTTATAAAGAGTTGAAAACGGAATTAAAAAATAAAGATCTGCATACAATTGGTTTTTTAGGCTATCCGGTATTGCAGGCCGCTGATATCCTGATCTATCGGGCGAACTCGGTGCCTATTGGCGAGGATCAGCTTCCTCACCTGGAATTAACCCGTGAGATTGCGAGACGTTTTAATAATTTCTATGGCGACTATTTCCCTGAGCCGGCGGCGGTATTGACTGAAACTCCAAAAGTTCCGGGAACCGATAACCGCAAGATGAGTAAAAGTTATGATAACTGTCTTTATATCTCCGACAGTCCGCAAACTTTGAGGGAAAAGGTTCTGCGGATGGTTACTGATCCGGCCAGGGTGCGACGTAACGATCCGGGACATCCTGAGGTCTGCTCGGTATTCGCTTTCCACAAGATAATTAATCTCGATGAAACGCCTCAAATTGAAAGCGACTGCCAAAGCGCGGGCATAGGTTGCTTTGACTGTAAAAAAAACATGGCCGAAAAATTAATCAATTATATGGCTCCGGTTTACGAAAAACGGCTTGGCTGGATTCAGCGGCCCGGGCAAATAATAGAAATGTTAAACGATGGCAATCAACGGGCGGGAACCGTCGCCGGGGATAATTTGAAAAAGGCCAAGAAGATGGCCGGGATGCTTTGGCATGAGTGAAAAGATCGGATATCTGGTAAAACTTCAGGCTTTCGAGGGGCCTCTTGATTTGCTGCTCCACCTGATCAGGAAAAACAAGATGGATATTTACGATATTCCGATCGCTGAGGTAACGCGGCAGTACTTATCTTATCTTGCGGCCATGGAACAGTTTGATATTGAGGTCGCCAGCGAATTTATCGTTATGGCGGCGACTTTGATGTATATCAAATCCAAAATGCTGATTCCCAGGGAAATGGTTAAAATAGAGGAAGAGATCGACGAAGACCCGCGCGCGCCTTTGGTTGAAAAGTTGCTGGAATACCAACGTTTCAAAGAAATCTCCCGAACGCTGGCTACCAGGGAAGAGCACGAAAGTCATTATTTTACCCGCCCCCTGGATTTAAGTTTGATCGAGGAGAAGTTGGACGAGCCTTATTTTGAACTGGACCTTTTGGAGCTGGTCAAAACCTTCAATCGTTTGATCCACTTGATAAATACCGAACCCAAGGTACGGGAAATCATTGTCGATGATATCAACATTAATCTGAAAATTGAAGAGTTGACGCATATGATGCATTATCAAAATCTGGTCAATATCTCGGAACTTTTTAAGAACTATAAGACAAAAAAAGAGGTGATCGCGGCCCTGTTAGCCTTGTTGGAGATGGCGAAGAACGGCTTGATTGTCTTGCAGCAAGTTGAGTTATTTGGTGAAATACGCGGCTATCCGGCCCAGCTTTCCCTAGAAGTAGCCTGATGAAAATATCTGAAGCCAAGCAAATCCTGGAAGCCCTGCTTTTCGTAAGCGACGTTCCGCTCAAGAGTGATAAAATAGCGCAAATCATGGAAATTGACGCCAAGACGGTAGCTATCCTGGTCGATGAATTGAAGAAGGAATATCAGTCGCGCGAACAGAGCTTTAATATCAGGGAGATCAGCGGCGGTTACCAGTTTTATACCTTGCCTGAGTACTCTTCCTGGATCAAGAAGATGTTCGCCGCCCAGGAGAACCGTTTATCCACAGCCAGCATAGAAACCTTGGCGATTATTGCCTATAAGCAGCCGATTACCAGGCTGGAGATCGAAGAAATCAGGGGAGTCAGTGTGTCTCATACGATAAAAAAACTGATCGACAAAAAAGTCATAACTTTGGCGGGGCGGAAAAAAGTGCCGGGTCGTCCTATTTTATACCGTACCACGCCTTTCTTTTTGAAATATTTTGGTCTCAAGGATATCTCCGAGATGCCGCAGTTGGCTGATTTTAAAGATTTACTTTCCAGCGCTGAGGATGGCGAATCCGGTGAATAAAACTGAAAAGAGCGTGCGTCTGCAAAAATATCTGGCCGCTTCAGGCGTCGCTTCCAGGCGTCAGGCGGAGAAGTTAATTGAAAAAGGCGAGATAAAGGTTAACGACCAGGTCGTCACCAGGCTGGGGACGTGTATTGATCCAGGTATTGACGTCGTCAAGTGGCGTGGCAAAATTGTTAAACCGGTAATCGCGAAAATCTACCTGATGCTCAACAAGCCGGCCGGGTTTCTCTGTAGCCTCGCTGATCCGCAAGACAGAAAGCTGATTGTTGATCTGATCGACCCGAACCTGAGGAAGTTGGTCAAACCGGTTGGCCGGCTTGATTTTAATACCACGGGGCTGATTCTGCTGAGCAATGACGGCGAGTTTATTCAGCGGATGACCCACCCCTCTCATAAAGTTATAAAAAAGTATAAAGTGAAGGTTGGCGGCGAGGTTACGCCGGAAATCATCGAGAAAATAAAAAGGGGTATCGTGCTTGAGGACGGGCCGGTAAAAGCTGTTGCCGTCAAGTTGCAGAGACGCACGATTCACAATTCTTTTCTGCTGATCTCGGTTACGGAAGGTCGAAAACACTTAATCAGAAAAATGTGCGAGGCCTGCGGGCTTAGAGTCGTCAAACTCAGCCGAATCGCGTTTGGTCCATTAACGCTTGGAGGCTTAAGGCCAAAGGATTATCGTCATCTGACTGATTCAGAAGTTAAAATGCTTAAAGCCAGCTCCAGATAGCTCTCTGGTTTTGCCGTTTTGTACCAATTTTATACCGAAATTTGGTGGTTTTGCTTCACCAATCAGACTGATCTTAATGCCAAGTTCTTCAAATGATTGTGAAATAATGTCTGTCGAGTCCTTAAGGGGGGCGGTGAAAAGCAGTTCGTAATCCTCGCCGCCATAAAAGAGAAACTCTTCAATTTGTTTTTCCGTAAAATTATCTTTCAGTAGTTCCGAGACCGGTATTTTATCCCAATTTATCAAGAATCCCAAGTCGTTAGCCAACACAAGTTCTTTTATGCCTTCATAAAGGCCGTCGCTTAAATCCAGAAGTCCGCCAAGCGAAAAGTTGTTTTTTAAAAATCGGGCTGTCTTTACATGGTTAGGCGGGGTCAGATGCCTTCTGATTAACTCAGACTGCGCGTTTGAAAGCCGGGTTCTGTCTTCTGTCAGATATTTCAGGCCGGCCGCCGCTTCTCCGGTCGTCCCGGTTAAAAACAGGCCGTCGCCAGCCTGGATGTTATTTCTGGCAATCCCTTGCCCAGACTCCGTTTCACCAATCAGGGTGATGCTTATGGTTAACGCCGGGCCGCTAACACAGTCTCCCCCCAGCAGGACAAGCCGGTTCTCTCGTGATACCCGCGCCATTCCTTCGATCAGATTCATGATCTTATCAAAGCCCAAGTTTTCCGGAATTACCAGCGATAATAAAAAATATCTGGGGATACCAGCCATGGCGGCTATATCGCTGATATTTACCAGCAAGGCTTTGCGACCGATGTTAAAGTAGTCTTCCGCGATATCCAGGAAATGAGTTCCTGAAACCAACGTGTCAACCGTAAGGAGTTGGCTTTTGCCGGCGGAACATTTCAAGGCCGCGGCATCATCGCCAAGGGAAAGCGGAACGTTGTCATCTTTCAAAGAGAAACTGCTTGAGATATACCGGATTAGTTCACGTTCGTTACGAGGATGTTGACTGTTCACGTGAAGCGGCTGATGTTAATTTCAGGAAATCAATGGCTTTATTCATCTCGCTATTGACTTGACGCAAGATTAATTCCAGGTCGAGAAGGCTGAAACCCAGTTCCTCGACAATCTCTTTACCCAGTTTGGGCTGGCGGGAATCGCCATTGGCGCCGATTTTCTTTGCCCGGCAGATAACGTCAGCCATATGAACGATATAGGTCAGCTTATCGTCTTGAGGATGCGCCATCGGTTTATGATGATGACCAATAACGTCAATTAATGGTTTTGGCAGTTTCCAGTTGCTTGCCAGTTGCTCGCCCAGATTAGAGTGGTTGAATCCGAGCACTTCTTTTTCCACGTCATAAATAAAGGCTGGTTTCTTTGTCAACTCCTCCAGGACTTTGACAAATTCATTGTGGAGATATTGGTCCAGGATAATCTTGCCTATGTCATGCAACAATCCCCCGGTAAAGGCCAGGTCGGCGTCTTCGTAATGAAGCTTGGTGGCGACTAGCCGCCCGCAGACGGCGCAGCCTATAGAGTGTTTCCAGAATTCCTTGCGATCAAAGTTACCAAGCGATTTGCTCTTGCCAAACATGTCGAAAACCGATATAGTTAACGCTATGTTCTGAATGGTTTTAAAGCCTAAAATCGTAATAGCGTGCGAGATGCTTTTTATTTCGCCGGGGAAGCCGAAGAAGGCTGAATTGACCAGCTTGAGTATTTTCATGCTGAGAGATTGATCAGTAGTTATTATCTTGGCGATATCAGTCGCGGACGTTTTAGGGTCGTTAGCCAGCTGGTTAACCTTCATCACGACATCGGGAAGGGTTGGCAAATCTTTGATGCGTTCAATTATTCTTTCGATATTTACTTTTTCCACGCTGGCTCCATGTTTAGATTCGAATTAATATATTATAGGTATTTCACCTAACTGCTGTCAAGATGTTTTGCTAAAACGGCACTTCAACTATGATGAAAAACAACCAGCTTAAACTTGTTATAACCGGCGATGGTAGCTGGACTCTACATTCAGATCAGTATGATGAAACCTTTCATTCGATAAGCGGAGCTGTAGATGAAGCTTTCTGTAAACATGTTCGTCCATGCGGCCTTGAAACTTTAGCTGAATCCGGCCGTAAACTCAGAATCCTGGATGTCTGTTTCGGCTTGGGGTATAATGTTTTAGCGGCCTGGCACACGGTGAAGCAGGCTAATCAAAACGCTGATCTGGAAATAATATCTTTAGAGAAAGACATCGCTTTGCTGGAATCACTGATAAACCAGACCCTCCCCTCTCCTTTTGAGGATTACCAGACCCTGCTTAAGGAATTGCTCAATACTGGCTGTTATGAAGAAGGTAACCGCAAAATACAATTGGTCCTGGGTGACGCTACCTTAACTATTGATAAACTTGAGGGTAAATTTGACGCCGTGTTCTGGGACCCGTTCTCCCCGCCCAAGAACCCCGAAATGTGGACTTTAAATATTTTTAAAAAAGTTTTCAGGATGATGAATGACAGGTCGATTTTAACGACCTACAGCGCCAACCAGAGAGTGCGCAAAGGACTGCTTGAAGCCGGCTTTAAAATAGGCCAAGGCCCTGCCGTCGGCCGTAAACGAGGCGGAACACTGGCCAGCATAAAGGCCCCTCTCCCACCTCTACCGGAAAAAGACCTGACAAAAATCAAAACAAAGGAAGCTTTTTAAAAAGCGTGGATAACGGTTATCAATCAAAAACTTACCGGCTAAAGCAAAGCGCAGCCAAGTGTAAATTTTGTTAGGGGGACTCTTTTTCAAGCTTACAGTTTGAGGATTTTTGCCGTTGGCACTCTTAGACTCTAAGTTCCTCTCGCTAAGCGCTATAAACAGGCTCACCGGCATATCTATCCTTCGCGTAGTAAAGAATCCATCTATCATGCGAGTAGCAGTTAAAGGGCTAAAACAATAGGTTGGCTGGTGGCAAAGAAAGATTACGCCTGTTCGCAACACGTTTTAGATAAAATTTTACCTGTTTTAGGAATTATTTTGCTTGTCTTTGGCATTTATTTTACCTGCATTAATCCCCTCTTTTTTTACAATTGATAATTCATCTTGATGGCAAGCCACAATCAGGGTTTTAAAGATATTTAATTAAATACGGCACGGAAATTGCATAAATGTGAGCGGGCTGTCAAATTGAATACAATGTGATTTATGATTAAAGTACTATTAAAAGTGTCTACTTTTAATTTTTTAATAGTTTTAGTTTAAAATCCATAATGAAAGGAGGTGTAAACATGAAAAAAATGACAATTATTAGCGTATTAGCTATCGCTTGTATGCTATTTATGGTAACCAGTTCCTTCGCTCACACTGTAAGTTACGTCAACAACACAACTCAATCAACTTCCGCTCTGACTGGTTACGCAACAAACGGCGCTATGATGGACGGCATGACCGTTACCGCTACTTTCGCTACCGGCGGCACTGAAACGGCTATCTGGGGCGACACTGGCGCAACTTCCGGCGCCGCTGTTGGAACCGGCTGGGCTTTATCACAATCCGGCGACACCTTTGGCGACACCTTTTATAATAACTGGGCGCTGTCCAGCTCAAGCGCATCCATTACCAGTCTGCTGATTGACGCAGGTATTGGTGATACTGTCTTTGATATCCACTGGAGTCCTTTTCCCGGTACGGCAGGTTCAGCTGGTGGCACAACTTTTTCAGTATCAAGTACTTCCATCAGCAATATCGACGCTACTTACATCGATATGGTCGCTCTTGGTTCAGACGCTCCGGTTGGCGACTTATGGCGCTACCTGAACATCGACTTCACTAACAGCCAAACAGGATATTTCGGCGCCAATGACAACCTGACTTATATTGCTGACACTGACAATCTGAAGTATGCCGGCGATATCGATCCTCAAATACCAGAACCAGGCACCATGTTACTTTTAGGTTCCGGTCTTTTAGGTTTGGGCGGTTTCCGTAAGAAAAGTGAATAGTTATCTTTTATTTACTAGTAAATAAAAAAGCGTCTTGGGTTAATTCCCTGGACGCTTTTTTATGCGGTGTTAAAAGTGCCGCAGGCCATAAAACAGAACGGGCGAAGCGTATCTATCTTCAAGTCGTGGGCTTGAAGACCTGTTGCTCAATGTGAGAATTGGACTGAGCTATTTGAGGATTATTGTCCAGCAGGGTCAGGGCTTCCCCGATATCGATTATATATCCAGGTTTGTATAAATTGGCGTATATTTTTTCCATTAGCCGAAAATCATCCAGACAATCAACTGTCAAACGATAGGAGCGCTGATACCTTCCCTCGGCTATCAAGGGCCTGGCTTTATATTTATCCAGGTTTTCCCTGATATAAATAGTTACATGCTCTCTGTGATAATCCTCGAGAACCTGTTTATCCAGGTCTGCCAAAACGCTGCCTTTAACAACTTCACACCCCAAGCCCAGTGGCAATCCCTGTATCCAGGAATAATCCAGGTCTTCCGCCAGGAACTGTTCGACCATCTGATCAAGATGCGACGGCGAGATTAAGGGGTTATCGCCGGTTACCCGCACGATATTGGTTAATTCATGGATTTGAGCCGCCATGACAAAACGGTTAAGCACGTTATTCTCATCCCCCCTAAAGACTTTGCAGTTCTCATCGAAGCCCAGGTTGACCAGGACTTCATCCAGATCGTTAAAACTGGTGGCCAGAACGACCTTGTCCAGTGTCCGACAGGTCTTTACCCGATTAATCACATGGGTAATCAAAGGCTGGCGATGCAGCAAGCGGATAACTTTTCCCGATAATCGGCTGGAACCAACCCGCGCCTGGATAACCGCCCCGGTAATTACTTTATCCATCTTAGCTGTTCCCCCGGGTATTGATGTAGGTCCAGGAAATTTCCTCTTTATTGCCGGCTTTGTCCGTGGCGATAATTTTAATGTTATTTTGCCGCTTATCAATCTTTTTGACATAATAAACCAGATAATCGTCTTCCCACTCAGCAAACCCGGTGACATCCTCGTCGTTGAAATAAATTGTAACTCGCTCCCGGTCAAGCCCGGCCGGGCCGGCGTCCCGGACAAGAGCTGCTATTCTGACCTTTTTCTCAGCCACCTGCGCGTTCGGCGGCGGCGACAGCTCGCTAAATACCGGCGGCTCCTGGTCGAAGATAACCCGGGCAACGAACTCAGCGCGGTTCCCGGCCTTGTCAACCGCTTCGATTTCTATGATATCATCGCCATAATTCCAAAGCGCCGACATGATAAAAGAATGGTTTTCCCGGTTAATTCTCGCGGTGCGGTAATGAGTGGAGATAGTATCGATACCCAAATCTCTGAAAGTTCCCCTGACGACAACCTCGTCCACGATCTCGTTGAGGTAAATCGGTTCGATGTCCAGCCTGGGCGGTGTATAATCCACGGTAAAGTGCCAGTTGGCGGTGGTTTGATTGTTAGCCATGTCCACCAGTTTGAGAGAGAAATTATTTTCACCTTCGGGGTAATTGGTCGCCGGAATATAAATAAATCGCTTTTGCAACGGTTCTATTTTAATCGGCACATCCTCTCCGTTGACCCTGAAGGCAGCTTCTTTGAACCCTGTTTCATTCTCGCTGATTTTAAGTATAACCGGCGGTAAATCATCCCGCAGGAATTCATTATTGGCCGGTGAAATGATCCTCACCCTGGGCTGATAGAGGTCGACATAAATTGACGCGCTTTCAGAGGAAGGCAGGCTCTCGTTGCCTTCCTGGTCCAGTCCGAAGACCTGTATCTTATAGAGCGTGGTATTCTTCGCCGGCAGTTCCAGGCTGGCTGTCGGCGAGGTTGTTATATGGTCTTCCTTGCCGTTGACATAAACAATGATTTTGTAGGTAGCGCACTCTTGCGCGCTCTTCCAGGTAAACTCCAGCGTGTCGTCGTTATCATAATTAGGGAACGGATCATTATCGACATGCCGCACATCATAAATGCGGGCAAAGGTTGAGCGGCGATAGAATATTCTTGAGTTGTTCCCGACAAAATCCTGCCAGCAAACGTGAACGGTCTGGCCGGCGATAGCGACCTTAGGCGAGGTTGAGGGAGTAAAGTTCTCGCTGAGCTGAAGAATATCGACAGGCGGTGGTGAGTCCAGTATCTTGCAGTAAATTTCCAGGTTGCCGTTTCGTTTATCCTGCCAGGTCAGATAGGCGAACTGTTCGGTTAAGGCGACGCCGGGAGCGAAAACGAGTTCGGTCGCCAGTTCTTCCGCTTCATTCCGCTGCCAGGTATCGCCCCAGTCCAGGCTTTGGGCGGAATTAACGGTCTGGCCGTTTTTTAGGGATTCGGACCAGACCACGAGTAAGGTGTTTTTATAAAGTGAGAGTTCCGGGTTCGTCGCGCCCCGGCGGCTGAAGGTCAGTTGACGCTTAGGCTCCCAGTGTTTCCCGAAATCAGCGCTCGTTTGATAATATATCTGAAACAGGCCCAGGCTGTTTTCCTGCCAGACCAGAAACAGCTTTTCACCTTTAACAGTCAAAGTGGAGTTATAGTGATAGCTGATTAAATCAGTGAGCAATTCAGCCGCGCTCCAGGTCAGGCCGTTATCGGAGCTGACGGAATAATAAAGTTTTTTTTGGCCGGCGGTCGCGTACCAGAACAAATACAGGGTCCCCTCATCATTGATCAGCCGAGGCTCGGTAGAGACGCCGTCATCGGTAATTTTACGGATAATCTCGAAGTTATGGCCGCCGTCGGTGCTGCGGGTATAGTAGATATCGCGCCTGGCGTCCCTTTCCTCGCCCTGCCAGGCCAGGTGGACATTTTTACCGATCGAGGTGATGGTGGGCAAAGTGGCGTTATAGCGGGGTGAGGAGACGACGGTTTGCGGGAACCAGGATATTTCCCGGGCCGGAGAGATAACAGCCAGTAGCCAGATAGTTATAATGATAAAAAGACATTTATAAATTTTCATGAAAAAGAAATCCTTGATAAAAAACTCACTATTATTTGTTATCGTCAACTATCCTCTACCTCTTAACAGGTCGTAAACTGCCTTCGGCGTTATTTATCGCGTCTCGTAAAAGTACTCGGCTCGCTAAGCAGGGTAGAAAATTATATTTTTCATAATGCCGCCATACGTTATGCCGATGTTGTCAACGTTACGCAACACTCCGTTTCGGTTTGCGGGCGGGGTCAGGTTCTTTTGGAAATATGAAAGTTTTTTGGAGGGGGTGTCGGGGGAACACTCTTTTATCTGAAAAAGGTTCCCCTGACAAAAGTTCTTAAGTTTTTGAATTTGTTTTTGATCTTGTTTTTATTTTTTGCTCTTTTGGCATTTGGGGCAGAGATAGGTGGAGCGGTTGGCCATTTTCAGGCGTTGGATTTTGGCGCTGCATACCGGGCAGGCTTTATCCTGACGGCCGTAAACCTTTAAAATCTTCTGAAATTCGCCGGGCACGCCGTTGCTGTTAACGTAGTCAGAGATTGAGGTGCCCCCGTTTTCAATGGCCAGTTCCAGTGTTGGTTTAATATTCTCATGTATCCTTTTGATTTCTTTATCGTCAAGTTTGTTGGCAGGCGTTAGCGGGTGAATTTTCGCTAAACAGAGAATTTCGCTGGCGTAGATGTTGCCGATCCCGGCGATATGAACCTGGTCCAGCAGCAGGTTTTTGATTGGCCTTTTCGACTTGCAGGCATCACGAAGTTCGTCAATGGTAATAGTTAAAGCGTCCGGTCCTAACTTTTCCAGGCAACTCAGCTTTTTAAGGTCATCCGTGAGCCAGAGCCGCCCGAATTTACGTATATCGTCGAAAATCAGGGAACTGTGTGTAAGCTGGATAATAAAAGCGGTGTGTTTGTTGGGTTGAGTATCAAGCGGCGCGATCTTTAACTGGCCGGTCATCCTCAGATGGCTGACAAGGATCATGTTCCCGGTCAGCCTGAGAATGATATATTTACCAATACGCCCGATTTTCTCAATAAATCGATTCGTTATCGAGCTTTTCAGGACGGAGGGAGCTGTATTCGCTAAAACATGGGGCTTTAGCAAGGGGACGGCGGTAACCTTTTCCCCAAGGATATTTCTTCTTAATCCCCTGACAATGACTTCAACTTCCGGCAACTCAGGCATACGCGGCTATTGAATTAATCGTTCTTCTTTTCCACGGCGCTCATATCACGATGAACATCATCATTAGGCACGCCGCCGGCGTCAACTTTCCCCCCGGTCATCGGTGGATGGGTGAAGTCAGCGATCGAAGCGGCAATCTTGTCAGGATAGGTCACAACTTTATATTTTTCCCTGAGTTGCTCCACAAAAGCTTGATAACTCTTGCGAATTTCTTCCTGACTGATTCTCTCCTTGACCTGGTCTTTGATCTCAGCGAACGGTTTCAAAGTTCCTTCCACTTTTTTATCCACCCGGATAACGGAGTAAAAACCCTTGTAAAACCCTGATTTTAACGGTATGACGGCTGTTTCGCCAATGGCCATACTGAAGATAACCTTATCCATTTCCGGATACATCATACCCTCTTCCAGCGCGCCGAGATTACCGCCATCTTTAGCGGTTGGCTCGTCAAGCGATTTCTCGGCGGCCAGTTTGGTGAAATCACCGCCTTTTTTCAATTCAGCCAGGATATTATCGGCGTCTTCCTTGGTCTTTACCAGGATATGACGCGCCCAAACCTTTGTTTTCTCGGTAAATGATTTTTTGTTGTCGTTATAATATTTTTCAGCTTCCACATCATCAATCTCTCTGGCCGGCGGCACGGTCATTTCCACCAGTTTTGATTTAAGCAAATGATCCCGGTACTGCTTCATCTGCTGTTCCATCTGAACCTGATAATCTCTGATCTGAGCCGACAATTCAGGATTGTTTTCCAGGCCCCGCTTTTTAACTTCCTGCATCAACAGAGCGTCATTAACCATGTCGTCCAGGACTTCCAGCTTGCCCTCAGGCTGAACATAATACTCACCATACATCATGGAAAGCTGTTTCGCTCTTTGATTTAACATATCAAGAGTTATTTTCTGATTGTTAACTTCCGCTATCACCTTGCCGGTCACTTCGCCTGTGTCTGACTGTGAACCAACGCTGCCGCTTTTTTCAATACAGCCGCCGAGCGCGACAAAGGCAGATAAGGCCAATACCGCTAACATCTTTCTTTTTTTCATATTTTTCTCCTTTTTCAAACAGTTAATGATGAGGCCACAACTGAAGCACCTTCAAAATATATTCCATGCCCACAAACATCGGAGTGACAATCGAACCCAGCGTATTGGTCATCAGCAAGCCAATGATGATGAAAAAGCCGTATGGCTCGATCTTGGCGTAACTCTCGGCTAAATCTTCGGGAAGCAAGCCCATCAGAATGCGCGAGCCGTCCAGGGGCGGTATGGGAATCAGGTTGAACGCCGCCAAAACCATGTTGGTTATGATACTGTACTGGATCATCCCGATAAGGGGCTGAGTAATTTTAAACGACACCCCGATTTTGTCCAGGATGGTGTAGCCGGCGAAAGAGCCGGTCGTTATCGTGAGCAGCTTCCAGAGCAGCGCTGAGGCAAACATGAGTAAAACATTCGCCAGGGGGCCGGACAAACCGATCCACAACATATCCCGACGGGGATTTTTCAGGTTATGATAATTAACCGGGACCGGTTTGGCGTAGCCGATCAGGAAGGGGCTTTTGGTTATGACCAGAAGCAG
>JAJRWM010000136.1 GCA_024276815.1 bacterium
GGGTTGGCTACATTGTGTGGTTTGGCAATGGGCCAGGTTGTAACCAGGATGAAGTTGCCGGCGGTCACTGGTTATGTGTTAATCGGAGTGATTCTGGGAAAATCCATCTGCGGCGTTTTCAGTTCGGCAATGCTCGAGCAGACCAATGTTGTCAACGCTCTGGCTATAAGCTTCATCGCGTTTGCGATTGGCGAGGAGTTGGAGTTTCACACGCTGAAAAAACTGGGGAAGAGCATTGTTCTGATTAGTATTTTCGAAGCTCTCGGAGCTTTTGTGCTGGTGACTGGCGCCATGTATTATATGGTGCACAAGTTATACTTGGCCCTGGTGCTGGGCGCCGTGGCCTCGGCGACGGCTCCGGCGGCGACCTTGATGGTTCTGAGGGAAACAAAAGCCAAAGGCGTTCTGACGACAACCCTGATGGCGGTGGTGGGTATTGACGACGCGATGGCTCTTATTCTGTATGGTTTCGCGTCATCAATAGCCAAGGTTCTTATGTTGCCGGGCAATAAACTGTCAATTGCTAGTATTGTCTTCACCCCCTCCCTGGAAATAATGGGAGCGATCGTTCTGGGAATAGCCAGCGGTCTGGTGTTGAGCTTTTTCGCTCCCCGGGTTCGCAACCAGAATGAGTTGTTAATATTGGTGGTGGGAATATTATTATTCAATACCGGACTGGCCCAGCATTTTCATGTTTCAGAGTTGCTGTCCAACATGGCGGTGGGAATTACCCTATGCAACGCTGTGCCCAGCATTACCAAGCGGGTCTTCAGGCTGACCGCCACGATAACGCCGCCCATATATGTCATGTTCTTTGTCCTGGCCGGGGCGAGATTGCAGATAGACCTGATTAGTGTGGTTGGTGTTTTGGGCCTTGTCTACACTCTGGCGCGGATTATTGGCAAGGTTGGCGGAGCGGCTTTGGGAGGTTCTCTCGCCAAGGCGCCCGAACCGGTCAGAAAATACCTGGGGCTTGGTCTCTTGTCGCAAATTGGCGTCGCGATAGGTTTGGCGATTATGATTCATCAGGAATTTCCCGCCAGTATCTATGGCAAAGCCGGCACCCAAATGGGGCTTTGGGTCGTGAATATTCTGCTCTTTACCACCATTATCACCGAATTCATTGGTCCTATCCTGACCAAATACGCTGTGACCAAGGCTGGCGAGGCCAACCTCTTGAAGCAAGCGGACTAAAGCGAATTAAAACCCGAGGTAAGGATGTGGACAAGTCGAAGACTTATTCACAACTCCACAGCTTCTGCTAAAGATTAAGACAAGCGAATGATTAGGATGCCAACAACAGCATCGATAGATACGGGCGACAAAAAACGCGCGAAAATTCTTGACACGACCCCATTGATTTGACCGCGCTTTGCTTTAGACAAGGTCGTAACCCTGCTATAGATCTATGCTTATGAAACCCGGGCGATTCCGGGGTGACCAACCAAACGTCCCGTCACCACACTGACGGGCTGCCCGGCATGAGTCGCTTGCTTACAGGCCTTTAAGCATTTTTTTAGCCAAGCTGTTAAGCTCGCCCGACAAACCGTTGTCAATAGCTTTTTTCAAATACTTTTTGGCTTGTCCCGGGTCTTTCTTCTCCATATTGAGTAATGCCAGGTGATAGAGAATATAGGGATGATTAGGGGCAAGAGCCAAGGCTTTCAGGTAAGCCTTTTCCGCCAGGTCAAGCTTTTTCAGCTTGTAGTAAACAAATCCCAAAGTGTCCAGGGAACTGCTGTTGTTCTCTGACAGCTCAATGGCTTTCCTGGCCAGTCTCAAAGCTTCATCCAGGCTTTGAGACTGGTCGGCGTAAAGATAGGCGAGGTTGTTGTAAGGTTCCCAGAATTTCGGCAGGTCCTTGATCGTTTTTTGGTAATATTTAATCGCCTGACTAAAATCTTTCTTAAACTCGAAAATTTCGCCCAGATGGTACTGCACCAAATACAGCTCAGGGTTGATTTCCAGGATTTTATTGTATGAGGCCAGAGCGTCATCAAACAGTCCCCGCTGAACCTTTAAAGCCGCCAGGCTGGCATAACCCTTGAGGTATTTCGGGTTCTGCTTCAGAGCTTTCTGGAATTCTTTCTCCGCCTGCTGATAGTTCTTCTCGGCCAGATAAATATTACCGAGATTTATATGGACCGCCGGCGCGTCAGGCTGAAGGCTGATGCTGGTCTCCAGGGCTTCGCGGGCAGCCCCGTACTGTTTAAGCTTCAACTCAATCATACCAACCATGTTGTAAAGTTCCGGGGCTTCCGCGTCCAGGTTGATCGCCCGTTTAAAGTTTTTTAAAGCCTGGCGGTAGTTCCGTTTATAAAAATCA
Source organism: bacterium (assembly GCA_024276815.1). Taxonomy (GTDB): domain Bacteria; phylum JACRDZ01; class JAJRWM01; order JAJRWM01; family JAJRWM01; genus JAJRWM01. The sequence goes on from JAJRWM010000136.1 coordinate 2,327, forward strand.
ACATAAGCTTTTAAAATAATGGCTCCAACGTTGTAATCCTGAGCGTTCAGGATGTATTCAGCCTGCGCCAAGGCGAGGTCATAGCGGCCAATGGAATTATAAAGCGACCCCAGTTCCAGCCGCGCTTCATAATAGTCGGGATATTTTTTGATAACCTTGTTAAAGATCTCAATCGCGCTGTCTATTTTGTTTTGCTTGATATATATTTTACCCAGTTCGACGAAAGCGGATTTCGCGTCTTCGCTATTGTTGATCGCCTCTTGTAAGCTCTGGGCCATTTTACCCCACTGCTTGACGTTCTTATACGACTTTTCAATCAGTTGTTTGGCCGCCAATGAAAGTCGGCTGTGAGGGTTTTTATCGATAATATCCAAATAATAGCTCAAAGCTTCCTGATAGATCCTTTCCGCTTCTTCCTGGTTGCCGGCCTGGTAATAGTGATCAGCCCGGTAAAGGGGAGCGTTTAAAGCGATCAGGGTTTTGGGGTAATCTGCGACGACCTTGACCAAGTGCTTCTCCGCTTCTTCCCAGTTGCCCTGCGCCTCGGAATTAAGAGCGATCCGATAGCGGGCCTGGGCGCAGAGATTGGGATTAAACGGCTGGTTGTTCATCATCTTCTGGTAGCCGTCACGGATTATGTCCAGAAAGGCTTCCTGGGCTTTTTCATACTGTTGATCCTTGGTGTACAACTCACCTAAAAGAAGCAGGACAATATTTCTCTGGTTCCAGTCGGGGAACCGGGTGAGGATATTCTGATAGGCGGTGATGACCTTGTTGTAATCAGCCGGGGTTGGCTGAGCGGTTTCCTCGCTCAGCACCTTATGCATGCGGGTTGCCTGATACAGGCTTTTTTCCGCCTGGTATTCATTGACTTTGGCCCGTGCTGATACCGGTATCAAGACGACTAAAAGCATGATGCCAAGCAATGGTTTCTGGAACATGAATAAACCTCCTCGAAATAGTCCAGCGGCCAATAAGTTATCGGCCGCTTTTATTATGCGGGGTCACTTTAGTTGTTCTAAAGCCTTTTGTGCCTCCGCTTTTTCCGGAAAGTCATCAGCCAGCGCCAAGGCTTTTTCCAGTTCGGCTTTAGCTTCTTTTGAGCGACCCAGTTTCTGGTAGGTTGCTCCGAGGTGATAGCGGATAGAAGGGTGTTTATCAATCACCTCAACGGCGCCCAGGAGGTTTTTCAGGGCTTTTTTATAATCGCCTCTTAAATAATAGATCCAGCCCAAAGTGTCTTTGACATTAGCGTTTTTAAAATCAATCGAGGCCGCTTTCTGAGCTAAGTTCAAAGCTTCGTCGAGCCTGAGCGGTTTTGGGTCGCGTACATCCAGGCCAGATTATTGTACGCCGAAATGTTGTCAGGCGCTAATTCGATTAGCCGGCGGTAGGCTTTTTCGGCTTCTTTGTTTTTTCCCAGTTGTTCGTTGGTGGTTCCGAGGTTCATCAAGGCCAAAAGATATTTCGGGTTTAATTCCAGCGCCTCCTCAAATTTCTTTGCCGCCTCCCGGAAATTGTTTTTACGCAGGTAGTAAACGCCCAGGCTGTAATGAGAAACCGGCAGCTTGGGATTAACCTTGATTGCTTGTTCGTATTGAGCTTTCGCCTCGTCAAAGCGATTCATGGTCTGATAGACGTCACCCAGAAGGTTGTAGGCGACCACGTTCTTGGGGTTGCTTTCCAGTTCTTTCAACATGAGCTTTTCGGCTTTTTCCGGCTGTTTGGCGGTCAGATAGAGCTTCACCATATCCAGATAAGCTCCCGGAGGAGCGGGCTGTTTATCGGAAACCAGAGCCAGGGCTTTTTCCATTTCACTGATAGCCTCAGCCAGTTTCCTTTCCTGGATATAGAGCCGGGCCAGATTATAATGCAACTTGACGCTGTCAGGCATTACCTCAACCAGTTCGTTAAGAAGTTCGCGCGCCTTTTGGCTGTTCCCCAGACCAACGTATGATTCGGCAAGCAACTGCTTGGCCAGTATGGCGACTTTCGTGTTGGGGTAGTCCGTGATTATTTTCTGATAATCTGTGACAGCTTTTTGATAGGCCTGGGTCAGAAGTTCGGTTTCTCCGGTTTTACGGTAATGATACGCGATATATACCGGCACCTGAAGAGCCTGAGCCGTTTGGGCGTAATCTTTCTGGATTTCCTCGAAAATCCTGACCGCTTCTTCCCACTCGCCTTTTTCTTCCAGCATCCTGGCGGTATCGAACTTCGTTTTGGCTACCACCGTTGGTTTATCCGCGAACTTCTCCGCTATTTCCCGGCTCTGGGCGATGGCTTTGTCATAATCTCCCTGTTTTTCGTAAGTCCTGGCGATAACAGCCTGGGTTTTTAAAGCCAGTTGCTCGTCATCCGGATATCGTTGGGCGAGATTTTTCAATTCCGCGATCGCTTCCTCTGTTTTCCCCTGAAGCAGATACAGCTCCGTGATGCGGAAATAGAGGTTCGGCGTATTTTCCCAACCGGGATATTTCTCCGCTAACGCCCGATATTGCTTGATTACTTTCTGAAGTGTTTCCGGGGTCGCTTTTTCCGCTTCCGGCAACTGCTGCTTGATCTTGTTGTTGAGCTGATACAGTTCTTTTTCCGCCTTGTAATTACTGGTGCCGGTGGTTTGAGAGTAAAAGGGAAACGCTGTCAAGATAAAGACCGCGAAAATAACGATGGTCAACTTACCGCGCTGATGTTTGTTGCCATTAAATGACGCCATTGGAACTGCCCCCCTTGGTAAGGAAAATGTATTATTCCTTTTCTGGTTTATCCGTGATATCCGTTCTAGTGTGCCTTTTGCTTGTCATTCAGGGCTTGAAGTCCTCCAGCGGCACGGGAGTGTCCCAGGAGCCATCAGCTTTCAGTTTGCTGACGCAAATATCCATGAAGCCCGTTTTACCTTCAATGTAGCAGGTCAGGTATAAATATTTTCCTGTCTTGTCAAAAGCGATACTGCCCAACAGGTCAACCGGCCAATCCAGGTTCAGCAAGTTCGGCTGCCCCCAGGCGGCTTCGCCGGAGGAGGGCGCGACGTAAATTTTAAACAATCTATCCCTACTCCGATCGGAGAGAAAATACACTTCATTGGTCGCCGGATTAATTGCCGGATAACGGTCATTGGTTTTGAGAGAGCTGATAGCTAAAGGACGGGGCTCATCAAAACGTCCCTCGCTGTTTTTTGTCGAGACCCAAAGCATCCATGGTTTGAAAAAATGGCTGCGGCGCGAAGCGAAGAGTATGATTTTCCCGTCGGGCGACTGACAGGGAGTTTCCTCAGAATAGATGCTGTTAAAAGGAGCCGGTAATGGCTTGGGTATTCTCCAGTCCTGTTCGCCTTTCCGGCTGAAAAAGATTTGCGGACTGCCTTTGCGAACTTCCCGGACAAAAAGCAAGGTTTTGCCATCCGCGGACAGGTTGGGTGAGTATTCCGGACGGTAGGTGTTTATCCGCGTGAGATTGACCGGCTCGCTCCAGGTGCCGTCCGCTTGTTTTCTGGTGCTGTAAAGGTCGAATTCCCCGCCCTTGCTTCCCGCTCTCTCCGGGCCTTTTTTATCGTAGCCGACATTCTGGTAAATATCGTCATACGCCTTATATGAAAAGATAATTTCCGTTCCGTCCTGACTCACGGCCAGCGATTCTTCCCAGCCGGGGGTATTAACCCCCAGGGGGTCCGCGCCTTCCGCGAACAGCATCGCTGAAAGAAGGCAAAAGATGATAATGGTCACAAAAAAATTTCTACTTTTCAACTACCGCTACCTCCACCTGGTTTGCTTTTCGTAAAACAGTATTATATAGAATAACAGTTAACTTGTGCAATGAAAACAAAAAAATGCCGGTAAGGCGTCAGTCTTCCGGGGAAAAGACCTTCTTTGTCATTCCTGTGCCAACGGGAATCCTCTGGATTCCTGCATACGCTGGCATGACACTACCAGCTAATCCCCCACTTCACTGACGCATTACCCCGTGGTGCCGCGCCCCGAATTCCAATTTAACTGAATTTAAGGTAAGATTACCGGTAATTAGCACTTGTGGAGGAACTGCAATGGAGAACCCGGCGCTTGACGCTCTCTTTTTTGGCGCCCATCCTGATGATCTGGAATTATCCGCCGGCGGCTTGATCTGTCAAATGACAAAAAAAGGTTTGGCGGTTGGCCTGGTCGACCTGACCAGGGGCGAAAGAGGCACCTATGGCAACGCCGAGACCCGCCGGGCGGAATCTCTTGAGGCCGCAAAGGTCCTGGGTGTCGAGGTCAGAGAAACCCTGGATATGGGCGATGGCGAGCTAGAAAACAATCGAAAAAACCAATTGGAGATTACCGAACTGATTCGAAAATATAAACCCCGGCTGCTCTTTGTCCCTACCACTTTTGACCGCCATCCCGATCACGCCGCCGCCGGGCAAATTCTCAGCAAAGCCTACTTTTACGCCCGCTTGAAAAAGTTAGAATCAGCTTACCCGGCCCATTCGCCGGAGCTGCTGGTACGTTACTTCCTGCATGACTATACCCAGGCCTCCTTTATTGTGGACATTACGAATGTCTTCGAACAAAAAATGGCCGCCATCAAAGTCTACCGCTCACAAATGACGGAAAGAGTCGTGCCGGAAGGTTACCGGCCCATCGGCATCGCCAATTATCTGGAAGATATCGAATGCCGCGCCCGTTATTACGGCTCTTTAATCCAGGCCAAATACGGTGAACCCTACCTGCTGGACAATCCGCCCCGGCTTAACGATCCCTTTGTCTTTATTGACCAGCCTTGAGCTTACAACCCACCAGCCGGCGGGAGAAGAGCTGTCGGTGATTTGACCGGTCAACCTTGTTTTCAAGAGCCTTGACGACGTGTCCGTCAAGTTTGAACAGGGGCGTGTTCTGGACCTGATACGCGGGCGGATCAGGATGGCAGGTTGTTAAACAGGTCCTGGAGAAATGCCGCGTTGTTTCCCGGTAGATACAAGTCCAGCTAACCAAAAGCGCCGGCGGCAAAGAGTTGTACGCCGCCAGCAGGTTTAATTCGCCAGCCGTCCCGGTTAACGAAACGATTTCCTCCGCCGAGAGATCAGGCGGCAGGTAAAACTCGTTAACGTTGAGTTCCTTTAATAACCGCAGGGCCGGGGAGTTGTAAACCAGTAATCGTTCACCGGCGATTATATCAAGCTCACGATAACGCTTTAAATTGCCCCAGTCGCTGATCAAGGCTTTCACCCGCTGATTTCCCCTGCACAGCGCGGCTAACTCCTGGTGATATTTTTCTTCCTCAATACTGGTTGGATTGACAAGCCAGGCCAGTTCTCCCTCAATATTATGCCGCCTTAACAATTCAAGAGAAGCGGCGACGACCTCAACCGGCCAGACCACCTGGGCGCGATGGAAACAGAACTCTTCGCCAAGACGGATAACCTCGCACCCGGCCTCAAGAGCCTGGCTTATCTGTCGCGGATCGTCAACCTTGATAACCTGTTTCATCCCCGTTCCATTCTCAGCAGCAGTTCATAGTCCACGTGACGCCCCCTACTGTTATCCGCTATCTCCCGCCGGGATATCTGACGTTTTTCATCGGAACAGACCTCATCGATGAGCTTGCGCCAAAGCGCGGTCTGCGCCTGGTAAATTTCCGGTGAAGGCGCGAAAGGTATCACCTTCAGGGCTTTTATCCCCAGCCTTACAAAGGTCGGGAGCAGCTTCAGGTTGCTTTGCCAGACCGGCTCCCAGAGCGGACGAATTTCCTCCGCCCCGCCCGCCTGGCTAAAGCTGAAAGGCAATGAGCATAGCGGTCTTGGTTTATCAGGTTTTTCATCAAGCTGAGGAAGGCCAGGTATCTTCCAGACTGTTTTCCCCTCGACTTCCGCTGGCTTGAACTCTTCCGGGTAAACAAAGCAAACCCCCCGTTCGTAGCCCGGGATAATGCTTTTTAAAAAGCAGCCCCGGCCTTCATAAAGCGGACATAAATTGCCGTTCATGAACACTTCGTATTCGACCTCGGGCGCCTTCTGCATGATGTATTCGATTTCTTTTAATGATTGCAACCGGGGCAGGATTACCCGCTTCGCGCCCAGTTCAACCAGAAAAGCGACCGCTTCATGGTTAATCGCGCCGGCCATTCCGGAAACAACAAGCTGACAGCCGGCTTGGGCGAATTTTTGTCCCCAGTCACGGATCAAACCCCAGTCGCCCAAAACGATACCGGGCGTTTTTTGCTCCAGGCAAAACTCAATCAGGGAATTATATTCGGCCAGTTTGTTCCCGGTGGGCCGGCCGTTGATAACCGGGTAGAGCGGTTTACCCCGATCCTTGGCATAGCGGAAGATTTCAGCTAATTGCTCCCGACCGAAATAATCAGCCCGGAAACGAACGTTAGTCAGTCCCTTGACCGGGGCATAACCGCCGTCGGCGCCGTTATCCAGAGCGATTTTTAATAGTTCCGCGTTGGGAGCCGGAACCAGCAGTAAAGGCTTCAAAGCTCCTCCAGGCTGATTGTCCGCCGTTCTTTGGCTGAAAGATAGGCTCCCAGGGCGCACTTGGTCGCGGTCAGCGCTTCCTGCAGCTTTTCCGAGCCAAAATCGGAATGAATGATTTTATTGATGAAATTATTAAGAAGCGGCGGATACCAATTCTGATGAGTTGAGTTGCTGGAAAGCCCGGTGGAAATTGTCAGCAACTTTTCGTCACTGTTTTTATACAGCGCGACCCGGTTTTCCTCAACCAGGATTTCCGAGTCCGCGCCCAATAACAAAAATTCAATCCGCCGCCGCTGAGCGGCCCAGCTCAGGCTGATCTCGGTCATTCCTCTCTCATGCTCAATCAGGACAACCGCCGTATCTTCCACGTCATAGTTATGTTTAAAGTTTTGGGTAAGAGTGGTGATTTTTCGCGGCTGGCCCAACATTGAAACCGCCAGGTAAAAAAGATGAACGCCATGGTCTACGATAATGCCGCCGCCGCTTTTTCCAGGATTGGTTCGCCATCCCGGAGTCCATTCCCGGTTACCCTGATTGGCGCCGGTGCGTAAGACCCGGGCCTGGAAAAAATAAGGGTTTATCTTTTCCGTTTCGCAAAGGTCCGCGACCGCCTGCCAGTGAGGACTGTAGAGATACTGATGGACCGGCTTGAACACAACCCGGGGTTCTTCCAAAAGCCGGGCAATTTCCCTCAAATCGCCGATATTGGTGACCAGAGGCTTTTCGCATAATATATGCCAGGAATTCTCCACGGCTTTCCTGATTAAGGGAAGATGGGTGTCGGGCGGCGTGCAGATATCGATAAAATCAAGTTCTTCTTTGGCCAATAAAGCCTTGGCTGACTCGTAAGTCCTCATATCGGGATAAAACTTTGCCGCGCGCCGGCGGTTA
>JAJRWM010000137.1 GCA_024276815.1 bacterium
AACATGCTTGCTAAAGTAATGAGCGGAGCGTTGCTGGGAATCGACGCTTACGAGGTCAGCGTTGAGGTCGATATCATTAATCGTGGTTTGCCGGTCTTTACCATGGTTGGCTTGCCCGACGGCGCGGTTAAAGAAGGCAAGGAAAGGATTCGCTCGGCCTTAAAAAATTCCGGTTTCGATTTCCCCACTAACCGGACGACCATTAACCTCGCTCCGGCTGACATCAAAAAAGAGGGCGCGGCTTTTGATCTGCCTATCGCTTTGGGTATTATCCAGGCTACCCGGCAGCTTAAAACCAGTATCCTGAAGGACTACCTGGTGGTAGGCGAGTTAGCGCTGAGTGGGAAATTACGACCGGTAAAAGGAGTTTTACCTTTAACGTTGCTGGCGCGGCGGCTGAAAAAGAAGGGCATCCTGCTGCCAATGGAGAATGCCCGGGAGGCCGGCGTGGTGGAGGGGATTGACACTTACCCGTTGGTGTCTTTGTCGCAGGCGGTAAGTTTTTTAACCGGCGGCATTGGTATTGAACCGCTTAAAATAAGCCTTCAGGACGCTTTTGCCGCGGGTAATGTGTATGAGGATGATTTTACCGATACCCTGGGACAGGAACAGGCCAAGAGAGCTTTGGAAGTGGCCGCCGCCGGCGGTCATAATATTTTGATGATCGGGCCGCCGGGCGCCGGGAAAACGATGCTGGCCCGGAGGTTGCCTACGATTCTGCCTGACATGACGCTTGAAGATGCCATTGAGATAACCAAGATTCATAGCGTATCGGGTTTACTCGACAGCCGGCAGGTTCTGGTTACCGAAAGGCCTTTCCGGACGCCTCATCACACGATATCCGATGCCGGGATGATTGGCGGGGGGCACACGCCGCGGCCGGGAGAGATCAGTCTCGCGCATAACGGCGTATTGTTTCTGGATGAGTTCCCGGAGTTCAGGAAAAACGTCCTGGAGAGCCTGAGGCAGCCTCTGGAAGATGGCAAGGTAACGATATCGAGATCTGTCGTTTCGCTGACTTATCCCTCGTCTCTCATGCTTGTGGGAGCCAGCAACATGTGTGATTGCGGACACATGGGAGATCCCCGCAAGGAATGCCGCTGTACGCCCAGTCAGATTCACCGCTACCGGTCCAAGTTCTCCGGTCCTCTGCTGGACCGAATAGACATTCACTGCGAGGTCTCTCCGGTTAATTTCAAGGAACTCAGCGAAGAGAGAAAAGGCGATCCTTCGGCTGTCATCAGGAAAAGAGTCAATGACGCCAGGCGGATACAGACCGAAAGATATCGGGACAAGCGTGTTTTCTGTAACAGCCGGATGAATCCAAAGCAGATCAAAAAATACTGTGAAGTGGACTCCGAGGGGAAAAAGCTGCTTGAGCTTGCGGTTAACAAGCTGGGTTTATCCGCCCGGGCCTATACCAGGTTGCTTAAAGTGTCCCGGACGATCGCCGATTTAGCCGCTGATGAGAAAATCAGGCCCAACCATATTTCCGAAGCTATTCAGTACCGAACTTTCGACAGATCCTTATAAAAGACAATTTCTGATTATAAAGCAAAGCGCAAATCCGGATGAGAAGCTGACCCTGGCGACGCAACAGCGTCCTAGTGGGTGAGAACGTAGGTAATGATATTGACGCCCATGCGGAAGGCCAGTTCCCGGATTCCAGGCGGATCCTTGTGGATATTGGGCGAGGCCCAGCCGTCGGAAATATTGGTGTTGAAAGTGTAAAGCACCATCAGCCGTCCCTTTTCGTCAAAGATGCCAAAAGTCTCGGGTGCGCCTCCGGAATGTTTATGTATCTTGGGCGCGCCGCTGGAAAAGAGATAGGGGACCCGGAAAAGAGATAAATCGTAGGGCAAAGGCGTCAGTTTATATTCCGGCAGGACTTTCATGATCTCCTCCCTGAAAAACTTGTCCATGCCAAAATCGTAGTCGGCGTAAAGAAAACCGCCGGCCAGCAAATACCGTCTGAGGTTTTCGGTTTCGACCTGGTTAAAGAAAATCCGGCCATGCCCGGTCATAAAGATGAAGGGATAGCGAAAAAGATCCTCGTCGGTAAGTTCCACGACTTTTTCATAAGGGAACACATCTATGGGGGTGCGCTTTTTTATTTCCCGGGCCAGATTGGGCAAAATTGACGGATCGTTATACCAATCCCCACCGCCCTGGTATTTAAGCCGGGCCAAAACCAGTTGGTCGCCGGCGACAAGGGGCGACGCGAGGAGTAAAAGCATCGCGATAAAAAGTGCTTTCAAACAGCGCCCGGTCATCAATTCTACAATAAATTAATGACTTGGTTCTGGTTGGCCGTGATTCGGCTTTATCGAGGAGGTTTTCTCCTCAGCGTTCTCTTCCGCCTTTTCTTCGACCTCAGGACCAATCTTCAGCGGAATGATTGTCTGCTTGTTGTCAACTGAGCGGATGACAACCATGTCAACCGATTTAGTCAGATCAATATTGCTTAAAATCATTTCAAATTCCAGCAAATCATCAAAATCAGAGTGATCCAAAGCAAGGATCAGGTCGTTAACGGCTAGTCCTTTATAGTCGGCGTAGGAACCCTTGACAACCTTGGTGACAATCACGCCAACAAGCTTGTCCCGATCAAAGGTGGTTATGTCAAAACCAAGCTTGTCCAGGGCGTCATTGGCGCGTTCGTGGAAGTTTTCCAGGACATACTTGATTTCCAGGTTTTCTTTGTTCCTGAAGACCTTCAGAGTAACTTCCTCACCGGGCTTCTTCTGGGAGACCTTGTTGATAAAATCCTTGACGGAAATGACATCCTTACCGTCTACCTGTTTGACAATGTCCCCTTTTTTAAGCTCCATTTTTTCCGCGTTGCTACCCGGAACAACATCTTTAATCAGTGCGCCGTTGGGAATTTCTTCCACTTTTCTCTCCAGGCTGTTTTCCAGCTCGATACCGAACCAGGGCCTGTTTTTAGCTTCAGCGGTTAAAACTGATTCCTTCTCCGCCGCGGCGAAGCCGGCCAAAGCGACGGACATGATCAAGAAAACAGTAATTGTCAGTTTGCGCATTAAAACCTCCATTATTATCATTAGGGCGTCCGCCGGTAGTTGACTTCGGAAATAACAGTTATTTGTTAAACAAAAGCGGCAATTTGGGGTAAACCCCATTAGCGAACTTGCGGTTCACCAAAAACTTTTAAAGTCGGTTGGCTTGAAAAATATAAAATCCGGCCTCTTTTCATTAACGGACGCTACAAGCCAAAATTATAATGTAATAAAGATTCCGCTGTCAATATAAACCTGTTTGGATTGTGGAAAAGGGAAGGAACATCGTAACCCCCTGGTGAAGATACGGAGTAAAGCGATCTATTCCCCGGCGGCAGGCCGGTCAAGAAAAATCTTTATTATTTCAAATAAACATAGTATGATTTCGCTATTAGAAAACTAGAGGTTGCGTATAAATGAGTAAACTGGCGGTTATTCGGGAATTCTGGCAGTTTTTAAAGGAACGCAAAGTTTGGTGGCTGACTCCCATTATCATCGTTTTACTGTTATTAAGCTTCCTCATCGTTCTGACGGAAGGCTCAGCCTTGGCCCCGTTTATTTACGCCTTGTTTTAAATTTCAGACTACCTGACACAATCTTACAATAACTCCGCGGCCCTCGAGGCTAAGGTGCTGCGTTCGCTTTTCAACAGGGAGACATGCCCGAACATCTCCTCGCCTTTGAAGCGTTCCACCAGGTAGGTAAGACCGTTGCTGTCAGCGTCCAAGTAAGGGTTGTCGATCTGCTGAGCGTCGCCGGTTAAAACCATCTTCGTCCCCCGTCCGGCCCGGCTGATAATCGTTTTTATCTCATGCGGAGTAAGGTTTTGCGCCTCGTCAATGATGATGAACTGGCGGGGAATGCTACGGCCCCTGATATAGGTAATCGCTTCCAGTTCAATCACCTGGGTTTGTCTCAGGTAATTTATTTGTTCTTCGGCCCCGTCTTTATTTTTACGATCAAAGATGAAGCGCAGGTTATCAAATATGGGCTGCATCCAGTGTTCCAGTTTCTCCTCTTTTGAGCCGGGGAGGTAGCCGATATCCCGCCCCAGCGGCATAATCGGCCGCGAAACCAGCAGCTTGCGGAATTCCTTTTCATCGACTGTTTTTTGCAGGCCGGCCGCTATCGCCAGCAGCGTTTTACCGGTGCCGGCGGTGCCGATCATAGAGACCAGGGAAACATCATTGCAGAGTAACAGTTCCATGGCAAAGCGCTGTTGGACATTCAAAGGACTAATCCCCCAGCAACTGGCGTCGGCATGAAACAGCGGGACAACTTTTTCCTGCCGCCGGTCATATTTACCCAACGCGCTTCGCTTGGCATTAGCCTCGTCTTTCATCAGCACAAACTGGTTATGATATAACTCATTTTTGAGGATAATTTCCTTTTCTTTATAGAATTTTTCCAGATCATCCGCGGAGATCCCAACTTCCAGCCAACCTTTGTACAATGAATCAAAATCAACCTTCTGGCTTTCGAAGTCCTGCGATTCGATGCCCAGCGCGTCGGCTTTAATCCGGGCGTTGATATCTTTGGAAACAAAATAAACTTTTTGCCGGTTAAGTTTTTGCTGGTCGAGAGCGGTCATAATGATCATATTATCGGCAATATGGGGATCGAGAGATTCCGGCAGAGAAACTTTAGCCGGAGACAACTCGATTTTCAGGGAACCGCCGTTATCAAGCTTAATTCCTTCCGACAACGAGCCTTTAGCGCGAAGCTTATCCAGTTCCCTGCTTATATAGCGGGCATTGCGCCCCGTTTCATCGGTATGGGATTTAAAGCGGTCGAGTTCCTCAATGACCATGATTGGGATAATGACTGTGTTATCGTCAAACGAGAAAAGAGCTTTTGGATTATGCAGAAGCACGTTGGTATCTAAAATAAAAGTTTTTGGCATCTCTGACTCCTTGTTTTTAGTATAGCTGATTAAATCATACCCGAAAAAGACAAACCTGTAAACCTGAAATCAGGCTGACGCCAGGGTAAACGCACTAAAAATATTTAAAGTATAAGGAAATAGTTGCGGCAAGATTAAGCGGTACCGGATGACTGACGATATTTTCTCTGTTTACAAAATAAGCCGCGAAGGAGAAAACAAGTCATGTTAGTAAAGAAATC
>JAJRWM010000138.1 GCA_024276815.1 bacterium
TGGGCGTGAAGCCGGCAATGCCGATTGCCCATTCTTCATATTTTTCAAAGTAATTATGAACGGTGTTTATTTTTTCCTGGGAAACAAAACGCTCCAGTAAAGGCCGGCCCCCTTTTAAGCCGATAAAATAACCAAACATTCAGCCCATAGCCGAGCCGAACATACACACCGTGGCATACCACAAAGCTTTGCCCGGATTTAACAAGCTCAATGCTATCAATAAAACATCTGGCGGTATCGGAAAAAAGGAAGATTCCGCAAAAGCCAGAAAAAACAACGCCCAGGGGCCGTATGGTGTACTCGCCCAGTGAATCATCCAGTTAACTAATTTCTTAATCATCTAAGCCCATCTTTTAAATGCTTTTCTCCCAGCCGTACTTACCTATTAACGGCACGAAAATACAACTGCAAATCTCTTCTGTCTCAAAATCTTCTTCACTCGTTTTGTTAACCAGAAGCAGTTTCTGAGCATAATTGTCACCCACAGGGATAATCATCTTTCCGCCGATTTTTAATTCTTTGAGTAAAGTGCGGGGAATTTCAGGAGAGCCGGCTGTGACGATTATTCTATCATAAGGAGCGAATTCATCCCAGCCTAAAGTGCCGTCGCTCACTTTTATCAGGATATTTCTAATCTTCAGGGATTCCAGAATTTCCCGCGCCTGAATGGCCAAGGACATAATTCTCTCAACAGAATAGACCCTGTCCGCCAGCCTGGCCAGGATCGCGGTTTGATATCCCGACCCGGTGCCAATTTCCAGCACCTGTAACCTGTTGTTCAAATCAAGTTTTTCAGTCATTAAAGCGACCATAAAGGGTTGCGATATCGTCTGGGCTACGCCAATCGGCAGCGGTCTGTCAAAATAAGCCCTGTTTTTAAAAGCTTCCGGTACAAACAAATGACGGGGCGTTTCCTGGAACGCGGCTAATACTCGCGGATCCTTAATCCCCCTGGTGAGTAACTGTTTCTCGATCATGCCCTGGCGCTTGGCGGAATAACGGTTGATTTCGTATGCCATACTTAAATTCCTTTAATACCTGGATAATGAATGTTTGCCAACAATAGCTCCTGAACAACTTGCCTGAATCAAGCCTCTGGTAACTCCTGCCCCGTCACCGATAGCGAAGAGGTTTTCAATCTCGGTTTCCAGGTTTTTACCAAGCTTAAGCTTTAAGGTGTAATATTTCACTTCCAAGCCGTATAGTAAAGTATGAGGGGAGTTGATGCCAGGCATAAATTTATCCAAAACCTCAAGCATTTCCAAAATATCTATCATATAGCGGTAGGGAATGACAAAACTCAGATCACCAGGAGTCGCGTCTTTCAACGTTGGCTTGACGATACTGCTGGCGATGCGTTTGGGTGTGGAACGCCGACCCATCCGTAAATCGCCTAACCTCTGGATAATTATACCACCGCTAAGCAGGTTAGCCAAGTGAGCCAGATGCCGACCGTAAATGATTGGTTCATTAAATGGTTCGGTGAAAGTGGTAGTGACTAAAATGGCGAAATTAGTGTTATCGGTGGGCTTATCAGCGTAACTATGGCCATTAATTGTTACTATACCATCACTGTTTTCCGTCGCCACTTCACCCCGTGGACTCACGCAAAAAGTGCGTACCCGATCGTCTAAGGCCTCAGTATAATATATCAGTTTAGGCTCATATATTTCACGGGTGACGGCTTCGGTTATCTCGGCCGGCACCTCAACCCGTACCCCGATATCCAGAGGGAAGGGATGGGTGTCAAGATTAAGATCATCAACCACGGTTTTTAACCACTCCGCCCCGCCCCTGCCCGGTGACATGATAACCTGATTGGCGTTAATTATTTCACCGCTTTCCAGTTTGACGCCAGCAACTTTCTTATCTTTGGCGATGATTTTTGTTACTTTGGTTGAGAGTCGGATTTCAGCCTTATCCTTGAGGTAAAGAAACATCTGGGAAAGTATGTGAGCGCAGTTTTCAGTGCCCAGATGCCTGATAGGCGAAGCTATGAGTTCAAGATTGGCTAACTTTGCCCGGTTGGCAAAGCGGCGGAACACTTTATCGTCAGTTCCATAAAGCTTGACCGGCGCCCCAAACTCAAGATAGATTGCGTCCACTTCAGCAATCAGTTTTTCTATTTTAGATTCCGGGATATAATCAAGCAGGTTGCCGCCAATATGAGGCGTTAAGGTTAACTTGCCGTCACTAAAGGCCCCGGCGCCGCCCCAGCCGTACATTATTGAGCAGGGATAGCAGTTGATGCAGCTTTTATTATGCTTCCTAGCCGGACATTTACGAGAATGTATGTCCTTGCCCTTTTCCAGTATCAAGACAGAGATATCGGGATTTTTTACCAATTCCATCGCCGCGAAAATTCCCGCCGGCCCGGCGCCGATAATAATTACATCGTATTTTTTATTAGCCATTTTCCTAACTCGTCAAAAACTGAATAATTAGTTGAATCAAAATGAAGAGGAGTTATTGAGACTTCGTTATTCTCAAGAGCTTCAAAATCAGTACCCGGTTCGATAATAAAACCAGGGTCCCCTCCCCCAATCCAGAAATACTCCCGGCCCCGCGGATCCACTTTTCTGATTACTTCCTCGTTGTAAATTCTTTTACCTAAGTGAGTTATACGGTGATTCCTGATTTTTTCAAGTGGGAGAAAGGGGATGTTTATGTTTAACAATGTGTTCGCGGGTAATCCATTTTCCAGGACCAAATTAACGATCTTTTCGGTGATTTGAGCCGCGGCCTGGAAATTATCGGTTTCCCGGTCGTTTAATGAGACCGCCACGGAGTTGATCCCTAAAAGCGCTCCTTCAAGCGCGGCGGCTACAGTGCCTGAGTAGGTTACGTCAGCGCCCAGGTTAGGCCCTTTATTTATTCCGGAAATAATCATGTCCGGCTTCCAGGGTAAAATATTCTTTAACGCGATTAAGATACAGTCAGTAGGAGTGCCGTTTACACTGTATTTATTATCTGATAGGCGCTGTTTACGGAGTGTGTCGTGCAAGGTTATTGAATGACCGACCGCGCTTTGCTCTTTGCTGGGCGCTACTGTAAAAAGATTGGCTTTATCCCTGAATTGATTTTCTAAAGCGAATAAACCGGGAGAGTCAATACCATCGTCGTTACAGAGCAGGATGTTTGGCTGGATGAGTCCATTTTCCTTTCTGGCGCAAGTTACGATCAAATCTAAAGTTTTTCAAAGATATCATTCCGGCGGAAGCAGAAATCCCCGGGGTAAACTCCAGCAGAGAATCCAGTGGATTCCCGTCTGTGCGGGAATGACTCTCAGGCAACAGGCATAACCAACAGCGGAAGTAAAGGAGTACTTAACCGAGAATCAGGGCTTTTGAAGTCAAAACAATGCAACTACGGCCAGAGACCTATGATGGTCGGGGCGAAAGGATTTGAACCTTCGACCACTTGAACCCCATTCAAGTGCGCTACCGGACTGCGCTACGCCCCGACAAAGTATTAACCTGATAATTCAGGATGAACAAACCAACGTTATTTAACGATTAACATTTCCTTTAACTCATTCAGCTCGGTTTTAATTTCAGTTAAAGCTGAAGTGACAAGCGCGTTTTTTTTAGCTTGCCGCTGTTGTTCGGCTTTAGCTTCCATCTCAGTCCGCAACTGCTTCTTGGCTCCGGCAATGGTGAACTTCTCCTGGTAAAGCAAACGTTTTATCGCCAGAATAACATCAATATCTTTCTGACGATAAACCCGTTGTCCCGTGCTGTTTTTTTGCGGAGTTAAAAGTTTAAATTCCGACTCCCAATAACGCAGGACGTGTGGTTTGATCTTGGTGTTTGAGCTTACCTCGCCAATAGTGAAAAATAACTTCTGAGGCGTTTCTTTTTCATCCATAATATGGCCTTAGTTAACTGTTAACCATCTCCTTTAATATCTTGCTGGGGGTGAAAACCGGAGTGATATGCTCATCAATCATAATTACTTCGCCGGTCTTGGGGTTGCGACCTTTGCGGGCGGCTCTCTGCTTCGCCTCAAAAGCGCCAAAGCCAATTATCTGCACTTTTTCACCCTTGTTCAACGCGTCTTTGATCGTGTTGATGATAATTTCAACCGCTTCAGCCGCCTTGGTCTTGGTAATTCCGATCTGAACAACTTCTTCAACAATATCAGCCTTGGTCATCAACTTCCCTCCTGTCAATTTGATATAACTTCAGCCATCTCCGGCTTCGCCTCTCTGGTCATTAGCTCCTTTACAGCGTGTTTCGCGTTATAACCTTCGAAAAGAACCCGGTATACCTGGTTCGTTATCGGCATTTCCACGCCAATTTTTTTAGCCAGCTGATACGCGGAAGTCGTTGTCTTAACGCCCTCGGCTACCATGGTCATATGAGTCAACGCTTCTTCCAAACTCAAGCCCTGTCCGATCATTTCACCCATCCGGCGGTTGCGGCTATGACGGCTGGTGCAGGTTACAATCAAATCCCCGATTCCGGATAAACCGGAAAAAGTCGAGGGATTAGCTCCCAACGCCCCGCCTAAACGGCTGATCTCCGCTATGCCTCTGGTTAAGAGCGCGGCCTTGGTATTATCGCCAAAACCCAGACCATCAACGATTCCGGCGGCTAAAGCAATAATGTTTTTCAGCGCTCCTCCCAGTTCAACGCCAATTACATCGTTATTGGTATAAACCCGGAAATACTCGTTAATAAATATTTCCTGGATTTTTCTGGCGATCTTGTTATCCGTCGCCGCGGCGACGATGCTGGTAGGCATTCTCACGCTCACTTCTTCAGCGTGAGACGGACCCGATAAAACGCCTACCCGGTTCTGATTATCACTGCTGACGAGAATCTCCGAAATAACTTCGGACATCCGCATCAGCGTGTCATTTTCAATACCCTTGGCGACACTGATGATCAGCCTGTTCCTGATGTCCAGTTGCGCCAGTGTCTCGCATACCGGACGAATGACATGTGACGGCACCGCCAAAACTATTACCGAGCTGCTATCGATTATATCAGATAAATTACTACTAATAAAGATATCAGGGGGAATTTTTATTCCAGGCAGGAAATTGGCATTTTCACGTTTGGCGTTTAAATCCTGGCAGGCGGAATCGAGATGCTCCCAAAGCGAGACCTCCCGCCCATTACAAGAGAGCAAAATAGCCAGAGTCGTCCCCCAACTTCCTGCGCCTAATACCGCGATCTTCTCAGTCATTTGTCAATTATTCTACCCATTTATCTTCTGAGAAGCAAGCATTTTCTCATGGTTTTGAGGTTTTTACCGAATTGCCAAGCTTGTTTTCGGTCCCGGAGAGCAGACGCTGAATATTACTTTTGTGTTTGACAATTATTAATACAGCGACCACAAAGGCGAAGATAATCAATGGTTTCGGTTTCTCAAAATAAATAGTTGAAACTGGGAAAAGTACGGCCGCGCTTAAGGAACCCACTGAGATATAGCGGGTTAGCGCCACCGAGATAACAAAGACAGAAAAAAGAATCAGGCTGATTAAGGGGGTCAGAGCGATTAATACGCCGCAACTTGTCGCCACGCCTTTGCCGCCGCTGAACTTCAGAAATACCGACCAGTTATGGCCGATAATCGCCAGGAAACCGCTAACCACCTGATAATAATATGGAGATGAGGGCGCTAACAGCTTAATCAGGTAAACGGCGGCCAGGCCCTTTAAAATGTCGATTAACAAGACTGCTATCCCCGGAGTTTTTCCCAATACACGCAAGGTGTTGGTCGCGCCCAGGTTACCGCTGCCGTGTTCACGCAAATCGATCCCTTTGATAAGCTTACCGGCCAGGTAACTCGTGGGGAAAGAACCCAACAGGTAGCCAATTAGCACAATAAATATATTCAGACTCATTGAGGAGCTTTCTTGCCTCTGAAAAACAGGGTGATCGGGCAACCAACAAAACCGAAACGGTCCCGTAGCCGGTTCTTCAGATAACGTTCGTAGGCCGGGGCTACTTTGCCTCGACCATTATAAAATACGGTAAAGGTCGGCGGCCGCGCATCGGTCTGAGTTATATATAACAAATTTAAACGGCGGTTGTTGGTTGAGAAAGGCGCATGATTGTCCATAGCGTCCCGGAAAAATTTGTTGAGCTGCGAGGTGGGGATTCTTTTGTGGGATTCATGATAGATGTTTAAGCTGTCAGGGAATATTCTCATAATTCGCTGTTTGGTAACCGCTGAAAGAAACAGGGAAGGTGTATATTTCAAAAATGGCAGGTGAAACTCCTTGAGTTCCTCGAATTTTTTTACGGTATGGGTGTCTTTTTCCACTAAATCCCATTTATTGAAAACCAGGAGTATACCGCAACCGGCTTCTTCGCAAAAGCCAGCTACCTTGGCGTCGGCGGCCGTTATTCCCTCATGAGCGTCAATCACGAGACACGCTACGTCACAGCGGTTGATGCTTCTGATCGAACGGATTATGCTGTAGTATTCAGCACTGCCGGAAAGCCGGCTCTTTTTTCGGATGCCGGCGGTGTCAATCAGAATATACTTGTTATCCTCATATTCAAAAGGCGTGTCTACTGAATCCCGGGTAGTGCCCGGCTTGGGGGTTACGACAACCCTGTTCTTACCCAAAATAGCGTTTATGATTGAGGATTTCCCCACGTTGGGACGGCCTACCACGGCGATTTTACAGGCTTCAACTTCCTCCTCTTCTGCTAGCGGCGGAGCTAAAACGATAACTTCGTCCAGCAGGTCCCCTACTCCTCTGCCATGTTCGGATGAAATGGTCATTACCCGCTCCATACCCAGCGAGTAAAAGTCAAGCGCCGCTATCTCCCTTTGATTATTATCAACCTTGTTCACCACTAAAATTGTTTTTTGGGACCGGGGGCGGAGCATCTGACATATTTCTTCGTCCAGAGCTGTCAAACCCTGGGCTACATCCACCAGAAAAAGGATTACGTCAGCCTCCGCTATTGCCAGTTCCGTCTGGTCATAGACCTCCTTGGGATTCCTTTCATAATTGCCGATTTCCAGTCCGCCCGTATCAATCAGGGTAAATTCGCGGCCGTTCCAGGTGTAATTGTGATAATTGCGGTCCCGGGTGATCCCCGGCTGCGGTGACACGACCGCCAGTTTACTGCCGATAATTCTGTTAAAGAGTGTTGATTTGCCAACATTGGGTTGACCAATCAAAGCTACCAAGGGACGACTCATAATAGTTCCTTACCTATATTCCATTAAATTTAGCGCCGGCAATTCTTAAATAACCAATTCCCGAAATAATCGTGAGTACCGCGACCAGATACCAGAGGTAATAAGCGGTATTTAAATTAAGCAGGGTCGCGATTATCAATACCATCTGGAAAAAAGTGGTTAGCTTGCTCGTCAGTGTGGGCGCTATTTCCACATTTTCAGTGTGGATTCTCAATAACACGACTCCGCCCAGTATTAGTATATCACGGCTGATGACAATGATCGTCAGCCAGTTGGGAATCATTTTTAAGTAACTCAACAAAACAAAGGCTGAGTCCAGCAGAATTTTGTCAGCCAGAGCGTCAAGGTAAGCGCCTAACTCGGTCTTTTGCTGAAAAGCGCGCGCGACAAATCCATCCAGGCCATCACTCGCCGCGGCCAGGCAAAAAACAAATAGAGCCGCGTACCGACCGCCATTATTTCCAGGGGTGCTGTAGAGCAATAAAATAATGAAAACCGGGACCAACAGGATACGAAATATCGTGATTTTATTCGCCAGGTTCATAATATATTGTCAATCGTTATGGATATAACCTTTTTCAATAGCCCGCCTTAAAGCTTTAACTATAAGCGGATCAAACTGTTTGCCGCTGTTGGCAGATATTTCCTTTTCCGCCTCCACCAGACCAAACCTTTTGTTAAGTGTTTGCTTCCTGCTGCTGATGGCGTCAAAAGCGTTCGCGACACTGATGATTCTCGTGATAAGCGGTATTTCCTCGCCCTTCAAGCCATCAGGATAACCAGAACCATCATAGTACTCATGGTGATGACGAATAGTCTTGATAATATCAGTGGATAGCTGTTTAAGCGGGGCCATGATTTTCTCACCAATAACCGGGTGGCGCATAATTTCCTGAAATTCATCACCGGTAAGCTTACCCGGTTTTTTTAGTATTTTCTCATCAATGCCAATTTTACCGATATCATGCAAGAGACTGCTCATCTGGATGTTTTCCCGGTCCAGTTCGTAGTCAGATTCCAGTTCATTGTATATCGCCAGCGCGTACATGGTCACTCTCTCAGCGTGACCGTGGGTCAACGAATCCTTGGCCTCAATCGCCGCGACCAAGGAGCGGATTGTGCCGACCAGAGAACCCTGTAA
>JAJRWM010000139.1 GCA_024276815.1 bacterium
AAATCATAGCCGCCAACCAGCGCTTGTATATAACCGTTGCGAGGGTCTATCGCGACCAGCGCGCCCTGCAGTACCTGGCGGGGGACAATATGACCGACTATTTTGTCGTTACCGATATCATCAATTTGAATCTTAATGATATCTCCTGCTTTAAACGCTTCTTTCAGTTCTTTGACCGGCAGATACTTGTAAACCTTTTTGAACTTGACGCCGACCTGCTTTTCTTTCAGTCCGAGCTTTCTTACCCAGCCCAGGGATTTTTTATCCAGCTTGATAATAGTGTCCCAGCCTAAATCGACGCTGAGTTCATCCGGCACAACATCGTTAATCCGCCCCCAGACAATTTTCCCGGGCACCAGCGTCGAGAGCAGTTGGTCGGCGTCAGTGATTTCCTCCGCCTTATAATCATCGATAATCTCGGCCCAGCGGATCAAATCGTTATAGGATTTATACAGTCCCATTTTTTTATTCAAGCGCCGCAGTCCTTTTTTCAGCGCGAACTGGGCGGCTTGCTGCATGGACAGATCCAGAGTGGTGAAAACCTGCATACCGCTGTGGTAGAGGGCTACCTCGCCAAAATCCTCAACCAGTTCCTGGCGGATATATTCGCTAAAATAAGGCGCCCGATCAGACGAATAACGAAACTTTTTTAACTGGAACGGTTTTTTAGCGGCTGCCTCCGCTTCTTCTTTTGAGATAAAACCGCAAACGACCATGCGGTCAAACACGATCTTTCTTCGGCGTTTCGCCTTTTCCGGATGACGGTATGGGCTGTAGGTGTTGGGGGCCTTGGGCAGCGCGGCGATCATGGCGCATTCTTCCAGGTTCAAATCCTGGACGTGTTTGCCAAAATAATACTTGGCGGCTTCTTCCACTCCATAAGCCCCATGGCCAAAATAGATCTGGTTTAAATATAATTTCAGGATCTCGTCCTTGGAATACTTATGCTCAATCTGGAAGGCGAGTAGTATTTCCTTGATTTTGCGCTCGTATCTCTTCTCCGGGCTGAGAAACAAGCCTCGCGCCAGTTGCTGGGTAATGGTGCTGGCCCCGGCGACTTTACGACCGGCCAATACGTTGCCTATGACAACGCGTAAAATGCCTTTAATGCTAATACCCATGTGGTGGTAGAAATCAGTATCCTCAATGGCGAGCAGGGCGTTAATCAGGTTTTGAGGCACTTTCTCCAAGGGCACCACGACTCTTCGCTCGACAAAATAACGCTGGATCAATTCACCATTGGCATCATATATCTTGGTAATTAAACTGGGGCTGTATTCATCGAGTTTACTGATTGGCGGCAGGTTTTTATAAGCTCGGTAAACGAAAAAACCAACTCCGGCCAGTGCCGCGAAAAACAAGACCAGGAAAAGATAGCTGACAATTTTTAAGGTATGCCTGAGTCCCAAGAAATTCCCCCCGAAGTTGCGCTATCATTTTAATAAGGCAGGTGAAAAATGTCAATGAATTATCTCTTGAATCGCTCGTTGCGCTACTGGTTGAATGATTAAATTAATCGTTGGCAAATAATCGTTTCGGCAAAATACTTTTTAATCGTTATTATGTCGCCATAATACCTCTCAACTCGTTGCGGGGGGCAGGTTCGTTATTTATTGGAAGCATTATCTTGGCAACCTAATGTTGATTGTAAGCAATATGTTGTTTAATTGTTGCCATTAAACACCATATTTGTCGGATGTTATTTAAAAACATCTCTCTTCGGTATGCTTTTAAAATTGGCGTCTCCCGGGCCTTCTTCAAAAATCGCTGGTCAAATCTGATAAGTTAAAGCGGATGCTGGTATTTCCGATATTCACAAGTGTGACCGCGAAAAAAAGGGGGAAACTTTGTTGCTAATTAGCTTGACGCTATCTAAAATTTATATTATCATCTCATCTTATTAAAAGTAGCGGAACGATCTATTGGGAGAGGTGGCCGAGCGGCTGAAGGCGGC
The DNA here is from genome assembly GCA_024276815.1 of bacterium. Classification (GTDB taxonomy): domain Bacteria; phylum JACRDZ01; class JAJRWM01; order JAJRWM01; family JAJRWM01; genus JAJRWM01. The sequence continues at coordinate 1,955 of JAJRWM010000139.1, forward strand.
ACCCTGCTAAGGTGTTGAGGGGGAAACCTCTCCGAGGGTTCGAATCCCTCCCTCTCCGCCAGGGATCTTCGATCCCGCTGAATACCGCTTCGCGGAGAGACGGCGGGCCTGCTTGAGTTTCGCTTTAAGAAAAATTAACCGAGGGGCCGAGTCTCCGAGGTGAGCAATGTTGTGCCGATGGGCTATAAAACAAGCCAACCGGTTTGCGCCAGTAGCTCAGTGGATAGAGTAGCGGATTGCGGTTCCGTTGGTCGGAGGTTCAACTCCTCTCTGGCGCGCCAATTATATCAAGGAGTTAGGGTGTTTGCCCTAACTCCTTTTTTTACTCCCGCTTCCGCTTGCCTTACTGATTTAACCAAGATAACAACCTGTTATGTTTTTTCCGTGGCCGGCTGGATAATGCCCAACATTTGATGTGTACAAACATCGAGGACCGGTCACAGGGCGAAACACATACTCAAAAGGTGCGCTTGAAAATTATCGGACACAAAAATAAAAGACTGATTGAGCTGATTAAAATTCCATAAAACCAACTTTTCGGCTGGTAACGCCAGATCACTTTATGACCGCCGGCTTTAATCGGTATCGCCCGAAATAACAGGTTAGCCCGGTATATCCTGGTTTCAATCCCATCCACATAAGCTTTCCAACCCGGATAAAAACTGTCATTAAGCACCAGCCAGCCGTCGCCGGGAGTTTGGATGTCAGTCCTGACAGCATTGGGGCCCATTTCCCGCAGTTCCACTTTTGCCCGGTTAAAAGCGACGGATTGTCCGGCGCTTTTAATTTCCGGTTCCCGGGACAGGATAACCTGTTTATTGACCTGGAATTTTTCGCTGTTCAATAATTTCAGGGTGAACAGAGGCGAGGGAATAACCAGATAACCAGCGGCGAAATAGGCTCTCGGGCTGGTTCCTTTCAACTGGTAGAGCAAAGAGTTCTGCCCGCTTAAACAGGGCTTCACATTTTTCAGGGGTTGTTTTTTCCAGCGTAAGAGGTATTTGATACTGTTGTTCTTGAGAAAGCTCCTGTTCTTAAAACCGTCTTGATTTAGGCCCAGACTTTCGCTGACGGCGTAATGCTCGTATAACTCCAGTTGGCTGTAGCCGTTAAACGTCCGGTAGGGCGTGAGCAGCGCGGCGTTACCCTGAAACAGTTCCAGGTTGGTGCTAATTAGTTGAGTCATATTATTGCTTTGCCGCAGCGTTGAACGCCGGACAGCGTAGAAGGCCAGATTTTTAGCGGCGAACAGGGAATAATTTTGCCTGTTACTTTTCATCTCCCGGTTTACAGGCGGGTTAAAAGCCCAGATATCTTTAGTTACGGTGGGATTAAAGGGATAACCGAAAAGCAGGTTGTCGGCCAGGATCACGACGACCAGCCAGCCGGTTAAAAGACGCCTGTTGATCCCCTTGAACACGTGCCAGTAGAGGGGGAGCAGGCTCAGGATAAAATACAGGTTCATCTTGTACCAGCCCGCCAGCCGGATTGAGTAAAGTTCCGAGGATTGCCTGATAAAAATAAATGATATCAAAGACAACGTCAGCCAGGCAACGGTCAGGGTATACAGGGCGATTTTCAGCCGGCCAACCTCCCGCCTTTCCCTGAGCGCCTGATAACCGAAGCCGGCGTTGACCGCCAGGCCGAAAACAAACAGTACCAGAATACGGCCCGGATAGCGAAATGACTTGAAGATGGGCAGGTAATAAAGGAAGCCATAGAGCGGATTGTATTTACCCAGAGCGTAAAACAGGGAGAACGCGGTGATGAAATAAAAAAAATGGCCGCCGGCCGGTTTTTTTTTCATGAACAGGGGAATAAAAGCGAGCAACAAAGGCGTTATCCCCAGGTAACAGTTGAGATCGATAAAATTCCACTCGCCCCGGTAGCTGCCAAAGCGGTACATTTCGCCCCAGTAATGAGGAATAACAATGGTTATTAAGTGTTTAAGGGGCAGCGAGGCTCTGACCCAGATATCCTTTTCCACGCCGTCTTTTCTGATCGAGTGTTTTATCAGCTCCAGGGTCGGCAGGGTCTGGGCCGCGGTGAAAAGCAGAAAGCCGGCTATGATTAAAACCAGGAGCCACAGGGGGGCTAACCGCCGTTTGGCGTCTCTGGGCGGTCTGAGCAAAAAAAAGCCGGCCAGAAGAACGATGGCGATTAAAGTGAAAAAAGTGTACTGGGCGCCGCCGGCGAATAACTGGATACCGAGGACAACTATTAGCTGACAAACGTGGCGCGGTCGTTGTTTGGTGAAACATTTGAAAGCCAGTAATATCGCGAGCGGAAGATAGCACATGGAAAAAACCGTGACATAGTTCAGATAAACAAGGAAAAAGCCGGAATAAGCGAAGCTGACGGCGCTGATAAAAGCGGCCTCTTTGTTTTTGGTCAGATATTTAACCAGTGCGTACATACTCAAGGCGCCGATAAAGAAATGAGCGGCGATATTCAGGTTGTAGGCGTATGCCGGGGAAAATGAGGCGAAAATTATTCTCTCCAGGGGATTGAAAATTCCGCTGTTTGAGGTGGCGAGCAGGGGAAAGCCATTGAATATCCGGGGGCACCAGAAGGGGAAGACACCCTGTTTCAGCCATTTCTGGATGAAATAACGGGTCGGGTAATATTCACTGAGAATATCCCCGGCGAAGTAGGTCTCGCCCAGGAACAGTACTTTGTAAAAAACCGCCAGGGTCAGACAAAGCAGGGCGATCACCGGCCAGGAAAATGATTTTTTCCCAAAGGGCTTAATCTGAAGGCTCATTTTTAT
>JAJRWM010000140.1 GCA_024276815.1 bacterium
GATATCAACGACTTCCCTTTATCCGAACTGAGGGGCCATATCGCCATGGTCGACCAGGAACCATTTTTGTTTTCTGATCACCTGCGCGGCAATATCACCTTCGGCGTTGCCGACGTTGATGAAGCGGCTATCCAAAAGGCCTTGGAGATTAGTCAGCTGGCTAATGACATTGAAGACTTTCCTGACGGTCTTGAGACCCGAATCGGCGAAAGGGGGATTACGCTCTCCGGCGGCCAGCGGCAAAGGCTGGCCATTGCCCGGGCGGTCATCCGCGAGTCAGAGATTTTAATTTTCGATGACGCCCTGTCCTCGGTCGATTTGCGTACCGAAGAAGAAATCCTCAAAAAACTGACCAGCCTTTTAAAGGAGAGAACCTGTATCCTGGTTTCCCATCGGCTTTCATCGATCAAAAACGCGGACCTGATCGTGGTTCTTGACGGCGGCGCGATCGCGGAGATGGGAACCCACGATCAGTTAATCGAGCGCGGGAACGTCTATCACCGGATATATCAACGCCAGCAGTTGTTAGAGGAAATCGAGGCGACAGAATGAAACACAGTCTATACGAAGAGGAAAGAATAACCAAAGTCGCCTACGACCATAAAATCGCCCGGAAATTATACGCCTATCTGAAGCCTTACCTGTTCGGGGTCATTGTTTCTCTGCTGCTTTTGTTCCTTACGGCCGGCATGGAACTGCTGGGGCCTTATCTTACCAAGCTCGCCATCGACAACCATATCGCCAGGGGCAAACTGGAGGGATTATCGAATATTATTATTCTCTACTTCAGTCTGCTGGTCGCTTCTTTCATCATCAAGTATATCCGTTTTTATATTATGGCGCTGATTGGTCAAAAGGTAATGTTTGATCTGAGGACGAAAATCTTCAGCCATTTACAGGAACTGTCGTTAAAATATTTTGACCGCAACCCGATCGGCCGGCTGCTGACCCGGGTCACCAGCGATGTTGAGGTGCTCAACGATCTGTTTGGCGCCGGCGTGGTGGAAATCTTTGGCAGCCTGCTGACCGTGATCGGGATTATCATCGCCATGCTGCTCCTGGATTACCGGCTGGCTCTGGCCTGTTTTACGGTTCTGCCGCTGTTAATCTACACTTCCTTCCTTTTTCGTAAGAAAGTAAGGCTGAGCTACCTCGAAATCAGGCGGCGCCTGGCTAAAATCAACGCCTTCTTGCAAGAGCATATCACCGGTATGGGAACGGTCCGGCTTTTTAGTCAGGAAGAGCAAAGTTTTAAAAAATTCGACCAGCTCAATTTTGAGTACTACCAGGAGTTCCTGCGGACAATTTTTTACTATGCGGTGTTTTACCCGGCGATTGAGATCATCAGTTCCCTGGCTATCGCTCTGGTTATCTGGTACGGCGGCGGTCAGGTTCTTCAGGGGCAGATCCAGCTTGGCGTTCTGGTCGCGTTCTTTGAATATACCCAGAGGTTTTTTCATCCGGTAAGAGAATTGAGCGAAAAATATAATTTACTACAGGCGGCCATGGCGTCGTCCGAGCGCATCTTTGATTTAATCGAAACGCCGCCTGCGATTACCGATATTGAGAATCCGATAGTCATCTCTGATTTTCAGGGCGGGATTGAATTCAAAAATGTCTGGCACGCCTACAGCGGTGACGATTACGTACTCAAGGATATATCTTTTAAAATCAGCCCCGGGGAGAAAGTGGCTATTGTCGGGGCGACCGGCGCCGGTAAAACCACCATTATCAGCTTGTTGTCGCGTTTCTATGAACAGCGGCAGGGTGAAATTCTGGTTGATGGTGTGGACATCAGGCGGTACGCCCAGGAAGATTACCGCCGTCACATCGGGATTATCCTGCAGGATGTTTTCATCTTTACCGGCTCGATCAGCGATAATATCGCGCTGGGGCGGGATATTCCCTGCGAGCGAATCAGGGAGGCCGCTGAATATGTCAATGCCGATAAATTTATCGAGAAGCTGCCCGGGAAATATGACGAGATAATGAAAGAGCGGGGCGCCAACCTTTCAGTCGGGCAGAAACAACTGCTGTCGTTCGCCCGGGCCCTGGCGGTCAATCCTCATATCCTGATCATTGACGAGGCGACTTCCAGCGTAGACACCGAGACGGAAAGTTTGATCCAGGAAGCCTTGACTCACCTGCTGGAAAACCGCACCTCGATTATCATCGCCCATCGGCTGTCCACGATTCAGCATGTGGACCGAATACTGGTTATGCACAAAGGCCGGCTCAAAGAACAGGGCAGTCACGCGGAACTTCTGCGGCGACAGGGACTCTACTATAAACTGCACCAGCTTCAGTATCAGGGCGGCAGTATCGCCGGCTTGATACTGATCGCGCTTTGCTTTGGGGGGACGTTTTTTTCCTGAAGCTCATGGTTTTGAGGATAAAAACATGGTTAACAGAAAAAGCCCGATATAACCGTATATCATTATGGCGTTCAGCCGATGCAACTGACGCGAGGTAATTTCCCGCCAGCCGATCGTGTATCTCAACAAACTGTTTCCCAGATAATAAATAATTATCGCGACAATGGTTACTACCAGCCAACTGATAATTACTTTTAAATCGGACGGCGGCGTTTGCCCGGGCGGCTTGTAAATAATGTTAATCAAGATAATCGGGAAGGTAAAACAGATAAAAAGATCGAATACCATTATTCCTATGTAGATAGAAAGCTTCTCTAAAAACTTTTTAATGCGGTAATTATAACTTATCAGGGAAAAGAGGGGCTGTTTTTTTACTTACAGGCCTTTTAAAGGCCTGCCGGAGTTGCGGCGAGACTGGTAAATGGAAAAGAATGCTTAAACACGTTGACAGTATGGTTGAACCAGCCGCTGATTTTTTTTACGATAAAAACATGGTGACAGTTTATGACCGCTTACAAGGCAAACCGGGGCTTGCCGGTGAATCCCGGACAGGCTGAGGATGGCTACCTGCTCGCACCGGGCGATAAGTTAAAGGCCGTTCTGAAAAAGATAAAGTTGCTGGCCGGGATTGATTGTACGGTATTGATTGAAGGAGAAAGCGGCACCGGCAAGGAGTTAATCGCGAAAGCCATTCATTATCACGGTGAGCGACGGCATAACCCCTTCATAGCGGTGAATTGCGCCGCCCTGAATAATGATTTGCTGGGCAGCCAGCTGTTTGGTCACCTTAAGGGCGCTTTTACCGGCGCTGTCAGCGCTAACCAGGGGCTTATCAAAGCGGCTGAAGGCGGAACGCTTTTTCTGGATGAGATATCTTCCCTGGGCTTAAGCGCCCAAGCGCAACTGTTGCGTTTTCTCGAAAGCGGCGAGGTCCGGTCGGTTGGCAGTTCCCGGCTCTGCTTCCCCCGGGTACGGGTTATCGCAGCCAGCAACCGGCCGCTGAGTGATTTACGCGCTGACAACTTATTCAGAGCAGATCTCTTCTACCGCCTATACGAATATTCCATTAAAACGGTGCCTCTACGTTACGAACCTGGGCACGTCAAAGATTTCGCTGATTTCTTCCTGAAACAATACCTGCGAAAACATGGTTGTCCCGGGAAATATTTCGAGAAACCGGTTCAGGATTTTTTCCGGGTCTATCAATGGCCGGGAAATGTCAGGGAACTCAAATCGGTGGTCTTCAGGGGAGTGATTAATGCCGGGAAAACGCGGAGAATTAGCCTCGGGCACCTGGAGCTGGAACTCAATCCCCGGGAAAGCCTGCGGGTTCCTCTCGAAGGCGATCTCGCCGGCGTCCTGTCCCGGGTCGAATATCATTACCTGCTTTATCAACTGGGGCTCTGCCAGGGTAACCAGCAGAAATTAATCAGAAAAAGCGGCAAAAGCAAGAACTATCTGCGTAATCGATTAAAACGCTATTCAATTAACGCCGCCAGCTTGCGGACTCCTCCCTCCTGACCTGCTTAGAGGTAATCTATTCTTTCGCCGGGGGCCGACTAAAGCGTTTAGCGCTGGACGACTCGCAGTGATGGATAGATTTTTGAACAACGCGAATGATAGATATACCGGGGAGGGCGAGACTCTTTTTTGAAAAAAGAGTCTTCCTGACAAAATCACTTGATCGCGCTTTGCTTAAAAGTCGCGAAGCGATTTATCCTCAAGCTGTAAGCTTGTCTCAGGTCGTTGAGCTGTGCCAGCGGTCTTGAAGGTAGAAAAGGCCAATCGGAATAATGAAAGGCGTTAAGGGCAGGAAAAGACGGGCCTCACGCATCAGCCCCAGAAAGAGATGAATCAGGACATAAATGGGAACCACTATTAAAACCCGTTTCAGGAATGTTGGCACAGCCTTGAGATAGAAGAAACCAAGCAGGTAGGAACTGAAAAAGAGCGGCAGGATCGTAAGCGTTCGCATGGTGGCCGGCAAATCAGCGAAGTTTTTGTTCCAGGTGATCAGTTGAACGTAATTGGGGCGCGCGCCGTAATAAACACGTAAGCCGAAGTAAACTCCAAGAATAATAGCAGCGTAAAGAAAGCAGTAGACAACAAACCGCCAATTCCACCTGAGCTCAAACCTGGCAAAGAAATAAGCCAGCGCCAACAGGCCCACGGTTTCCTTGGCGGTCATACCAATTAAAAGCAGTAACAATAACCAGTTATCACGTTTTTCCCGGATCAGTATCAAGCCGGCGACATAACAGAAAAAAACAATCGGGTCGGCCGGCTGAATACCATACCAAAGATAGGTGAAAGGCATCAGGGCAATCACTGTCACGACGCCAAAAGCGGCCCAGATGATCGGGAACCATTTCCGTAAGTAGTAATGTAAACCCAAGATCGCCAGAAAACTGAAAAATAACCGCTGTCCCCAGTAGCCCATGATTATGGGCACGCTGAACATCTGGCGCAACCCGGCCGTAATCAAAACGGGCAGGATCCGGTACTGGACCGGGGCCAAAGCGTCCCCGGCGTAGATCTGCCGGTGGTAGAACTCCCTCTTGGCCTGATAAGGTACGTCAATCCGGTAATAGTGGGTATACAGCCCCATCAGTAAAAGACACAGGTAGAGGAAAAAGATAGATTTGTAAGCCGGCTCAGCTTCCCTGATATTAGTCAGTTTTAAACTCTCCCGGGAAAATTATCGGCTCATTTTACCCTCTTTTAGGAGTCGAGCCGATGACCGCTTAAGATTCCTTGTTCAGGCTGTATTCAATATTTGTGACAATGTTAAAAAGATGATCGCCGATTCTTTCAATACTTTGCAGGAATTCAACAAAGATCGTTCCGGCGTGGATAACACAGGAGGCATTCGCCAGCCGATCATCGTGGTTCATGCGGAAGGTGTCGCGCTGGACGTCGATCTCCCGCTCCAGTTCCTTGGCGATGTTGATTTTCTCCACGGACGAGGTTTCCATCGCCTCAATCACCGCTTCAAACATATTCAGAACGGACTGCGATATTTCCCGCATTTCCCTGATCGCGTCTTCCGAAAAGTCTAGTTTATACAAACGCTTGCGGTAATAAAAATTAATTATGTTTTCAGCGATATCACCAAGCCTTTCCACGTCATCATTGATTTCGATTAAGTGTCTGAGGTACTGGGAATCAACCGGCGTCAGGAATTTTCTCATCAACTCCTGGAGATAATCGCCGATATTATGGTGGATATCGTCAATATCCGATTCAAAAGACTTGACCCGGGCGATGGCCTTATCATCGTTTTTGTCAAAAGATTCCACCGCTAACCGAACAGCTCCTCTGGCCATTTTCAGCATGCTGAGTAATTCCAGCCGCACCTGGTTTAGAGCGATATCAGGAGTTTTCAAAAGATTAGCGTCCAGACGGTTGACCTGCTCTATTTCACCTTCCCGTTTCGGAGTGACCTTAATGGCCATTTTTTCCAGCCATTTAATGAAAACAAGGAAAATCGAAGCGTTCAATACGTTGAAAACGGTATGCGAAACCGCGATATTAAACATGACGTTGTTACCCGGAGTGATATAATTAATCAACTTGCCATACCAGCCCAGCCACACCGGAATGAACATGAAAAGAACGCCTATGATGTTAAACAAGCTGTGAGCGCGCGCCGTCCGCCGGGCATTGAGCCGACCGTCATGAGAAGCGATCTCGGCGGTGATCGTGGTGCCGATATTATCTCCCAGTACTACCGGGATAGCGGCGGCAAAACTTATGACACCGGTCGAGGCCAGTAATTGCACGATAGCGATTGTCGCTGAGGAAGATTGCAGCAGGATAGTAAAGATTGTGCCAAAAACCACGCCCAGTAAAGTGCCCACGAATGAAGAGCTGGCGAAAGTGGCGAAGAAGTCTTTAATAAAGGCGCTATGTTTTAAAGGCGTGGACGCGTCCTTCATGATTACCAGTCCTAAAAAAATCAGGCCGAAACCAAACAGTACGTGACCCCAGTTTTTCTTTTGGGGAGAATTAGCGGCTTTAGTCAGGATAAAACCGATGCCGATGGAGAACAGAGCGATAAATTTAAAATTCATTTTGGTGCCGGTAAGACTGACCAGCCAGCCGGTTACGGTGGTGCCGATATTGGCGCCCAGGATGACGCCCAGGGATTGTTTCAAAGTCAGCAAGCCGGCGTTAACCAGGCCGACAGTCATTACCGTGGTAGCTGATGAAGATTGAATCAGGCAGGTGATAAGAGTGCCCGCGATTAACGCCTTGACCCGATTGTCCGTCGCTTTTTCCAGCCAGCCTCGCAGCCGGTTGGAGGTTACATTACGCAAATTGTCTGACATGTGTTTCATGCCAAAAAGAAAAAGCCCCAGTCCACCCAAGAGTGTAACCAGTATGTTCAAAATTTCCTCCACTTGAATATTATTCAGCTCAAAACATTGAGCTAACCAGTCAAACCGGTTTTCGGACACAATTATACGTTATATCAAAAAACATATCGACTAAAAACGTGTTAAGTCAGGGTCATTCAATTCTCAAAAACAAAATCATAAAAAAAAAACAAGAACCTTGGGAAAAACCTCTTGTCTTAAAAGGTTTCTTTCCCAAACCCTTTTCCAAAAAACTTTAAATAGTCTTCGGCAACCCCTTATGTAAACCGGGGAAAGCGCTGTTTTTTCATATTTCAAGATTCCCTTTTAATTGGGCCGCGCTTGACAGGCGCGTTCAGGCTATGCTACTTTTTGACTATTATTGAAAGTGGGGGTATTGTCATGAAAAAACTGGTTGTTTTTCCTCTGGCTCTGGTGTTACTGTTTTGCTGGGCGGGCCTTGTCCAGGCCGGGACAATAACCGACACCATTGCCTGGTATGTTGATAACACGGACCCGAACTCGGATTTTATCGCTGATATTATCATGGTCTATCCGGACAAAGTGACCTACGGCGATTATTTTGACATCAGCTTCATGGTGGACTCCGCTTCCATGGCCCCGGGGGTTGGCGGTATGCTGGCTTTTTTACCATACGTCCAGGTCAGCGACACCGTTGACCTTTCCCAGGCAACCTGGAGCCAGGTATACGGAAGCGATGATATCGGCTTTCACGGTGATTTTAACGGTAACTTGGGTGACAGTTACGCTCCTTATACGTCAGACAGCAACGGTTATAACATCGGAGCGCTGGTTGATCCGTACTTCAACCAGTTTGGCAGCGATTATACCTGGCTGGACCAATCCTATAATGATAATGTGACCTGGACCCTGCATGATTTTATCATCCAGGATCACACCAGCTTTACCATAACCCTGGATGCCAACGTTGGTAACGGCGCTGTTTTTGGCGGGGACTTTCTGGTGCTTGATCCGCCGCCCGGTAACGCGATACCTGAGCCTTCGTCCTTGATTTTATTGTTTTCCGGCTTGGCCTGCTATAGCGGGATTAAGAGTATCAAAGGTAAGAAAAGCCTGCCCTGATTCCTCCGTCTTGCCAAATCTCTGGAGAATAGTCAGGCAAGATTACAGATCTGTTAAGGCTTTAATTTGCTCTAATGGGAGCGAAAAAAGAAAGCTGGCGGAATCGCGCGGGTTCCGCCAGCTTTTCTGGATATTAAAAAAGATATTAAATCAACTCTTTGAAGGCTTTACCCGCCTTGAACTTAACGTTCTTACTGGCTTTAATTTTAATCTTCTCGCCAGTCTGGGGATTGCGTCCTTCACGTGCTTTACGTGCGACAACACTGAAACTACCAAATCCTACTAACTGTACCCCACCCTTTTTGGTGCCCTTTTTTACTGCGTCCAAAGTCGCGTTAACGGCGTTAGCGGCATCCGTCTTGCTTAACTTGGCTGCTTTGGCAACGGCTTCAATCAATTCTGCTTTATTCAATCTGCTTTCCACCTCCTTTTTTTCCAAAGTCAGCATTATGTTAGCAAAGCAAATTTTGTCTTGTCAAGAAAATAATGGGATATTTTTTCCTTTGAACTACTGATGAAACCTAAACTTAGAGCGAATCTTCTTTCGCGGAAGCTTGTAAACTAAAGGTTTCCTGGAACTCCTCCGTTCCGCTAAAGCCGGCAAGCCAAAAAACATGTTGTCCCCCAAGCCTTATTTGCTGATTGCGTTTGTATTTATGTTTTTCCTAATTGGCATATAGCGCTAATTACAACCAACCGGTATCATCAGCGGATAACCAAGGAGAGGTAATGTTAACAATAACGATAGCAGAATAAAAAAAACGTTTCTTGGGAAAGAACGCCTGCAGGAAATAAAGCCAACCTCGAGAAAAGCTCTTGGAGAGACCGGAGGGAAGCGTTAGTTGGTGAAAAAATACCCGACCAGCGAACGCAGCCGGATATCTTGTGCCGTTAACAGCAACATCGGCTTGCACGGCGGGCATAATGGATCTGGTCCCGCAACGAGCCGCGGGATATTCTTCTGGCGGCATAATAAAATTGGTGGAGCAGAGCGGGCTCGAACCGCCGACCCCTTGTCTGCCAGACAAGTGCTCTCCCAGCTGAGCTACTGCCCCCCAAACAAGAGTTAGCATAACAAAAGTCCAGGCGAATGTCAACTTCATCATTCCAGAACACAGGACAATCGCAAACTCCAATTAAGGTATTAAAAAGCGGAAACCTTAGGTAAGAAGTTAAATGCGCTGGAGCCAGAGCAAATATCCGATATAAAAGAAAAACAGGAGTTTTCGCCCCCTGTTCGACAATCCTGGTGCCGAAGGCGGGACTCGAACCCGCATGAGGATACCCTCACTAGACCCTGAACCTAGCGTGTCTACCAGTTTCACCACTTCGGCATGATCAATTATTAGCTTTAAAGGTGAAACGAATATAATTTAAAAGCGATATTCTGTCAAGTTTTTTTACCTTGGAGTCAGGGTCATTCAATTATTTACTTTAAGTGATTTATGATTGTTAAATAAAACCTTTGTTCAAGGAAAGGGTTTCTGGAGGGGGCGTAGCTCCGACAGGCGAGTTGAAGTTTTTGCCGGGGGGTATAGGGGGCAAGCCGGTGGGCTTGACGAAATCGCTTCGCGACTTTGTTTCTGATAGGATTAAAAGCGCCAACGGCAAAAATCCTCAAACTGTAAGTTTGCAAAAAAAGAGTCCCCCTAACAAAACTATGCTTGCGTCGCGCTTCGCTCTAATCAGATGAAGCCTCGAACTTCCTTAAATTATGAATCTGTTTGAGGAAGGTGAATTCGGCGCCCTGGAAGCTACCGTTAACTATTTGATACCGCTTGAACGGTATTTGGGAATACAGTTCCCGGTAACCGGGCATAGCCGGCTGGTTGATTAACTCGATCAAACTGTTGATTCTATACAAACTGATGAAAATGTAATCAGGCTGCTTCTTTAACAGATAAGCCATGTCATATTCATCGTGATCTTTCAGCCCTTTGCCCAATTCCGTTTTCCGGTGAGCGATGTAGGTATCCGTTAAACCATACATATCATAGGTTTTAAGCTCCGAATAGTAAGGCATCGCGCCGATTACCGGAGTCGCCAGCGAAGCGTCCGGATCGGCGTTAACCTGAAGCCATTTGCCCACCCGCACCAGCTTTTCAGTTAACAAGGCTCCGTCAGACCTGGTTAACTCATAGCCCAGCGACTTCCAGTAAAAGCAACTGACCAGCGTCAGCGCCATAATGCTCAGCGCGATTAAGGACGCCAGCTTCGGCCGGGCCGCTTCATTGTCCGTCAAGCCCAATAACCATTTAAAAGCCGGTATGCCGAGCAGGGTTAAAAGCGGCAGCAGGTTATAGAAATAACGATAGCCGGCGAAGTGGTCGGCGCCGGTGTAAAGGATCGTAAACACTTGGGCCGAACCTAAAATCAGGAGATAGAGGTAGCGCCGGGAAAGCATTGTTTTAGCCGCCGCGATAAAACTGATAATGAGCGTTATTAACAGCGGAAAATGAGCGGTCAGGGCGTTTAACAGATATTCCAGGCCAAACTTCATCAAGGTCGAGGAGGAATAATCAACCTTCACGTAAAACGTGTTGGGAAAGGGGAAGCCGTAGTAATGGTATTTCCAGAAGAATACCGGGGCGAATATCAGTAAAAAAGAACCCAGATATCCCGCCACCGTTTTATAGCGGATCGAAGAAGAAACCATGAACAGTAAAACCAGAAGATTAACAACAACAATGAGGTATATCTCCGGCCGGCTCAAAGCCGCCAGGGCCAGCGTCAAACCGCCGAGCATGATCTTCCCGGGCTGGATTTCCTCGCTCAGGAGAAGAGTTAAGACATAATAAATTGATAACAGGTACCACAACAAGGCGAAGCTGGTTTCCATCCCGGTAAAGGACCAGAAGGAAAAAATCAGGCTGCCGCCCATGATGACGACTAAATAGCCGGCCGGATAATCGGGGTGATAAATATTAATCAATTTGAGTAACACCAGCAAATTGCCCAAAGCGAAGAGAATAGCGAGGATTTTAGAGGTCAAGACCAACGGCAAACCGAGCGAGGCGGCCAAGCCCAGGGTAAAGGTCCAGAGAAGGGAGGTGTAACCTTCCACCTTCTCCCCGGCGTTAAAGACCAGTCCCCGGCCCTGGCTGAAATTTTTGGCATAGCGCAAGGTAATATAGGTATCGTCAATCAAATCGAAATGAAAAACGACGCCAAGCATAATCAACAAAACCGCCGCGACCAGAAAAGGGGCGAGCCGGTTTTGGGGCAGCAACCAGGAAGCGACAGTTAAGCCCAATCCCAGGAAAATTATTCCCGCCAGTTGAGCGTTGATACTGGAACCGCCGGCAAAACAAAGCCATAGTCCGGCCACGGTCAGACAACTCGCGCTAAACGGATAGATTATTTTTTGTTTCAAATCGTAAATATCCTGTTTCTATAGTATAGCGGTTATTAAACAAAGTCTTGCATCTTGTCATTGCCACATCACCGCAGGACGCTTCTCAGTTCAAGACAAACTATACCACCTTGGACCATCCCCACGGTTTCAATTCGCTTTGGCGTGCAACAGGCGAAGGTATTCATCAATGATTCGCCGGCTCATCAAACTTTCCTCGTAATCACCGCGAACCAGTTCCCGTCGGGCTTGTCCCATCGTCGCGGCTGATTGCGGGTTTTCCAGTAAATAATCAATCGCTTCCGCCAACGCCGTCACGTCTTTCGCCGGTATCAGCAAACCGGTCTTCTTATTGATAATAACTTCTTTCGCCCCATCAACATCGAAAGAAACTACCGGTTTCCCGGCGGCCAAAGCCTGCGGCAACACCCGTGCCAGTCCTTCCCGCAAGGAAGTATGGGCCACAATATCCATCATGGCGATGGTTCCTGGAATAGCGCTTCTTTTTACCAGTCCCAGAAAGATTATTTTATCCAGTACGCCTAACTCCGCCGCCTGTTCCCGCAGCCGCTTTAACAGGATTCCGTCGCCGGCGAACATCAGGCGTATCCCAGGATGCTTCGGTACCAGACGGGCAAACGCCTCGATCAGGTATTTATGCCCCTTCAAGTGAAACAGGCGGGCAATCTTGCCAATAACAACCTCATCAGGCTTGATACCGAGCGAGCAACGGTCTTTTGTCCGGTCGCCATCGGGGTTGGTAAACCGCTTTAACTTCATACCGCTGCGAATCGTCAGGAATTTGTCCGGCCCGGCGACGCCGGCGGCCACGGCTTTTTCCGTCATGGCGTCAGCTACTGAAATTATGCGGTCGGTAATCGGGGCGACCAGCTTTTCCAGGTTGACATAAAATTGATTGTAAAGCCTGTTCTGGTAAGGGTGAAAAGGTAAACCGTGGATGGTATGAACAATAACTTTAACGCCGGCCAGTCTGGCCGCCAGCCGTCCCAGTATCCCGGCTTTTGAGCTGTGAGTATGAACAATGTCATAATTACCCTGTTTAATAACACGGTAGTATTTCAACAATACGTAGAAGTCATACAGGGGATTGATGTTGCGGCGGCTTAAATTCAGATAAAGAGGTTGGATATCAAGCTCTTTGAGCAAACTGCCCAGTTCGCCTTCCGGCCCCAGCCCCGGCCCGGTTAACAGGTCGGCGGCAAATTGTGGGTGCCGGTTAAGCCCGGCTACCGTGTAAAGGGTATTCTCCTGGGCGCCGCCGATAATTAAACGCGTGATAATATGCAAAACCCGGTAGCGCAAACACACACACCTTCCTTCAACTAAAGCAAATTAAAAGCTTATGTAAAGCAAAACAAGAACCTTGGAAACCCCTTTTTTCGAAAAAAAAGTAGGTTTCCAAACCTTCCCCAAAAAACTTTAACTTGGGGGAGCCTGATAGTAAGATTGTAACACGCTCTAATTTAGCAGCAAAGAATTGTAGACGGCTTCTGTTTGTTGACAGAGCCGGTCCAGAGTATAATATTTTTTCAGACGGTAAAGACCTGATTTCCCCATTCTTCGACGTAAAACGGGATCGTCAACCAATTTTTCCAATGCCGCCAGCAGCGGCCTGATGGTTCCCGGTTCGACCAAAAAGCCATTGTTGTTGTCCCAGATAATCTCTTTTATCGCGTCAACATTGGTCGCTATAATCGGTAACTGGTACGCCATCGCTTCCAAAAAAACCAGGCCAAAGCCTTCCCACAACGACGGATGGACAAAGATATCAAACATCTGATAATAAGGCCTGGGATCGTCATGATGCCCGACAAATTTTACCCTCTCATCAATGCCCATGTGAATCGCCTCGACCTTTAAATGCGGCTCAAGCTCGCCATCGCCGACAATTACCAGCCACAGACCAGGGTGTTTTTCCAGCAATAATTTAAAAGCGCCTAACAGAAACTCGTGTCCTTTTTGTCTGGTCAGACGGGCGACCATCCCCAGGACCAGGTCTTCTTCAGCAATTCCCAACTGTTTCCTCAGATTGCTTTTTCGCGGCGGATAGGCGCTCAGATCGATTCCATAGGGAATAACCTCAAACTTGGCCAAGGGAATTCTTTCCTCCTTATGAAAAAACAACTTTACCGCTTCCGAGATAGCGATTATTCTTTTCTGATATTTAGCGGCCCGCCGATCTAAAAAAGCGTAGAAAGGTTTTTTCCGAAAAGGATTGGTATTGTGCTTGGAGCTGATAATATTACGGACGCCGGCCAGCATCGCGGCGGCTGTTCCATGCAGATCGGCGTGGATCAGGTGAGTGTGAACGATATGGAATCCGTTACGCTTGATAAAGCTGGCCATTCTGTTAAGCAGCAAGGGATCGAAACTGGCGTGTATGACCATAGTCACAACTTTTACGCCGACTGACTCCAGCGCCTGGATATACCAGCCAAGCGATTCCGGTGTTTTCTTTTCCACCAGGATTAAAAGCGTCAGGTCAAAAGACTCTTTGTTAAGGCCTGACAGAAGGGAGTAAAGATGATTTTCCGCGCCGCTGACGCCGGTCATTTTTATGATATGGAGAATTTTGTATAAATGCGTGCGGCTAGTAGGCATTTTTATTAACAAAGCCTTTCCAGAGCGTCAGCCAGATGATTTTCAGGTCCAGCAGGAAGGTCCAGTTCTCAATATAGTAAATATCGAATATCACCCGCTTTTCCAAAGATGTGTTGCCGCGCCAACCGTTAACCTGCGCCCAGCCGGTGATTCCTTCCTTAACCTGATGACGCAGCATATAATGAGTGAATTCTTCCCGGAACTGCTTGACGAAAAAAGGTCTTTCCGGCCGGGGGCCGACCAGGCTCATATCACCCTTGATTACGTTAAACAACTGGGGTAGTTCATCAAGGCTGGTCCGGCGCAGGAATTTCCCGATAACGGTTGTCCGCTGGTCATCCTTTTTAGCCCAGACCGGGCCGGTCTTCTCTTCAGCGTTAACAAACATCGTCCGGAATTTATACATATTGAAGGTCGCGTTATTCAGCCCTACCCGTTCCTGGACAAAAAACAACGGCCCCGGCGAGGTTAGTTTAACCAGCAGCGCGATTAGCGCGAGTAAAGGAGAAATCATGATCATGATAATAACCGCGGCGATCAGGTCAAAGGCGCGTTTGATCGTTCTATTCCAAAAACCCATTAACGGAACATTTTGCAAGCCGATCAGGGGGATACCGTCCAGTTCCTCAATCGA
>JAJRWM010000011.1 GCA_024276815.1 bacterium
CCCGGATCAGCGCGGCGGCGCTGTCATGGTAATAGGCCGAGATCCCCAGGATATACATGATTAAAACTGCCGCTGATAATTTTCTTTTTTAAGCTCAGTATCGGGACGAACCTGCCAATAAGTCTCAGTTGCCCGGTTAAAGCCAAGATCAAGGAATTGCTTGCCTGACAAACGAAAAACCAGGGCCAGCGGAGTAATGATCAGAAAATAGATAATAGTCAGCAGAATCCGGGTATTGATCCAGCCGAGCAGTTCGGCGAACTTTTTCCAGAGAGATGACAGAAAACGTAAAAATCTCATCATTTGCCAGACTCCCGCCCGCCTTCTTTGTCCTTTGGCTGATCTTCCTTTGCCAAATCCGCGAAAGCGTCGAACAGATTATCAATTACTTTGGTCCTAACCTGCATAATCTGGTTATCCGTATCCCTTTTGGCAAAATAAACCTTTTCGTTCTTTTTCACGAAATCAAGTCTTACCTGGTTCCCCCTGACGACCAGCTTCATGGTTATTTCCGGTTCGTCAATATCAGTATCTTCCGGCTTAACAATATCACTGCCTATCGAGATCGTTCTCAGATCAACTATGTTACGTAGAACATCCGCGACCAACTCAGGGCGCAACACTTTTTTAACCGGTTTGAGCAACCGGAATTGTTGACCCGCTATAGCGAACTGGTATTCCTGTCCTTTGCCGGTCAATTCGACCGAATCAATCTCGTAACTCCCAACGCCCAGAATCCTCTGGTCAGCCAGCTCAATCTTACCTTTATTCATCAGGTTGAAAAGTTTTCTTTTGACCAGAAAAACGTCCCGGGAACCGGCTAAGCGGGCGTAATATCGCTCCCGCTTGATTTCCGGTTTGCCCAGAATGATCTTATACGGCTTCCCTTCAAGCCAGTACTCCGCCGCGACCTTGATTTCCTCCAGGCCGAACTGCTTCAGGTCTTCGACGTCCCGGGCTATTATCGCGTCCTGCTTCAGTTCGGCAAGCTCATAGAAAATCGCCGCTATTTTACGGGTATCAACCCGGCCGATTTCCGAATTGGCGAGATACCACCAGCCTAACGGCCCAAGCTTCTCACAGACAGACTCGCTGCTCTTTCCCCAGATTATCACCTTGTTTACTTTTGGCAGGTCTTCTTTGACAAACGGGAAAAGAGGTTCTACCGGGATTTGTTTTTTCGCTTCCTCAAGGTTGGTATAATAGGCTCCCGCCCCCAGCAAGCCCAGGAGTATTATGGCCAGAGCGGTATAGCGAAATCTCATTTACGAGCGGTATCTCCACCAGATTAATGTGCCAATAACCATAACCGACAGAGGCGCGACCAAAACATTGATAACAAATAATGATCTGACCTGAGAACCGGTTAACTGGATTTTTCTCTCGTCCGGTTCTTTAGGCCGGATTGAGATCAAATCCTCGTCCTCAAGCAGCCAGTTTACCGAATTAATGAAAAGATCCGAATTGGAAAGCATCTTGATAAAACTGTTGGTCGCGAAATCCGAGTCGCCCAGAACCAGGACCCGGGCGTACCTGACATCACTGCCTCCCGCTGTTTTGATTAAGAGCGACTTGACGGCCGAGACACAAATCGTTACCGGTCCCGCCAAGTCAACATCCTTGTCAAACTGAAGCTTGTCCGGGTTCTTTTCCGCCCAGCCGTTGGCGGTAGTCATCATGACCGGCAGCACGGTTAACTGATCGCCGATATCTTCCTCCTTGCTGACAGAGCGCACCCGGGGGAAGAAAGTGGCCGACAAGCCGTAAACGATCGGATGCTGGTAATAACGGACAATCACCGGGGTGGTTACGTCTTTCGAAAAAGAACTGGCAGGATCGACAACCAGGTCATCGCCGATCGCCACTCCCCATTTAGCCATGAGTTTTTCCAGTCCGACCTCAATCCCCGGATCCAGCAACAGCAGTAACCGTCCGCCCTGTTCAAGATAATTCTCCACCGCGGTCACTTCCGAGGGCAGCAGGGCTTTATCCGCGCCGGCGATGACCAAAAGGTCGCAGTCAGCCGGGGCGCTTTGAAAGAACTCAAGCGTTTTGGCCTGATAACCCTGGTTGGCTAATCTCGTCCTGATCTCGGAATAACCGTTCGGTTTGTCGTTCTTGCTGTCATGCTCGCCGTGACCGCTCAGGAAATAAATGACCTTGGTTTCCTCTTTGCTGATCTTGATCAGGGACTGGGTCACTTCCTGCTCGCCGAAAACAGTCGTGACTTCCCGCTTGCTGCCGCTTTCAAACAGGACGACGCCGTAACTGGTAATACCCTTTTCCTGGGTTTTTGAGGGATTGGCTATGGGGTCGACTTTATCAACAGTAATGTTGGCTGAGAGATTATCATATTCGGCCAGCAAATCATAAATCCTCTGGCGGTTAGGGTTTTTCTTGTTGAAAAAAGTGGAGATCAGCACCGGTTTTTTCAGGGAATTGATTGTTTTGATGGTCTGCTCCGAGAGAGTAAACTGCTTGCTGGCGGTCAGGTCAATCCTCTTGTTATAATGCTTGCCCAGGTAGTTGATGACGACAGCCAGCAAAAACATCACGATTATTATAATTATTAAATTAGCGCCGTATAACAGGCGACGGAATCCCGGTATCATCTTTATTCTCTCCACCTTTGCGACTCAAGCGTCAGTATGCCAACCGTCAGGTGAAACGAGATCACGGTAAAATAATAGACCAGGTGACGGGTGTCAATGATTCCTTTTTGAAAATCAGCCTGGTGCGAGCCTAAGGCCAGGTAATCCAGAAACAGCTCCATGGCTTTGGGCGCCTGGTCGGCGAGCCAGCCCAAAGTCCAGTATAAAAGCAGCAGGCAGAAGCTGATCAAGGCCGCGACGATTTGATTTTTGGTGAAGATGGAAGACATGGTGCCGATTGACAAAAATGAGGCCGCCAGCAGAAAGACGCCCAGGTACCCGGCCAGGATCGGTCCCCAGTCAGGGTCGCCGTAAATACTCAGACAAATGGGATATATCAGGGTCGCTGAGAGCATCATCAGGACGATGAACAAACTGGCGAAGTACTTGCCTAAGACCATCTCAAAATCCCGCAGAGGCGAAGTCACCAGGAGTTCCATGGTGTTGGTGCGTTTTTCCTCGGCGAACAGCCGCATGGTTAAAAGCGGCGTGACGAACAGAAAGGTGACGGACATGTTGCCCAGTAAATAGCGCAGGGAAGCTTCCTTGGTGTAGAAGAGTATATTGACGAAGAAATAACCGGAAAGAGCCAGGAACACGGTTAGCACCACGTAGGCGACCGGCGAGACAAAATAGGAAATTAACTCCTTGGTGAAGACGGCGGCTATTTTTCGCATGACAAACCTCTAATTCTTCCCAGCCCTGGTATTTTTCGGCGCACTCGCCTTTTCATCGGTAACCAGCCTTAGATATATTTCCTCCAGGGTGGCTTTCTCGAAGAAAATTTCCCTGACTCCCCAGCCTTTGTTGATCAGGGTTTCGGTAATCAACTCACTCTTCAGTTCGTTTCTTTTACCCTCGATAATAAAATTCAGCTCTTCGCCATCCGTGTCTTCGGGCAGCACCCTGGCCACTCCCGGAATATCAAGAAGATCGTGTTCAACCCGCGGCATTTCCCCGCGCACCTTCAGGCGCAGGCGTTTTTGCCCCACCATCCGCGCGTCCAGATTATTGATACTGTCAAGAGCGACAATTTTACCATTATTGATGATAATCACCGCATCGCAGGTCATACTGACTTCGGGCAGGATATGGGTGCTGAGGATGACGGTGTGTTTGCGGGCCAGGTCCTTGATGGCGGCCCTGACGTCCGTTATCTGGCGGGGATCGAGACCAACGGTCGGTTCGTCCAGGATGATTATTTCGGGATCGCTGATTAAAGCCTGGGCCAGCCCGACCCGCTGTCGAAAGCCCCGGGAGAGTTGGTCGATGGTTTTTTTGCGTACTTCCTGTAATTTAAAGAGTTCGATTACGTATTCGATCCGTTCCCTGAGACAATTCCGCGGCACTTCTTTCAGCCGGGCCATAAATTTCAAATAGGTCTGTACTTTCAGTTCAGGATAGAGGGGAGGATTTTCCGGCAGGTAGCCGATTTTGCGGCGGATCGCCAGGCTGTCGGTAATGACGTCGTGACCGGCCACAGTGGCCTGGCCGGTGGTCTGGGACAAAGCGCAGGTCAGGATGCGCATGATGGTGGTTTTACCGGCGCCGTTAGGACCGAGCAGACCGATAATCTCGCCTTTTTCCACCTTGAAATTAATATCGTCAACGGCCAGGTTATTGCCGTAGTACTTGGTTAGATTACGAACTTCGATCAAGAAAAAAGCGCTCCCTTCCCGTGAGATGATATTATAAACTAATCCTGTTCATTGTCAAGAGCGGGAACTTTGTTTATTATGCTTTTTTTAAGAATGTTAACCGCGCTATGGCATTTAACGATCTTGCTCGCAGATTCTCCCAGTTAAAGTTTTTTGGGGAAGGTTTGGAAACCTACTTTTTTTCAAAAAAAGGGGTTTCCAAGGTTCTTGTTTTTGCCTTACATAAGAAGGTTTCCCGCGCTAAAGGGTAAAGCTATACCCAAAAAGAGAATTTTTTTACCTTTTACAGGGAAGCGTTCGCTTAATCAAAAACATTTTATTCTGACATAAATACTCATGATGAAAAGGCCTGTAATCTATTCATATATCAGATCAATATATCCGGCATGTTTCTTGCATTCCAAAAATCGGGCTTGTATACCAACAAATATTAAAAGAGGAGGGTAATTATGAAAAGAAGTATCGTTTTTGTCCTGGCGGCGTTGCTGGTTTGTTTGCTGGCTCCGCAGTCGCACGCTTTGCTTATTGGCGGACCGGACATTATCGCCGCGCCAGCGTTCGCCATCGATGACGCTCCCGGCGCCACCAATTTCCATGAACAAGCGTTTAACGAACAACAAAACGTTTTGCTGGGCGCTAATTTGGCGGTTGATGGAGGTAGTATCGCGGCTGGCGCCACCGTCAGCAGTCACATGATTTTTCTTAACACTCCGGTTGGAGCCGGCAACGCGTCCGACTTACAAGTATGGACGTTTGACGGCGCGATCCTGGGCGTTATGTCTGATCAGAGTGGCACCATGGAAGCCGCCAGCAGCTCTATTCTGGGGGCAACCGGCACCACCTATCCCGGATCGTTTACCTGTCGTGGTATGGAAAGCAACGACTGGTATCAAATTATTGGACCCAATCAGATTGAAGTGTACATGCAGGTTTCGGAGCCGGGCGACTGGATCCGTGTTGTTACCGAGGCCGATCCCGCCATACCGGAACCCGGCACCTTGTTACTGCTAGGCTCAGGCTTACTGGGATTAGTCGGCGTCAAAAAAAGAAAAGTCTAAGATCAAACGCTCAAAATTAAAAGAAATGACCTGGGGGGGAATCTTTTTTCTTAAAAAGGTTCTCCCCTCAGCCCTTTCCCAAAAACTTTAAATGTCAACAAGTTTCACTATCCCCTGTTATTGGCAAAGATCTCCCTCCACGCCGCACCGCCACCTTAAATCGAATAATTGAATGACCCTGAGGCTGGTGGGTCTGTTTAATGTTTGAATTCGCTTGTCTCTTCGCTTACGTACCGAGCAGGTTCATTCAAGTCTCAAAAACAAAATCATAAAAAACAAGAACCCTGGGAAAAACCTCTTGTCTTAAAAGGTCTCTTTCCCCCGCCCCTTTTCCCGGTATACCGTGCGAGCGGTCCAAACGCTAAAAACTTTAATTCGCCTGTCGGCGATAAAGCAAGAGGAGAGAAAATATTTTTTAAGGTCTTTTCATTCTGGCCTGTTTCTGGGATAATTAATCTTGTTAGAAAATGCTTTGCTATAGCATTTAACGTTCTGACTATCAGGTTCCTCCAGGTTAAAGTTTTTGCAGAGGGTTATCC
>JAJRWM010000141.1 GCA_024276815.1 bacterium
CCCTTCTCCGGAATAGTTTGCCGAAGACTCGCTTCCAACTCCTCAAGATGCTTACGCGCCCTTTTGGTCCAAAGGTTCTTGGGACTGATTTCAATGAACTTTTTCAGAACGTGGTAAGCGTTATTGGTAAACCCTAACTCTATATAAATGATCCCTAAAGCGTAATAAGCGGGAGCAAAACCAGGGTTTAGCTGGATCGTGGTGCGATATTCCTTTATCGCTTCATCTTTCTGGCGATTTTTGTCATTATCGTAAACGACGCCCAGGTTATAGTGGGCGACAGTATGATTCGGATCAAGACTGATAGCACGCTTGAAAGTTTTGATCGCGAGTTCGGACATCTTTAATTGGTTATAGGCCGTCCCCAAATCAACCAGCACGTTGACTGCTCTCGGGTTTTGCTTCAAAGCTCTCTGATAATAGGCGATGGCCCTGTTGTAATTCCCGTTATCATAAAAAGCGTTGCCCATCTCCACAATCGTCTTAAAATCATGGGTCTTCTCAATTTGCCGTAACTTCTGGTCTTTAGCCAGTTGTTTGCGGTGCAAATCCTCAATTTTTTGATTTGCCAGGATGAAACTGGGGTCAAGTTTGGAAGAAAGGTTGTACTCCCTGAGAGCGGCATCAATCAGCCCCTTGGCCTCGTAAGCCTGACCAAGATAATAGTGAGAGATCGGATCTTCCTGATTGACTTTTATCGCCTTGGTAAACTCGACAATCGCCTCGTCGTACATTTTATTGTTGAAATAAAAGTTTCCATAGTTAACCTTTGTTCTCTTGGATGCCGCTGACGGCGGCGGCTTAAACGACGACCAGAGCCGCTGGAAGGACTGAGTGAAACTGATTATGATCAAAACCGAAAGACTGCCCCACAGGAGGAACGACATAAAGAATTTTTCTTTATACCCGTCATCATATTTACGCTTTTGGTGGGGAAATAACTCCGTAACCTCCATCCCCTTTTTCAATTCGAGAGCGGAGGTGTCATGCCCAAGCATTTTCAGATAGTCGTAGAGATATTTTTCCGAGCGTAAACGGTGACCGTTTTGATAGCACAAATATTCCAGTTTTTTATTATCAATATTGGCTTCGAGAAAAAACATTCCTTCGTTAATATTCTCGCCGGCCTCAGCGTAAATAACAAAGGGATACAGGCTCAGGGTAACATTCTGCTGTTTATTAATAATAACAAAGCGTCCGTATTCAAGCGGCACATCGCAGTCAATACTGTCCAGCGAGAATTCCGCGTGCGATCCCATGCACAAATTAACTTCATGGTGAAACCGCTCGCCTTTAAACTTCAGGTTGCGCACCATAATCAGCCGGTTTTCCGCCAGGAATCCCAAGCGCGCCAGGATATCATTGATCTTCGGCAGCAACTCATCAACCCAGATCGCGTAGTCCTTTTGCGACAAGGTCGCCCCATGTCCTTTATGTTTGTTACGGAAAGCGATAACCTCGTCAAAGAGAGTTCTGTTTGTGGTGAAGGAGTTGTCAAGATTATAATAATAATTATATAGCTGCGGCATAAACAGGTCATGGGGATTTTCATGATAAAGAGCCAGTATCTACCAGAAAATTCGGTGCCAGTGCCCAATACTGGGGCGATGTTTGCCCAGCAAGTGGTCAATATTATCCACCCGCTTATCGCTGGCCAGATAGTCGCATATCGTAATAACGGTTAAATATTTCAGGGTTATTTCAAAAATATCAAACAGACGGAAAAACTTGGTCTGGGGGTTATTGGAGTTTTCCATCAACCGGTAGGCGTAGGCGATAGGAAACGGATAATCCGTTTCAAAATGATGGGTTTGATCTGTTCTTAAGGCTTTGGCGAACATATATTAATCATAAGCCCCTTCCCTGGCAATCCTTGTTACACTATCCTTATATTATTATATAACATTGAGCTGAAACATACAATCAGGGATTAACTTTCTCGTTCATTCTGATAAACGCTGAAATCTGACCTCGCTTTTGGTTTGACATTTTGATATGAGGAATAATGATAGCAAAAGCGGTTTGGCATTCTAACCAGCCCGGCTTTGAAGCTAAAATTCTTCGTACTCCGCATAGTTGTTTTTCAACCCATCCTCCGCTTCCCCGACCGTTTTAAAATGATAGATCACGCCCATAGAAGCGCATTTGGTGAGATCGCTGACCTTTTCCAGGGCAAAAGAGCGATCGTCAACGGTTTTCTCTGGTGGTTCCTGATAAAACATGAAGTAGTCGTTGTTATTCGTGACCAGGCTGATTTTTTCATTGTTATTACGTTGAAACATCTCCGTCAAATTCATGGCTTAACCTCCAGAACTATTTTTATTTTTTTATTATAACAAATCCTGTAGTTTATTTTAACTTTTTCCGCAATTGGAGTTCCCCCGGAAATTTTGTGGGGCAAACCTCTTGTCTTAAAAGGTTTCTTCCCCACGCCCCTTTCCAGGCACGTCGTGGATGTCGTTCAAGCGCTAAAAACTTTAAAAGTTGATAATCCCTGTATTTACCGCAGGCTGGCAACAATTAAAATTTTGGGGAAGAGGGGTTGGGAGACACCCTTTTTATAAAAAGGGTGTCTCCCAGGGTTTTCCCTGTTCCACTTCCACCTGCCTTGAAAAACCATGTCTTGCATATAGTTACAGTTAACCAACTTGTTTTTTCGGGGGAACTTTCTCTTGGATTGCCCAAAGTAGGGC
>JAJRWM010000142.1 GCA_024276815.1 bacterium
CCGGGAGTGCCGGCGTCAGAAATCAAAGCGATATCCTGTCCCGCCATTAATTTACTTAGCAGCTTTTCGCCGCTTTTTAGCTGGTTATGCTGGTAATATGAGCAAAGAGGCGTCTGGATACCATAATGATTAAACAGTTTTCGACTGTGGCGGGTATCCTCGGCGGCAACCAGGTCAACTTCCCTTAAAACTCTGAGCGCCCGCAAAGTAATATCTTCCAGGTTGCCAATGGGAGTGCTGACAATGAACAGTTCGCCGCGTTTAGTCATCTTGAGTTTTATCCTGACTCGCCAGCGCGAGAATTTCACTTCTTAAATATAAAAAAATCCTAACACAGGGCTTTTTATCTGTCAAACCAGCGCTTGCTGTTTCCCGGGGTCATTCAATTATCAGCTTCGTAAATCTTCCTGAGGCGGCGGGACGGTTAATTCGCCGGAGAGATTGGTTTACAATTTTCAATCCAGGTGATAAGTAAAAGTATGAGCCCCGACCAGGGCGTTATTTATGAGACGGTAGCTTTGCTTGACAAGGCTCGGCTAAACGTCTGGCGGATGGGCGGCGAAACAGCCGTCCATCCGTTTTTTTATCCTTTCTCAAGCCTGATTATTCCTGTCGCTGATTTGCCGAACCAGGGCCGGGTGTAAAAATGGCAGTAAGCGAAAAATCGCGGATACTGCGTATAATCAAGAGTTGACCGCGAATGCCGTGATAAATTGGCGCGCTTTGTTTGTCAAAATGGCAGAAGAATCCTCCCTGAAGACGCTGTTCCCACCACCTGAAAAATAAAACTCTTTAACCACAGCAAGTTACCGGGGTTGGCACGATAAATGAATATACCCTTGGCATGTGGATGGTTAAATTAACAATCAATAAAAGTGAATATTGGCTGTTAAGCCTTCTGCTAATCTCCCTCCTTTTACCCACCTACCCGCTGGGAGCGCAAACTGGAACTACCTCCTCCAGTGACGCGCCCCCGGCAAGCCCGGTGGCGGCCGCCCTAGATGAGCCATACCAATCGGCCGCCATTACCAACAACCCTGGAGCCTCCCCCGCGAAGAAAATTTCGCTGGAGGCCCAGGTTAACCATAAAGAAATTCCCAGGAATCAATTAGTGGTGCTGTCGGTCAATCTCTCCTGGGAAGGGAAAGCCGGAAACTTTGACATCAATGACATGCCAACTCCGGAGCTTACCAACCTGAAACTGGTTGGCACTTCCGTGGCCAATGAAACCAGAGAGGTGGACAATGTTTTCCAGACAACCAAACCTATAAATATTCTTTTCGGCCTGACAACCCGGGAACCGCTTTAATTAAAGCTATCGCCATCAGCTACCGTGACCAGGAGGGCAGCGTTTTTACTTTGGCCACCCAGCCATTCGAAGTAAAGGTGCTCCCTCCCACGGTTTTATCCCGAATAACCGGTTCCAAAAATCGCTACCGGACGATTATGACTATCGTGATACCGATTGTTATTTTATCATCCCTGGTCTTTTATGTTGTCGAACGCCAGCGCCATAAAGCCAAAGCCTTTGTTGAGATTAAGACCGAGTATGAAACGCTGCTGGATGATCTCGAAAAAGCGGACGTTCTCCGCAAAGAGAACAATGTCTCCGAATTTTGTACTTTAATCGCCAAGGTTTTTAAACGGGCGTTAAGCAAACGCTATAAATTTAAAACCGGCGGCATGACCACCCGGGATATTATTAAACGTGTGAGCAAGGAGTGCGGTAATCAACCCGAATATATCAATGAAATCTCAGCCGTTCTCAATACCTGCGACCAGGTTAAATATAACAAAGACGCTCTGGTTAAAGAGAAACAAGACTATCTGTACGAACGTACCAGGAACCTGGTCCAGGAATTGGGAGCCCAGTTTCTGGTGAACCGGTCAACGACCTGAGAAAACAGCGTCGGTAAGACTCTTAACCCGGCTTTGCTTGTAAAGATACCTAAGTTAACGATATAGGAGGAACATAATGAATACGGACATCAAGGCCATAAATGAAAAGGTTCAGCAAGAAAGCCTGTTCGTTCAAGAGATTTACCAGGAAATCGGCAAGGTTATCGTCGGCCAGCGTTATTTAATCGCAAGACTGATGATCGGAATGCTCTGCAAGGGTCATATCCTGATTGAGGGCGTGCCCGGTCTCGCGAAAACCCTGGCCGTTAAAACCTTGTCCGATACTATTCAGACCAAGTTCCAGCGGCTTCAGTTCACCCCCGACCTCTTGCCGGCCGACCTGGTCGGCACCATGATCTACAACCCGCGGGAGAGTAATTTCTTCGTCAAGAAAGGGCCTGTCTTCGCCAACCTGATTCTGGCCGATGAAATAAACCGCTCCCCGGCAAAAGTGCAGAGCGCCTTGCTTGAAGCCATGCAGGAACAGCAGGTGACAATCGGCGAGGAAACCTTCAAATTGCCCGATCCCTTCCTGGTTTTAGCGACCCAGAATCCTATCGAACAGGAAGGGACCTATCCTCTGCCCGAAGCCCAGGTTGACCGTTTCATGCTGAAACTCAATGTCACCTACCCCTCGAAGACAGAAGAAAGGGAAATCCTGGACCGCATGACCGGCGCCGTACTGGCCACGGCCAGCCAGGTGATCACTCCCCAACAGATACTGAAAGCGGCTGAGGTGGTCAAGTCAATCTATGTTGACGACAAGATCAAGGAGTACATAGTTGATCTGGTCTTCGCTACCCGCTCTCCGGAGGATTACCAGGTTGACCTGAGCGATATGATCGCCTACGGCGCTTCGCCCAGGGCCACGATCTTCCTGACCATGGCGGCCAAAGCTCACGCTTTCCTGCAGGGCCGCGGCTACGTCACGCCGGAAGATATCAAGGCCATCGGACGGGACGTTTTGCGGCATCGGGTAATCGTTACCTATGAAGCCGAGGCGGAAGAGAAAACCAGCGACGATATTATAAAAATTATCTTCGACGAAATAGAAGTTCCATAGAGGGAAACGCCGTGCTGCAGACAGAGATCATAAAAAAGATCAGACGCATCGAGATTACCACCTCGCACCTGGTGAACGACGTGTTCAGCGGTCAGTATCACAGTGTTTTTAAAGGCCGGGGCATGGAATTCTCGGAAGTCAGGGAATACCAGGCCGGAGACGATATCCGCTCCATCGACTGGAACGTGACGGCAAGAATGGGGCATCCCTATATCAAGCGCTTCGTGGAGGAAAGAGAGTTGACCGTCATGTTGATGGTCGACGCCAGTTCTTCGGGCGAATTCGGCACCCAGCAACAGATGAAAGGCGATGTCGGCGCCGAGATTTGCGCGCTCCTGGCTTTCTCCGCGATAAAAAACAACGACAAGGTCGGCTTGATCATCTTTACCGACCGGGTGGAAAAATACATTCCGCCCAAAAAAGGCAAAGCGCACGTTTTGCGGGTTATCCGGGAATTGCTCTATTTTAAACCGCGGGACAAAGGAACCGATATTGCCGCGGCTCTGGAATATTTAAACCGAATCCAGCGAAGACGCAGCGTCGCGTTTCTGATCTCTGACTTTATCTGTCCTGACTTCAGCAAAGCCCTGGCCATCGCCAACAAGAGACACGACCTGATCGCTGTCAGCATCACCGATCCGAGGGAGCGGGAAATGCTCAACGTGGGCCTGGTTGAACTAGAAGACGCCGAGACCGGCGAACGAATACTGGTTGACACTTCAGACCCGGCGTTTCGGGAGAGTTTCGCCCAAATGTCATCGGAAGAGTTAAGCGAACGGGAAAAGATTTTCCGCCGCAACCATGTGGATGTCGTCAATATCACGATGGATCAACCATACGTGAAGCCGCTGGTCAGTTTTTTCCGTATGCGGGCCAAGCGGCTGCAAACGTGAGGTCGGTGGACCTCTTTTATACGCTTCGCGAAAGGAATTAAAAGCGCCGAAGGCAAATATCCTCAAACTGCAAGTTTGATATCTGTCGACGAGTGGTTTTTCAGCGAAGCCTAAAAGGTTCCTCCGCAAACCGTAGATAAGATTTTATTTACTTTAACTTGAGAACATATTTTTTAATTAAAAGGAACTATTCAGAAATGGCGCAACTTTTCGACAAGAAAACAATTTTTCTGACCATCTTAATTTGCTTAGCCACGACGGTTCTGGCCGGTTTGATTTTTTTAAACGGTAAATCCGGATCCTGCGGGATAGATTCGGAAACCATCAAAAATTACGCTCAGGAATTGCAGAACAACCAGCTATACCGCCTGGCGATAATTGAATACAGCAAGCTGGTGGCGGATCCCTGCCTGGCTCAACAGAGACGCTCTAATATCAATTATATTATCGGCAAAATGTATCTCGATGAGTTGTTCGACTATGAAAACGCCCTGGCCTCCTTCCTGAAAGCCAAACAGGATGACAAAGCCGGCAAGCTGGCGAAAGAACTGGACAAACTGATCGTTGAATGTCTGGAAAAAATGGGACGCCACTCAGCCGCCCAGTTTAAAATGGAGCAGGCGACAGCCCTGAAGGATAAGCCCGCCGACGCCGGAGAAATTATCCTCGCCCGAATCGGCAAACGGGAAATCAGTCTCAGTGAACTGAACAGCGCTATCGAGGAATTGCCGGCCTCTATGCGGGAAAGTCTGAAGCAGCCGGCAAAGAAGCTGGGCTTTTTGCGACAATACGTAACCAATGAACTGCTGAGCGAAGCCGCTGTCAGGAAAGGGCTGGATAAAGATCCCAAGCTGAACAAAAAAGTCGCCGGTTTCCG
>JAJRWM010000143.1 GCA_024276815.1 bacterium
CCTTGAAGTTGCGGGGTTTTGATGTACGGGAACGCTTCAAAGCAACGCTGGATTCTCTGGCCGCCGACCCGCAGTCCGATGTTTACGACCTTCTTTTCTCCCCCGACACCAGCTAATCCCCCACTTCACTGACGCCTTACGCCCAATTTAAAAATATACTTGACTTGCATACTAAAATACGTGTAAAATATCTCTTCGCCGTTTTGCATAAATCCACAATACAGTTAAAGAATGGTAACGGATGGTAGCGGATAGAAAGAAGAAGGTCTTGCTGGTAGATGATGACCATGAATGTTTGGCGGTTACCGGCGCTATCTTAAATGATTATGGTTGTATGGTTTATGAAGCGCGTGATTTTAAGGAAATCCTGGATTTAGTCGAAGAAAAAAAAGTAATCGTTGACTTGGTTATTCTGGACCTGGTTTTGCCGGTTTTTAACGGGTTTAATATCACGGCTTACCTGCGTGCGCACAGGGTATATAAAGATGTACCAATAATCGCCATGACCGCCCGCGATTATCAGCATGATCGCGATAAAGCCTTGAAGCTGGGCTGCAACTCCTTTATCAATAAGCCGTATTCGGTTAACAAGTTGCTGGAAATTGTTCGGCAACTGCTGTTAAGACCCAAGAGTGAGAGCGCTTACGACTCTTCGGTCAATCTCTAAGAAAATTACCTTGGTCGCACTTTGCTTTAGTAACTCCATAATTGCGAAAGTTCCGGGATGTTATCCGCCTGATTAGATTGTTGAAATGCTTCTTTGGCCGGTCCCTGAATTTGCCGGATATCATTTTCCCCTGTTTCCAGGGTTCGTAATAAAGCTATCGCCTGTTTTGTTTTTTCGTTGCCGGGGTTGTAAGACAAGGCCAGGGTCAAATAGTTTTCAGCTTCAGCCAGTTGTCCCGTCTGGAGTAGAAGTACACCCAGGTTTGAGCAGATATTGGGGTCGGAGTAAGACCTTTTCAATATTTCAATCGCTAATTCGGGTTGTCCCTTCTGGCTGAAAAAGTAGGCGGCTTCATTTTTCAGATCAAAATCAGTGGTGAACAGGCTTAACCTGATTAAATAATCATTCGCTTTCTGAAAAAAGTCCTCTTTGGCCGGCGTCAAGGTCTGAACATCCCTGATAAGCCTCATCCGTAACGCCTGGGAGTTTAAATCCTCACTAAACTCGCTTCCCGGCGGCCATAATCCCATCGGTTTGTCCAGCCAGAGCCGTGGATCAATTATCTGATATCTTACCCGGTCAACGTATGCCCAGCTATCCTGAATCGCTCTGGCAAAGCCATTTTTCAGGCCGCTGAGCTTGATTGGCAACCAGGCGGCGGAGTTTTTGCCGAACGATATTGGTTCATGCTGAAAAATATCCCGGTATATTTCAGGTCTTAATCTGGTGTCAATCAGGGTCAATAATTCCCCCTTGGCGTACAAGAATATGGTCGATATACCGGCGTTCTCCAGCAGGGTCGCATACAGCGAACTGATCTCCAGCAGGTTGCCGGAGCGCTTCCTCAGGGTTTCGTCCGGAAGCCGCAGCTTTACCTCGCCGCCCCTGGTCCGCAGAACATCCTGATAGTTAAAGGGCTGTATCTGAAATCCCCAGACGTTTAAAACCTCGAACAGTTGCATTGCCCGGGTGGTATTGGCCTCATAAATATTGTAAATTTGCGATTCAGCCGCGATTCGTTTGACCAGGGCGCTGAATTCCTCGGAATTTTTCTTAACGAACGCTCCCAGCGCTTGTGGGGAATCCCAGTAAATTTCATCGGTCGGCATCAAAGTTACCAGACGGCTGAAATCCTGGCCGCCTCTTAGCCGGTCGTAACTATAACGTACGCTGATTTCCAGCTTGGCCGTTTTGTTTTCCCTCACCAGGATGTTTTTGTTCAGGTACATCACAAAGGGCAGAGTTAACCGGTTCCCAGGATTGATGGTAACAGAAGCGGCAAAAGGTCTTTCGGTCAGGGACGGCAGGTCAATCCTGATCTTGACCTCCAGTTTCCGTGAGCTTAAATTACGCAATTCAAGTTGACCGCTCTCGGTAATGTGTTCACGGTAATAACGGTTATGGGCCGAAAACAGGCGCAGCTTGTTAGCGAATTCAACTTTTTCCAGTTGCAAACTCCACTTCTGGGGATTGACGATAAACTCAGTCCTGGCCGGGGACAGATCCACGTTTTTAGCTGAATCACGGGCGCGAACCCGGAAAACGTGCGGCCCGTCAGCCAGATAGGGCAGAAAAAAGTTATCTTCCCTGATGTAAGCAGACCATTCCCGTCCATCAAGCCGGAATGAATATTCAATTCCTTTCAGCCCGGTATAATAATCGCCGGCGCCGACCGAAAAGGAATAACTGTTTCCGGTGATGTATTCCAGCGGCGCGTTTAAGAGATAGGTTTCCGGCGGACGTGTGTCAGCGGTCTCCTGGCTGTCGTTGATCATGGTCAGGAAATTTGTCCCGACAATCCAGATATAGCCGTAGGGGGTGGGCAGAATAGCCTTGATTCGGTTGTCGGGAATAAATTCCTTCGCTACCAGCGGCTGGAAACCGGTTTCTTGAGTAAACACGCCTGGTTTCAGCAGGCCGGTCCGCCACCAGAGCCAGAGCCGTCCCCGGTTATCAAAACTCGCCCGGCACTCGCCCTCGACAAAGCTTTGGTAGGCGGAAATTCCCGTTAATTTCAGGGGGAAATAATCAAATTTCAGGTCTTTATAACGGAACAGGCCGTATTCCTGGTCTTCCGCGATTTTCCAGTAATCTCCCCAAAGGTAGCCGTCGCTGTCTCCGGCCAGAAATTTCAGCGCCGTGTTGGCCGGCAAATTTAATTGTAAGGTCGATTTCCCGTCTCGTTGAATTATGCCCCAGTTAACCGCGGAAAACTCCGTGTGTTTACGGTTCCAGCTTTTTTGAGTGGCTCCGCTTAGCCAGAGGTTGCCGAGCGCGTCGTTGAAGATATGGAGGTTGGCCAATTTATCCCGGAAAGTCAGTTCCCAGTCAACAATTCGCCAATATTTACCATTCCATTCCGCCACTTTTCCCGTCTTAATATCACCGCACCAGATTCGTTCATTTTTCAAGTAATAGATTTCCGGATTGGCCCGGATGTATTGAGATATCTGTTTCGGCATGGGAAGGTACCGCAAGTCGTTACGGAGAGGAGAGTAGATTATCAGGCGGAACACCTGTTTTTTTTTAAGCCGCTGCAAACAGTAGAACGTATCGTTGACATAGGTGAAGTTGGTAAGCGAATGAAGCTTCGCCGCCTTGCCAAAAACAGTGACCGCGCCGTCATACTGATAAATGTAGCCGTCTTTGAGAAAGTAAAACGAACCGTCCTGAGACGGGACGACTCGGTCCAGAGGCCCCCAAAAATCCGGCTCAACGGCGTTTAAATCGACTGACCGTCCCCGGGGCACGCTGGTAATAAAATCAATTTTACGCCAGCGGGAGACGGGCGGCGTTTCACCGATTTCAGCCGAAACTGAAAATATTAAGACAAAAGCCAAAATAATAAAGCAAGCGAAACTTAATCTTCTCATCCCGCTAATCATTATAGATGAAACTACTCATCCCCGCAACAAGCGTACCGCTTGAAGAAATAACGCTTCGCGACTTCTAACACCACCTCGTAAGAGTACTCGGTTCTCTGAGTATTAATTTTGGGAGTATTCTTTTAATTTATCATATCAAGCTAAATGACAAGATTATGTGAGGTGTTTTTACAATCACCCTATATTTTTTGGAGGGGGTGTGGGGGAACTCTTTTTTGGAATAAAAAAAGGTTCCCCCACAAGTCTTACATAAGGTTTTAAATTGCTTTAATTAATGAACTGGATAATGTTTGGCGGCAGTCCTACGTCAATGGGATCAGAGGTGATCTGGGTGTCAAGATTGGCGTTAAA
>JAJRWM010000144.1 GCA_024276815.1 bacterium
GCGGCAAGTATTGTTACGGCAAAACGCCGATGGAAACGTTCTGCGCCACTCTAACGCTTGCGAAAGAGAAGATGCTAGGCGAGACCTTACAGACAGTGGCTTAAAACAGGGAGACTGTCAGGTCAAGTCTTAACTACTACAAGTGATTACACGTCGTTTTGGTTGCTCTGCTCTGATTTCATAATGTTATGTTTGTTCATCGAAATGGGAGAGTACCGCTCTTGCCTTATGCGGAACAACCGCTGTTTCAAAATTATCTCCGCGAACTCACGAACAGCGTCCAGTGAATCAAACATCATAATCGTGATAAATTCAACCCTGATTCCGGCAAATTTATGGTCGGGGTAGTGGGATTCGAACCCACGGCCTCTACGTCCCGAACGTAGCGCGCTAGCCGGACTGCGCCATACCCCGATAATGAGAGTGGTGTCAGGAATACTATTACTCGCCTAGATCATCGTTTTCGGTGGGTTTTGAAGTGTTGCTACTTTTGCCCGGCGCCTTCGAACCGGCGCTTGATTCGCTGTTGTTTTCACAAGAACCAACAGACTCTTCCCCGTCTTCCTCTTCTTCTTTGATCGAGTATAGAACAATCGCTACCAGGATAATCGCTAAGATAACCAGGATGATATTGATGTACATCGTTTTAATTAATCCTCCTTAATTTGTCGTTCTGCCAGTATCTTCCTTAACTTTAGCCAGTTATTTTAAAATGTTTTTAAGTTGTCGCCAGAAAGAACTTTTTTTATCTTTTGGCTCATCAGCCAAAGTAATTATCGGGCTTCTCAATTCTTTCAGGATTTTCTTCATGGTCTCATCCCGGGGCGGCAAAGTTACGGTCTGAAAATCTTCTTCATCGGATGAA
Organism: bacterium; assembly: GCA_024276815.1. Lineage (GTDB taxonomy): Bacteria > JACRDZ01 > JAJRWM01 > JAJRWM01 > JAJRWM01 > JAJRWM01. The sequence goes on from JAJRWM010000144.1 coordinate 866, forward strand.
TGGGCGAAGTCATCGATCACGATGGTCGGTTTTGGTTTAGTAGTTGGAGCAACCGCGACCGGTTCAGTGTTTTCAGAGCCGTCCTCCTCACTTTCCCGCTCAGTGATTTTAGGTGCTTCCGGTTCCGCGACAGCATTGGAAACAGCGGCTTCGGCGACTTTTTCCTCCTGATTTTTGTCTGTCATCTCAAAAATGTACTGGAGCATTTTCTTGGTTATTTCATTTAGTGATTGCAAGCCTTTAATATTTGTTCTGTGTGGGTTTTTACACCGCTCGACCTGTATCTGAATAAACCTGGTTGTGAAAAATTTTGATTCAGTTAGTTCTTTTATCAGATTCAGCAGGGTAATCGTCTGGGGTGGGTAGACATTTTTCCGGCCTTCTTTATAGACATTAAGGTGATACTCCGCCACCCAAAACTTGATGTTCCGCTCAGAGATAGCCGTTATCTCAATGACATCTTCAAGATAATATTTTTTCTCGACATCAAGCATCTTTTTACCCAACCTATTTGCGCTTTGTTTCCTTTTTTAATAATACTAGATTTGCTTTCTTTTTTTTGGTTTTTTGTTTATAGTTTTTATCCTTTTTCTCCAGCTTCTTGACTAGCGAACTATCATCAACCAGATACTGGATCGCGGCGACGGCATGCCACATTATATCTATCTGTGGCAACATTCCCTTAGGTGCTTCGCGGATATCGATAGCAGCGGCATCGCCTGGCTTGCCATTGGCTTTCGAGGTGGTATAATGTACGTTGTTCAGGGTAAAGGAAATTTCTTCTTCCAGGTTTGGTTCGAAATATTCCTCAACGTAACCGGTGTAGGTTTGACCGGTGATTAATGATACCTGGATATATTGTTTTTTCTTCATCATTCTTTGAAATCAAACAGCGCGACTTGATTTCTTCCCCATTCCTTTGCTTGATAAAGAGCCTGGTCAGCCTGATGCACCAGTTCACTTGAAGTGCCTTTGTTTTCATCGCAATAATATGTTATGCCGATGCTGATCGTCAAATGAAAAGTTTTCTTTTTGTCATGGGCGATATGAAATCCGTAGCCTTCAATCGCTTTCCTGATTCTTTCGGCGATTTGAGTGAGAAAACTCGGTTCCGCTTCAGGTAATATTAACGAAATCTCTTCCCCTCCGTAGCGCGCGGCAGTATCTTCCCGTCTGATCACGTCCTTAATGAGGAAGGCGACTTCTTTCAGGACCTGGTCACCGGTCTGATGACCATAGGTATCATTGACTTGTCTAAAATGATCGATATCGCACATCATCACGCCAATGGTCCGGTGGTACCGTTTGGCTCGGAGAATCTCCCGATCCATTTCCTGGAAAAAGTAACGCTTCAAAAACAGGTTGGTCAGGCTGTCAGTAGTAGCTAAATGATATAGTTTATCATGATATTCCTCATCGAGCCGATCCTGGACTATAAACTTGAGAATAGTGTCGCCCAGTTGGATTTTATCGCCATCCTCAAGCTGTTTATCAGCGACCCGGTTATTGTTGACATAAGTGCCGTTAGTGCTTCTCAAGTCAATCAGGGTATAATCGCCCTCCTCAGAGAGAATAATCTGGGCGTGTTTACGCGATATTTTGCCATCATAAATCTGAATTTCAGCCTGCAGGCTCCGGCCCATGATCATTCTGCTCTGATCCAGCTTATACTCTCGGCCGATTTCTTTGCCGCTGACCACAACCAGGCTGGATGATGTCTTCTCGGCGCTTTTAACCTCAACAATATCTTCCTGTATTCTGGTCAGAGAAGTATCGCTCTGAAAAGGTGATACTTCCTTTGTTTCTTCATCCATGACAATATCTCATTTCATGACCTGTGGTCGGTTCATTTTACTTTAAGATTAAGCCTTTTGGTAAAGTCCAGCTTGGCTTTTCTGCGCTCCTCTTCTTCCCTTCTTTTCTTTTCCGCGGCCAGTTTTTTCTTCTTTGCGGCGGAGTATTTTTCATACTCCCTGATTTTATCTTTACACTTCAGTGATTTCAACTCGGCTTCTTTTCGCAGAACGCTGTCGGGATACTCCGCGACAATTTTTTTGTAGTAATTATTAGCCCGCCAGAAATTATCTTCATCGAAGAAGCGTTCAGCGAGTAGAAACAACTCTTTCGCTTTTTGTTCGACCTTGTACTCAGCGCTTTTTTTCTTGGCTTCCAGAACGTTGGAAGTATTGGGATAGTTGTTGATGATTTCGTCCAGGAAGATAGCCGCGCAGGCAAACTCTTTTTGTTCGTACAGACTCTCGGCTTTATCAAAATACTTTTTAGCGACCAGTTCGTTCTCACATCTTCGAGCCGCTTTCCTGGCGTTAGCGAAGTATTCACTCTTGGGATAAGCGTATACAATCGTACGATACTGTTCCAAAGCGTCTTCATAACGTCCCTTATCAAGAGCCTGTTTCCCTGATTCGTCATATTTTTTGGCCTGCATGTTTTGCAGAAAACAGCCGTTCAGAAAGATGACGCCGCCCAGGATTAGCCCTAGTAATAATTTCTGCCTCAGATTGCTCATGTTGTTCTCCCCTGACTATTCTTTATAGGTTTTTATCGCTTCTTTTATATCCGGAACCGAGTGGTGATCAGGATACAGTTGGATGAATCTTTCCAGTTCGATCACGGCTTTGCCGAATTCCTCCAGATTGGCATAGCTCAGCCCCAATTTAACCTGAGCTATAGGCGCCCATTCTTTTTTATTGTTAAGAGCCAGGGCGGTCATAAATTCAGAGATACTCTTGTCAAAACTGGTCTGTTCATAATAGATTTCACCCAGGTAGTAATGAGCGTCGGCGTTCCCGGCTTCGATTTCCACCACTTTATTGAACTTTTCCTTGGCGGCGGCGTAATCGTTTTGCGCGAAGTAGATGTTGCCCAGATACATGTGAGCGTCCAGGTTGTTGGGTTCCAGTTCAATAACTTTTTCGAATTCGGCAATCGCCATCGTCGGACGGCCAATTTTTTCGAGCAGGATTCCCAGCTTGTTGTGGGCAAAGACATCGCCGGGTTTCTCCTGGATTATTTTTTGCTGTAATTTGATTAAACTGTTGAGTCTTTCGTCAGTTTGGATTTTGATGTCCTGAGAATAAAGCTTTGCCATCTCCTCTTTACCTGGGATTATTAATGATGTTTCAACGGGCGGCAACTCCTTGGGAGGATATTTTTCCCAGGCTTTTTCCAGGTTCACGATAACAATCTTGGAGCCGCTGGCTTCCCACTGGAGCTTTTTCTTGGAGCCAAAACGCCAGGCCTCAGCGAATGATTTGTCCAGGGCCGTGGTATCAATCGGCAGGTAGACAAAATTATCTATCAACAGGTAATATTCTTTTTTGTCGGTTATTTCGGCGGCGCTCATTTCCAATACTTCCGTCTTCACCGCGGTAATTATACCATCGGGCCCCATGATCAGCGCGGTTGACAAACCGATGCTTTCCAGACAAGAGCTGTAGAGCACAGCCAGGTCAGCGAAATCGCCCTGTCGGCTTTTCAGGGTTTCCCGGGGTAAATTAACGGTGTCTATTTTACCTCCGATACTGGTAGGTTGCTCAACGTTGCGAGGACTGTAGCTGATGCCGTAAATACTCAGCGCGTCAAATATCTGGATCGCTCTCGCGACCTGGTGGTTTATTTCCAGCGAAGAAAGATCCTGATAGATATGTACGATACCCTCGCTGAACTTTTTGACCGGCAAATCTTTGAGAGTCACGTATTCCGCTATTTTGTCCTTGATACCGGCTTTTATCTTCTTAATTTCCTTGATTTTCAGTTCATATTCCGCTTTTTGGTTAATAAGAAAAGCTTTTTCATAGCGTTTCAGGGCTTCATCCAACTGGTTGCTTTCTTGGTAGAACAGCCCCAGGTTGTAATGTGATACGTCTAAAAGATCATTTAAACGCACCGCCTCCTGAAACTCCTTGCGGGCCTCGGTTTTATTGCCTGATTCCATTAGCAGGACCGCCAGTTGCTCGTGAGCCTCAGCTTTACCTGGAGCCAGGCTGATAACTTTCCGCAACGCGGTCATGGCCGCCGAAGGGTTTTTCAGCAACAGGTACAATTCAACCAGCTTCTCTCGAACAGACAAGTCCTGAGGTTTGTAGCCGGCAATGGTTCGATATTCGTTGACCGCTTCCTGATGTTTGCCCAACTGATAGTATATCTTGCCCAGTTCCTCATGAGCTTCGAGGACCGCGGCGTCAATTTCCAGAGCCTTCCCAAAATACTTGACGGCCTCGGAATATTTCTTTTGCGAGGAGTAAATTTTCCCCAGGATCAGTAGCGCCTCGATATTGCGGCCGTTTTGCGCCAGACTTTTCCGCAGCGCGTCCTCTGCTTCAGTCATTTTTTCCTGCTTATAATGCAGCCGTCCCAGTTGGAACTGGATTTCCGGATTGACAGGGTCAATTGTCTCAGCCACCAGGTATTCGTTGACCGCTTTTTCATAGAGTCCCTTCTCGGCGTATATTTTGCCGAGGGTCAGGTATATCTCAATATTATCGGGGTCAAGCTCGCTGGCGGTTTTAAGCCGTGGCACGGCCAGGTCAAACTTCCTGCTATTGGCATAGACCATCCCCAGCAGGAAACTGGCCTTTTTGAGGTCAGGATTGAGAGCAACCGCCGTTTCGAGCGGCTGCAACGCCAGGTCCAGTTTCCCCTTCTCAAAATAAAC
>JAJRWM010000145.1 GCA_024276815.1 bacterium
CAAGATATCCTGCCCGGCAAAGGCCTTCCTGATGTTTATCAGTTCTATCACAATCAGCCCTCAATTTTGAAATTAGTTTAACATAAAAGCCCGGTCAGTAAAAACATTATCCCGACCACCCGGGGCAATTTTAAAAAGAACTGCATCTGAATTGATTTCCCATTATGGTATATTACTTAGTTGAGGCTTAAGAGATTCAGTACCAGTACGTTCAACGGATTTTAATCGATATTTAACAGGTTCGCCGGAGATAGCTGTCCAGCCTCATGAATACTTGAGCCTGATATTGCCAGGGGATACGCTTCAGGCTGACTTTTACACAACTGGCTGACACAGAAAAAAACGATTAGGACACCTGTGAAAAAAAGTTATCTGTATTTAGCCATTATTTCGATTGCGGGCACACTGGCCCTGGGCCTGGTTACCTATCCCTACGGCGTGGGCGTCACTCCCGATTCAGTCAACTATCTGTCCGCCGCCAGGAATTTCGCCGACGGGTCGGGCCTGTTTACCAATGTCATCCGCTGGAACAGCCGCTATGAGGCGATTCCCCTGATTTACTGGCCGCCTTTCTTCTCTCTGGTTGTGGCTGGTTTTTACAAACTGGGATTCAGCCTGACCGGAATCCCCTGGCTGCTGAACCTGGTATTGTTTGGCCTGAATTCATACCTCACCGGTTTTTTTATTTTAAAGACATCCGATTCAAAAATCGCCGGCGGCCTCGGTTACCTTATTTTCATGATCGTCTATCCCTCTTATCTGATTCATTCCCAGGCCTGGAGCGAACCTCTTTTTATTACTTTGTACCTGGGCGCGTTTTATTTCCTGGAGCGATATCTGGATAACGACAGCCGGTCAGGATTAGTTATCTCCGGCCTTCTGGCGGGCTTGAGCTGGGTTACCCGTTACGCCGGGATAACGGTCGCGGCCGGCGCGCTGACCATCATTCTTTTTTTCAACCGGAGAAATTGGGGCGAAAAAATCAAAGCGGCCTTTGTCTACGGGATTATCTCGATAATTCCGATTGCCTTGTGGGGCTACCGAAATTATCGGCTGCTGGGAACGCCCATCATCAAGGCCGTGCCCAGGATCAGCCAAAAAGCGGCTGGTTTTCCCAATCTGATTTTAATGATACAGACCATAGCGGGCTGGTTTTCCCCCTATTACCCGCCTGCTTTAGCGGTTATCTTGTTGTTAGGCGTCTTGCTGGTCTGTCTCTCTCCCCTGATCAGGCCGGGAACCCGGAATATTTACAACAAGAGAGTTCTACAGAGTCTGCTCACTTTTCTGGTCGTCTACCTGACCTTTATGATAATCAGCTGCTATCTGATGCGTTTCGCCCTGGCGACCCGTTTTCTGTCCGTCATCCTGCCGCCGCTGTTAATCGTCGTCATCCTGTCCCTTATGGGCAATACGGCTGTCGCTTCCCTGAAATTATCCCGCCCGACGCTATCGCTCATGCTGGTATTGCTTCTCTCGCCCATGTTGATTAAGGCGGCTAATTGGGGGAACCAAGTGTTTACAGAGGGAAACAGCGGCTACTCGACTAAAGTGTGGCGGGAAAGCGAGACGATTAAATGGCTCAACAAGTATCAACAGGACCGGGTTCTTTTCAGCAACGGCAACGACGCGCTGGTTCTCCTGACCAAGTACCGCGCCCGCGACCTGCCCATTCAGAAAGAAAAACAGCGGTTGGCCAGATTCTGGGACACCGTTCGCCATTTCAACGGCCTGATCGTCTACCTGGATAATATCAAACGGCCGCACCATATCAGCGAAGCGGAACTCGCGGCTTCAGGGCGGATAACCCAGGTCTTTTCTTTCTCAGACGGGCGGCTTTACGAACTAAAATATTAAAACAGGCCCGGTGGGCCTGTTTTAATACGCTTCGCAGGTCTGCGACCTGTTTCAATACGCTTCGCGACTTTTAATACGCTCGTAAAAAGTTACTCGCTTATGTTTTAGGTAGCGCATAAGCGAGCACGGCCGCGAGCGGCTTTGAAAGTGCCAACGGCAAATATCCTCAGGCTGTAAGCCTGCGCTTCGTAAGAAGACTCAGCTATGTATTCGGTAACGCTCAAGCGAAGCAAATCTTTGCGGGCGATTCTGAAAGACGCGGTAGCGAAACATGGTTAAGCGGTACGCTTGTTCGCAACACGCTCTTTATTTGGTGATCCAGGAAGGCTGATTGCTCCTGACCGTGCCTTCCTCCTGGTCCGGGTCCAGGTCGCTGCCGGCGCTGGCCGCTTTCGTTCTCGCGTCATCATCGTCATCGAAGCTGTCGATGTCGTCCAGCCATTTGCCTTCGCCGGCTTCAACTGAACTCCGTACAGGGGCTTTCCCGGTCTCAACCTTATCGCTCCGCACCTCATCGACCTGGACTTCATCCGGCGTGTAAACGTATTCATCTTCGGTGGGAGCGACTTCCCCGCAGATTAATCGCTTGCGGTAATTCTCCCTGATCCGGGCTTTTTCCGCCTCGATTTCTTTGTTCTTCCGCGCCACATCCCGATAATGACGGATTACCTTCTTCACCCCGGAATCAGCCTTTTTATGTAATTTTTCGACTTCGCTCACCGGCTCAAGGGAGATCTCTTCAGGCAGATGGATAAATATCTTCAAATAAAAAGCAAACCTTTTTCGGGCGTTCCGATACTGGTAGTCAACCTCTTCCCAGTTGCCCTTCGCTAAAGCCTTTTCCGCCTTTTCCAGTTTGATCTCACCGGAAACAATGACCGCTTTGAGAAAGACAACCCAGACAATCGCCACGATTACCAAAGAGAGAATCACTCTCAAAACAGCCAACCGCCGCCGATCTTTTAAATAGTTTTCCAAAGTCACAGCCGTCACCTTTTTGATTAATTTACCGGAACTTGGCCGGCAGTATAACAATACTTATGCTACTATTCAAGGAAATGTCACAATTTTTTCAAGGAACCAAGGGTTTGGCAATGCTACAAAACAGAAACGCGGCTTTTGGAATTATAGTTATGATTCTGCTCCTGGCGGCCGGCTTCAGGATTGCCGGCATAAACAAGGGCCTGCCCCTGCTATTCAACCATTCTGAAACCGATTTTGTTGACCGGGCGCTGATGATGACCCCGGTTTATACCGGCCAGAACGACTTCAATCCCCATTTTTTGATTACCCTTCGCTTTATCTTTACCTGATTAACTTTGAGCAAAGAGCTTTTTATTATCTGGGCGAGACGCTGGGCTGGTGGACTTCGGCTTCAGAATTTTTAGCCTACTACTACGATTCTATCAGCGTTTTCTACCTCATGGGAAGACTGACGACAGTAGTCATGGCCCTGCTCGGCATATATTCAGTCTATTACCTGGGGAAAACACACCTGGGCGAGGAAGCCGGACTCTGGGGCGCGTTTTTATTGGCCGCCAGCCCTTTAAACATCTATCATTCGCACCTGGTGACGGCTGACATACCGGTACTTTTATTTATCATCCTGGCCACTCACTTTTGCCTCTCTTACCTGCGGGACGGAAAACTTTCATCCATTATCCGGGCCGGTATTACCCTGGGCCTGGGCATCGGCGCCAAGTACTTACCCGGAGTATTGCTGGGAACGCTGATTCTGGCTCATTATTTTGGCAAAAACAGGAAACTGGTCCATCTTGCCTGGAGCTTTGTTGGCGTGGCCGCCGCCTTCCTGTTCACCACTCCCTACTCAATCATCGATTTTAAGACTTTTTACGGCGGTTTTTTCAAAGTAACCAGCATCATGCTCAAGGGCAAGGAAGACCTGAACTTCGTCATCAGCAATCCTTTTTATTACCTCTACCCGCTGGCGGTGACCGAGATCGGACCGGGCTGGTTGCTGGGCGGTCTGGCTGGCGGGGTTCAGCTCGTCAGAGAGAATTACCGCAAAGCTTTGGTCCTGCTCTTTTTCCCGGTTGCTTATTTTGTGATAATTTCAAGCTGGGGAGCGAAATATCCCCGTTATTTTTTACCGCTGGAACCGTTTTTAGCGTTGCTGTGCGGCTACTTTATTGTCCGGCTCCGAAGCCGTTTCCCTGAGAAAATATGGCTCCCGGCCCTGCTGGCTGGCCTAGTCGTCATCTGGCCGCTAACAAACAGTTTCCAAACCGCGCGGGATTTTGTCCTGCCTGACGTCAGGATACGGGCTAAAGCCTGGCTGGAATACAACATCCCCGCCGACAAAATATTCATCATCGAAGATCACCACTCAATACCCATCACCAGCGTCTATGATATTAACGCCGAGCTTAAAAAGGCCAACAGCGCGAAGGCGAAACGGGTCATCCTCAGCCATTACGCAAAACAGAAAGTGTATTTGAGCAACTGGCTGACCTGGACCTCCCGGCTTTACGATCTTTCCCTCTATGAATTTGCTGATTATTTTTTCGTCAGCAGCGAATATATCAATCTTTTCAACCGGGATCCGAATAAATACGCTGATTTCCTGACCTTTTATCGGAAATTGGCAGAATACGCGACCCTGAAAAAGGTTTTCCGGCCCGCCGCCACGGAAAGCGGCCCCACATTATATCTATACGAAGCTAACCGATTCCCGGTGCAAGACAATCGCGACCTCGGCGAAGCGGTAAAAAACGACATCGCGACCTCGGCTTACAACCTGGCCAATGAATTTTTACGTCTGGGTTTCTATCCAGCGGCTGAGAAATGGTACCGGGCGGCGCTGAGAATCGCTCCCGGAAACGTGTCGGCGCTGACCAACCTGGGAATACTCTATTATTCGACCAAGAGATTCAGCCTTGCACATGATTGGTTGCAAAAAGCGCTTTCACTGGATCCCGGTAATTTATACGCATTGGAGACTATGGCTAAACTGGAGCGCTTACTCAAAAAAACCGGACGAGGATCACACCCTTAATACCCTTAGGCCTCTGTTCTGATAAACAAGGCGTATTTTTTAAGGGAGCGTGTCCATGTATCGGATCAGTATCTTTGAAACCTCAAAAACGAAAATCACGGAAATCACACAATACCAAAGCTTTAAACTGGTAACCCACCAAGGATTAACCCCCAATCAACTGGAATTTGAAACCACCGTGAATAAACTCCTGCCTGACTGTTTCCAGATCGGTTTTCTGGTCGAGGTTAAAACCAGCCGCGGCGAAATCATCTTCAAAGGAAGAATCAGCAATGCGGCTCCAATAAGTATCCGTAACGCTCGCCGGAATTGGCAAATCGAAGCGCTGGGGCTGGAAGCGGCGTTAAGTCATTGTCGGCTGTCGGCCGCTTACGATGATTTAACCGTTTCTGAAATGGTGAAATCAATCATCGATAATTCAGATTCGGGTCTTGTTTACAGCCCGAACTCAATCGACGAGACCGGTCAAAAAATAAGCCTGAGCTTTGACCAGACGCCGGCCAGAGCGCTAAACCTGCTGGCCGAACTGGCCGGAGGATTCGAACTGTCTCTGAAAGATAACGTTATTTACTTCACCGCTCCCTTAAACCAGGCCAACAAAGTTTGGCAGTACACCCCCGAAAAAGTTATCCGGATTGCGAAAAACAGTCGGAATATCATTAATTCGGTTATTATCCGCGGCGCCCGGCTGGCCAACCAAACCTATTTAAACTTTGTTAAGGAAGATGAGGAAAGCGTCAATCTGTTTGGCCGGCGGCAAAAAGTAATCCAGGCGAGAAATATCAGCGAAAGCTTCATCGCCGAACAACTGGCCCGGCTAATACTGGAACGTTATTCAACCCCGCTCTGGGAAGGTTATTTCCTTTCAGAGAGCGACAAATTCGAACTTGGCGACCTGGTCCGGATTCAAGGCGTTTTACCAAACACCGAAACCCTGGAGTTCAAAGTCAGCCAAATAGTTTATACGACAGAAAATACGGAAATCCATTGCGCCAGAGGACAAAGCGAGTTCCAGGAATTAATCGCCGCTTTTACCGCCGAGGAAGAAACCCTGGAACTAATCACCCTTTCCCTGAACGACGCCGTCAACCAGCGGGTGCGTTCCTTCAGCCTGAGCGGTTTGCAGTTCTACAAAAATTATTATGCGCCCGGCCAAATCTATCAACAAGGATCGCTGAGTTATTCCGACGGCTATCTTTACCTGGCGGATGAAATATTCCCCTGGTTCCTAGCGGCTGAGAATATTCAACCGACAACCTCCCCCCCTTTATTAAAAGATCTGAACGCTCATAATCTGCTTTACGCCCAACTGGAAAAAGACAGCGCCTCGACTGATTCAAAGGGCATCGTGTCGCACCACGGCGACCGGAACAAAATATACGCGACCACCTCTCTTACAGCGCCGGTTGAGGATGACCAGTATTATTATGTCGAGATAGGGAGGTGGGATAACTCCGTTGACCCGGCCCGGCTGACCTTGATTAACGGCGGCGAGACGACTGTCTACGGGGACGACTTACGGGTTGGCACGCTGAACGCCGATTTGGTTAACGTGGAGTCAACCGCCGGCAGCAATGCCGTCCATATCGGTGATATAACGGATGATAAAGGCAGCGGCAACCGGATCATTCTGGGCAACTGGGTAGCCCAGACCGGCGGAGTGGACGCCAGTTCGGGACTGTTATGCAAGCACGCCAACGGGGATTATACCGTACTGAACGCTAACGGTTTAATGTTGAAAAGCGGTAGCGGCGAGAAACGTTATTTGTATAATTCGCTCTCCGGTACTTTGGCCTGGATGGTCGATACCAACTCGGCTCCGGACAGCGCGGTCAACGATCCAACCGGTCTTGGCATTACCATCAGGGAAGTGACTGTCAACGTTCCTGACACATCGATCAAGTCAGCCGGCGAATGGATAAGTTCGATCACCATCTCGCCTTTAAAAGTCCATCCCCTGTTCACGGGGAGCAGCCGCACCACAAACGTGACGCTGCTCAATAACGCCAAGTCAGCCTGGGTTACGGTTACGCCTGGTGATTTGGAGTACCTTCAGGAAATCTATACCGACATTTTTGTCGAGAACTGCGTTATCCAGGACAGCACAACGTTAAAGTACTACATCTCAGCCGCAAATCAATACGTTTTGGATAACCACCCCACCGCCGGCTACAGCTACTGGGGAGTCAGTTTGCAGGGCGGAGTGCGGCAGCTTATCTGGTTCCTGGCGGTTTAAGGCAAAGTAAAAGCTTATGAAAGACAAAACAAGAACCTCGGAAACCCCTTTTTTCGAAAAAAAAGTAGGTTTCCGGCACCTTCCCCAAAAAACTTTAGTGGGCCGAGGGCAAAGAATATTACATTTGCTTGCAATACGCTTTAATAAGATAAAAAAAGGAGTTAATTTATGGGTTTATTATCAATTGAGAAGTTCAAACAAATGGCCGATTCCGTGGCCAAACAACATGAAATTCTGGAAAACGCCGTTGGAGACGCTGATACGAATAACACTGTCGTCTATGGGATTGACCAGAACTTGCAAAGAATAATGGGATTAAATGACTACGACCCGATGAACGCTTTACTGAAAAACGCCGGCGAAGCGAAAATCCTGGCGCATCCGCTCAACCTGGCCAGGAGCTATAACAGCGAACTAGTCAAGGGACTGGATAAACACCTGGCCGGGCTTGACGACTGGCTGAGTGACAATGATGTCAGGGTGCATCCGCTGACCCGGGAGGTGGTCGAGTCTTGCGGGATTAATATCAGTTCGGCCAATGTCTTCCCCCCGGCGATTAATACCAGCATTGGCCTGGGACGGCTCAGCAGGGGGACGCCCGATATTTTTACCGACGGGGAAGCGATCAATGCCAACTTGTACGGCAAAGCCAACCTTTACGCTGAAATAACGGCGGTTGGCGGGAGTTCCGTAAGCTGGACGGTGTCAGTCGCCTGCAAAAAAATCAATGGCGACATTGAAGGTAAGCAGGTAACCTTCTCCTCGGCGGCGCTGAACGCGGTCTCTGATATCGGCCTTCATGACACCGATATGTATGTTGACGTGGTTGATATCTCTACTGTCAGCGGCGGGAACGCGGGCGACGAGCTTTCTGTTTACAGCGAGGAAGAAAGAAATCTTAGTCTTTAATCAGAGCGCTTTGCGATTAAATGTCAGGCTTGACCGGGAGGTAAGCTGAAGTTTTTGTGAGGAGGCTTGGGGGGAGCGGTCTTTTTTTTATATCTATCGACGAGCTACTGAAGTCTATAAGAACTCCCCCTAAAAAGCCTTGCAGAAGATCGTAACATACTTCAGAAACATAGGATTTATGATTCGCTGCTTACCGTTTGTTTCTGATTTGGATTTCGATGGGAATGTTTTCGGAGCGGAAGTGGACCGATATTTTCTCGTCAAACAACCGGATCTCTTGGACAAAGTTTCGTAAGAGAGCTTGTTTTTCCGCCAGTGAACCGGTTGCCAGTAATTTTTTGGCCAGATTTAGAAGCTGGCGTGAACTTTGGGCAGGCAAGGATAAGCGTTCTGATAGTTGGCGGGCGTTAGCCGGGGTAAAAAAAACATCTTTGACAATTTTGTAAACCCGTTTCTCCAGGATTTGGTTATTGATAAGCCCCTTGTTGCCGCAAGCGGTCTGTCTTCCCCTTGAGGCTTCACACAGC
>JAJRWM010000146.1 GCA_024276815.1 bacterium
TACGGGCGGCCGCTCCAGCGCAGTTTTTCGCTCAGCACCTGAAAGTAGTCCTTGTCGGGCGAGACGACCAGCGTCAGGTAATCCTCCGACCTTTTTATCACTACTTCGCCCCTGGGAGCGACCTCGTAAAACTCCTGGCCGTCTACCGTTAAATTGACTTTATTGCCCTTTGAGAGATTAACCACTTTCAGGATTCGTTTACTGTTGACTATCACCGGCCGGTTGGTCAAGGTATGGGGACAGATCGGCGTGATAATCAGAGCCTCCATGTCAGGATGAACGATGGGGCCGCCGGCCGAAAGCGAATAGGCTGTCGAACCGGTCGGGGTCGCCACGATCAAACCGTCGGCGGCGTAAGTTGTCATATCTTTTTCGTCAATCAAAACCTGAAGATCAATCAGGCGGGAAAGCGCGGTTTTGTTAATCACGACATCGTTAAGCGCCTGACAGCGATTGACCACCCTCCCCTCTTCAAAATGACTGACCTCCAGCATCATGCGTTTTTCAGTTCTGTAATCAGCGGCGATTATCAGTTCCAGGGCCGGCAACATCTCCCCGACCTTGACTTCAGTGATAAAGCCAAGGCCCCCCATATTGACAGCCAGAATGGGCAGCTTTAGTGAGGCAGTCAGCCGGGCCAGCGAAAGCAAGGTGCCGTCACCGCCAAGAGCGACAATCAGATCAACCCGCTCAATTAATTCCCGAACCGGCAGAACACTATGATCGCCATCAATAAACCCGGCGGCTTCAGTCGTTAGAATATAGTTTAAGGAACGTGAGTTAAACCATTCAATTAATTGAGGTAAAACCCTGTTTATCCTGGCTGATTCCGGTTTTGGCTTTATGACTACGCCGATTCGTTTAATCATCGAGCAGCTCTTCTATACGATTTTTTATAACTTCCATATCATTCGTCTCGTTACTGTTTTCTAAATGGATGAAAAACTCCTTGTTACCTTTCGCGCCTTTAATTGGGGAAACGGTCAAGTCCTTTATCTGCCAAGCGGTTTCATCACAAAAACCGGTAATTTTCTCCAGCACCTGACGATGAACCGCGGTATCCCTGATTATACCACCCTTGCCTACCTGTTGACGACCGGCTTCAAATTGCGGTTTGACCAGCGAGACTACCTCGGCGTTCGGCGTCAGGATTGTTTTCAGGGCGGGCAGGATCAGTGTGATGGAGATGAAAGAGACATCCATAACGGCCAGGGCCGGCGGTTCGGGAATTATTTCAGGGGTCAGGTAGCGGGCGTTGGTTTTTTCCAAAACCACAACCCGCTGGTCATTACGCAGCCGCCAGTCAAGCTGGTTGTAGCCAACGTCCACGGCGTATACTTTTTCGGCGCCCCGGGTAAGCAGGCAATCAGTGAAGCCGCCGGTTGAAGCGCCAACGTCGATAGCCAGTTTACCATCGACCTCAACATTAAAATAATCCAGGGTCGAGGCAAGCTTCAGACCGCCCCGGCTGACAAATGGCTCAGGTTCGCCTTTGGTACGGATTTCAATGTCGGTTAAAACTTTGGTGGCGGGCAGATCAACAACCCGGTCGGAGACCAGTACCTTGCCGGCCCTGATTACACGCTGGGCTTTCTCACGACTGGCGGCTAATCCCCTCGCAACCAGCAGTACATCCAACCTCTCTTTGTTGGCGGAAATTTATTTTTCCTCCAGGGCGTAAAAATCACCCATATCAGTGCCAAAGTAAAGCAGGCGGCCATAATAGGCCAGAGAACCGTTAACCTGGTTGCCGATATGAAACCTGGACAACTCTTTCCCTGATTCCAGATCTATGACATAAAGATTATCATCCCAGGTGAGGTAATAAATATTTTTACCTATTATGATCGGCGAGGAAAAGATGCGGTGCTTGGTGTCAAACTTCCAGGCCAGAGCGCCATTCGCGACATCCGCCCCGTAAATCGTGCCGCCGTCGGTAGCGAAGGATACCATACCCTCGCTGCTGATGGCGCCGGCGTTAATCGGGGAACTGGTCTGAATTGACCAGAGAAGTTTACCGGTCTTGGCGTTCAGGGCGACAAACTCTCCCGCCCAGGAGCCGATAAAAACCTTGTCATCAACCAGACACGGCGAAGCGTAAATACTTTCGAGCATGTCATATTTCCAGATGATATCACCATTCAAGGCGTCATAAGCATAGAGAATCCCGCCGCAGGAACCGACGTATACCACGCCCTTGGCTATAGCGGGAGAAGAATATATCGCGTTCATGGTTTTTTGGGACCAGAGAATTTCTCCTGTTTTAGCGTCAAGACAATACATGCGGCTTTTGTAGGAGTACGAGCCGACATAGATGCGGTCATTATAGAAAGCCGGCGAGCTGATACAGGAATCGCCCACCGCTGTTTTCCATTTCACATTACGGTTTGCCAGGTCCAGAGAATAGACATAACCGTCGTTATCGCCGACATAGAGGATATTGTTGTTGATTAGTGGCGATGAATCAACCGGCATACCGATATAATACGACCACATCTTGCGGCCGGTATTGGCGTCCAGAGCCGTAATCAGGCCGTCGCCTGTGCCCACGTAGACCATCCCCCTGGTTATCGCGGGCGACGAAAGGATGGGGCTGCCGAGTTTTGTCCGCCAGGCGATCTGGAGTTCGGGCGCAAAAACAACATCAACCACCGGATTGTTTTCCAGGTTAAACCTGAACCGTTCCCAGTAAACGGCTTTCCTCTTTTCAGCGGGGACAGATTCCACCCCCACCGTCCGGATTTCAGCTCTCAGTTTTCTGGAAAGCCATTTATTGACAGTGGCAATATAGCCTTTGGCGTAATCGTTAAATTCATAATCCCTGATCGCTTCTTGCGGCAGCCCCTGGATTTTTCTGGCATAATCAATTTGTTTGGTCCCGTGGCTAAATTTCCAGGCGAAATAATAAACCGCTGTCATATTGTTGAAATCCATACGCAGACTACTGATGCGCAACGCTTCGTCCGTCGCGATAGTCTCGCCGGAAACACGTTGCAGGTTCAAAATTTCGTTATAATAGCTCTGGGAGTTCAGCCGCAAATGATTCTTGGAACGCCAAACCTGATTGTCGTACCAAATCGGGCGGTCCTTGGTTGTGCTCATGTAATCACATAAATCAAGAGGCGAAAGCAGGGTAAACAGGGTGATGCCGTTATCGTAATAATCTTTCCTGATAATCTCGAAAGCACGTTTTAAAAGACGCTTTTTAATGCGCTGGAGACGGGAATAGTCTTTCAGGTCCGGCAGGGTCGCTCCAAGCTGGTAAGCGAGAAAGATTACGGCTTCACGATAACGGTTGTTTTTATATCGTTCCATGGTTTTCAAAATAAGATCAAAAGCGTTTTTGCGGCTTTTAACTATTTCCCGAATATCTTTGTCGCCAGTTATCTGTTCGTAATATTTATCTTCAATGAGCTGAAGCATTACCTTCAGGTTCTCATCTTCGACATTATCATTCATATTAGGATACTTGGCGTGGGTAATCTTGTTAATATAGGCATTCCAGTCTTGAGGGAAGGCGTTTTTGCTGTTGGCGTACAGAGGGAACTGGCAAAGTGCCAGGAGAGAACAAATTACATAAACACAAACTATGATATAGGAATCTTTTGCATTGTTTTTTCGCATTATTTTCAGCGTGTCTCACAATTATTTAGATGAGTAAACCGAGAAAAAAATAGCACAAAACGCTAATGAAAGTCAAGCAGTTTAATCCGTTTTCGGAGTCCCTCTGTTTTTTTGGGCCAGAGAATTAAATAACCCCGGAGTGTGGTAACGCGTCAGTGAAGTGGGGGAACCAGTAATGTCATGCCAGCGTATGCAGGAATCTAGTGGATTCCC
The DNA here is from genome assembly GCA_024276815.1 of bacterium. Lineage (GTDB taxonomy): Bacteria > JACRDZ01 > JAJRWM01 > JAJRWM01 > JAJRWM01 > JAJRWM01. The sequence continues at coordinate 3,838 of JAJRWM010000146.1, forward strand.
GTTGGCACAGGAATGACAAAGAAGGTCTTTTCCCCGGAAGACTGACGGGTTACAGAGTGTGAACGTTTCAGCTTTCAAAAAATGGCTGAATGTTGTATACTTGTTCGGGTTTAGGAGATAGGTATGGATCTCGATGAATTACGAAAACAAATAAACGACATAGATGAGCGAATCCTTGCGCTTCTCAATGAGCGGGCGGGTATCGCCAAAGGGATCGCCGAGGTTAAAACGAAACTGGGGCTGCCCTTTTACGCGTCAGGGCGGGAAGCCAAAGTAATCGGACGTTTAACCAGGATGAATAACGGCCCCTTTCCTGACAAGTCGGTTCAGGCGATTTTCCGGGAGATAATGTCGGCGACCCTGGCTCTGGAAAAACCGATCAGGATCGCTTATTTGGGGCCTGAAGCAACCTTTACTCATCTGGCGGCGATTGAGAAGTTTGGCTCTTCAGCTAACTTTATCCCGGCCAGAAGTATCAAGGATGTTTTCAGCCACGTTGAGCATGAGTGGGCCGACTACGGAGTGGTGCCCATTGAAAATTCATCCGAAGGCGTGGTCAATTACACCCTGGATATGCTGATTGACTCGCCGCTGAAAATTTGCGCTGAACTGGTGCTGCCCATTTCGCAATTTCTGCTGTCAAAAGATACCGACCTGTCGAAGATTGACACTGTCTACTCGCATCCCCAGGTCTGGGGGCAGTGCCGTATCTGGATGGAAGAAAATCTGCCGACCGCCAAACACGTCGAAGAGCTTTCGACCTCGCTGGCCGCTCAAAAAGCAAGTCAAAATCCGGGAACGGCCGCGATTGCCAGCTTCCTGGCCGCCAAGATTTACGATCTGAACATCCTGGGCAGCCGCATCGAGGATAACGTGGATAATCGAACACGTTTTCTGGTTATCGGTAACAATATCGGCGAACCGACCGGGCAGGATAAGACGTCGATAATGTTCTCTATCAAAGATGAGGTCGGAGCCTTGTTCAATATGTTGAAACCGTTTGGCAACCATAACCTCAACCTCACCAAGATCGAGAGCCGCCCTTCCCGCCGTCAGGCCTGGCAATACCTGTTTTTTGTTGATTTCCGGGGCCATATCAGTCAAATGGAGGCTCGGGAAGCGCTCAAAGAGTTGGAAGGCAAGTGTCTATTATTAAAGGTCTTGGGGGCATACCCTGAAGACACGAGTTTAGGGTAGATTATTTTGTTGACCCGTAAGTGTCTTGACCGGATTCTGGTGTACCAGCCGGGAAAACCGATCAGTGAGGTGAAGCGGGAACTGGGCGTTGAACGCGTAATCAAACTGGCCTCGAACGAGAATCCGCTCGGCCCCTCTCACCTGGCTGTTCAGGCTATATATGACGCGGCCAGGCAAACCAGCGTTTATCCCGACGGCGCCGGCTATTACCTCAAAAATAAAATCGCCAGTCTTGCCCGGGTGAAACCGGAAAATATCATCATAGGCAATGGTTCCGATGAAATAATCAGGATGCTTACGCTTGCCTATGTTAACCCCGGGGACGAAGTGATCAACGGTGATTTATCCTTTATCACTTATCGTATCGCCACCGATCTGGCCGACGGGAAGAATATTCACGTTCCCTTCACCCGGGACCTGAGAACAGATCTGACCGCGACCCTGGACGCCGTGACCAAGCGCACGAAAATTATTTTTATCGATAATCCCAACAATCCTACGGGAACAATTGTTGACCAGAAAGAAGTCGCCGATTTCCTGGCCAAAGTACCGCGAGATGTTGTTGCCGTATTTGACGAAGCCTATTTTGAATATATTGAGGATGAAAATTATCCCGATATGATGGAATACATCCGCTCCGGCCGGGAAAACATCGTCATCTTGCGCACCTTTTCCAAGATCTATGGTCTGGCCGGCTTAAGGATCGGTTATGGTATTGGTTCGCCGGCGGTAATTGAAAACCTGAACAAGGTCCGCTGTCCCTTCAATACCAGCTTCATTGCTCAGAAAGCCGCTTTAGCCAGTCTTGATGATCCGCTACAGATCGAACGCGGCATCGCCAACAATGAGATCGGCAAGTCTTATCTATACCAGGAACTTAAGTCCCTTAATGTCGAAGTCACGCCAAGTTACGGGAACTTCATTCTGGCTAAATTCCCGATATCAGGCAAAGAATTATTTGAGAAACTCCTGAAAAAAGGTATAATTGTGCGTCCATTAACCGGTTACGGATTAACCGATTATCTGCGTGTCAGCGTTGGCAGAGTGGATGAAAATGAAATATTTATCGACGCGTTGAAGGAATTATGGTGAAAATTTGCCGCAAAGGAGCTTAGTTATGATAATCGTATTGCGCCCTGACGCTACCGAGGAGCAACTCGAACATATTAAAGAGAAGCTGTCGGGCTTGGGTTTCAAGCTTAATATTTCCGTGGGAGCGGAACGTACGGTAATCGGTATTATCGGAGACCGTAGCGTTTTGGAGGAATACCCCCTGACTGCTATGCCGGGCGTGGAATCCGCTATGGCGGTCAGTAAGCCTTACAAGGTCGCCAGCCGTGAATTCCACCCGGAAAACACGGTGATCAAGCTGGACAACCTGGTAATCGGGGCAGAAAAAATAATGGTTATCGCCGGTCCCTGCTCGGTTGAAGATAAAGATTTGTTGCTCGAAATCGCTCAAACCGTGAAGAAAATGGGCGCGACCATGCTCAGAGGCGGCGCGTTTAAACCGCGTACCTCGCCCTACGCTTTCCAGGGATTGGGAGAAGAAGGTCTGAAATATCTGGCGGCGGCCCGTGACGCTACCGGCCTGAAAATAATAACCGAAGTGATGGATCCCCGCGATGTCGCTTTGGTCGAGAAATACGCCGATATCATTCAACTGGGCGCCCGTAATATGCAAAACTTCAATTTGTTGAAAGAAGTGGGCAAGTGTAAAAAACCGGTCCTTTTAAAAAGAGGGCTGATGTCAACCATCATGGAACTACTGATGTCGGCTGAGTATATCATGTCGCAGGGCAATAAAGAAGTCATTTTGTGCTAGAGAGGTATTCGCACCTTCGAGACCATGACTAGAAACACCCTGGACCTCAGCGCCGTCCCGGTGCTCAAGAAATTGACTCACCTACCGGTGTTTGTCGATCCCAGTCATGGAGTCGGCAGTTGGGAATATGTTGAGCCAATGTCTAAAGCCGCTGTCGCCGTGGGAGCTGACGGCTTAATGATCGAGGTTCACTCAAATCCTGAAGAAGCGTTCAGTGACGGCGCTCAGTCGTTGTTGCCGAAAAAGTTCGAAAAACTGATGAAGGCAATCCGACCCATCGCCAAGGCGACTGACAGAGAGATTTAAAAAGATGGAGGATGGTTTTTTCCGCAAAATAACCATCGTTGGGGTTGGTTTGATTGGCGGCTCCATTGGTCTTAATTTAAAAAACAGGGCAAATCCTCCCCGGGTTACCGGTCTCGGGCGTCGTGAAAGCTCCCTCCGGAAAGCCCTGGAATGTCAGGCTGTTGATGAGATTACAACCTCTCTTGCGGAGGCTGTCGAGGACAGCGATCTAATCGTCTTATGCACTCCGGTCGGTAAAATCATTGATTATATTGGTCGATTATCTCAGGTGAAATTACCTGATAATTGTTTGCTCACGGACGCTGGCAGCGTTAAAGGCGCTATCGTTGACACGTGTTTGAAAAAATTACCGGTTCCCGGGCGTTTTGTCGCCGCTCACCCGATGGCCGGTTCGGAAAACTCCGGCGTTGAGCACGCTACCGCTGATTTGTTCAAGAAGACCACTTGCTTTATCACTCTTCAGCCCGGCCAAAACGAAAACGATGAAAATGTTCTGAAAGTGAAAAGCTTTTGGCAAAGCCTGGGCAGTGTCGTTATCCGCAAAAATCCCGACGAACACGACCGTATGCTCGCGCGCTCCAGTCACTTGTCCCACATCCTGGCTCCGGCGTTTGTCCGGTTGATAAAAAATTATCAGGAAAACACTGATCCCGAGATAAATAACGCTCTGGCCGGAAGTTTTCGGGATATTACCAGGGTCGCTGGAAGCTCCCCTGCCCTCTGGTGTGACATCTTCTCTGCCAACAAAGAAAATACTGTGGCGGCGATCGAAGATTTCAGTTTCCAGTTGGAGCAATTAAAAAACTATCTTGTAAGTCTGGATTCCGGCGAGTTGACAGAAGCTCTTGAGGAAGCCAGGAAGTTCAGAGACAGTATCTATAATGAAAAAGAATAGCTGGATAATCAAACCCCGGAAAGGCCTTAGGGGTATATTCACGGTTCCGGGAGATAAATCAATTTCCCATCGTAGTCTGTTTTTCGGTTCGCTCGCCAACGGGATGACCGAGATTACCGGGTTTTTAGCCGGCGAAGACTGCTTGAGAACCCTGGAAGCCTTTCGGGGTCTGGGTGTTGAGATCTCCCATGATGGAGATCGGTTGACTATCCAGGGCAAGGGTTTGTTCGGCCTCAAGGAACCGGTTAATGTTTTGGATATGGGTAATTCCGGCACTTCTACCAGGCTGTTCTGCGGTTTGTTGGCCGGGCAAAAGTTTTACAGCGTTTTAAGCGGCGATAAATATCTCAATAATCGCCCGATGAAACGGGTGACAGCCCCGCTGGGCAAAATGGGCGCACGCATCTTGGGACGCGAACAAGGCAATCTGGCTCCTCTGGCAATAGCGGGCCAACCTTTAAAAGCTATTGTTCATCACTCAAAAATTGCCAGCGCCCAGGTTAAGACCTCCCTGACTTTGGCCGCTATTCACGCTTCCGGTAATACTGTCATCACGGAACCGCAAAAATCCCGGGATCATACAGAGAGGATGTTGTCCTGTTTAGGCTATCCGATAAAACAGGTCAACGATTTAGAAATTGAGGTTCCCGGTCACGCTGAAATGTCAGCCGCCCCGATTGACATCCCGGGCGACATCTCTTCCGCGGCTTTTTTTGTTGTGGCGGCTTTAATCACGCCGGATTCAGAAATAGCCATCCAAAACGTCGGCCTTAATCCCACCCGTACCGGTATTATTGAAGTTTTGCGGGATATGGGCGCCAAGATTAAAATCGAAAATATCCAGGAAATCAATTCGGAACCACGGGCTACCCTGATTGTTAAAAGCAGCCGGCTTAAAGGGATTGAAATCGGCGGCGGGATGATCCCCAGATTAATCGATGAAATACCTATACTCGCGATTGCCGCCGCGGTCGCTGAAGGAGTTACGATCATTAAGGACGCTCAGGAACTGAGGGTCAAGGAGAGTGACCGCATCACGGCCGTAGTCAGTCAACTGAGAAAGCTGGGCGTTGACGCTACGGAGACCGGGGACGGCATGACAATTCAGGGTCGGGAGCGGCTCATGTCAGGAAAGATTAACAGCTTCGGCGATCATCGGATCGCCATGGCTTTCGCTGTCGCTGCTCTGAACGCTGACCGGGAAGTTGAGATCATGGATATCGATTGCGTTAAAACTTCTTTTCCCGCTTTTTATTCAACCTTATCTTCTCTTTAAAGTCATTTCATATATAATTTAGTATTGATGGTTAGCGGTGCTAAGTCTGGATAAATCCTGGTTATTTCTTGTGTCAGAGGCTAACAGGAAACATTTGTCAGCTCGCTTTCGGTTAACATTTATCTATTTTTGTGATATAACGTTAATTATTAATAATGCCGATTATGTTCCTAAAAACCAAGCGAGGTGAAAACATGGGTAAAATGCTGTCGAAATACCTGACGTCTGGTATTAAGTTAACAAACGCCATATCTGATGATGCTGGAACAGTGCTTTTTAGCAGCGGTCATGAGATAACAAAAAAAGATATTGATTATTTAATCGAGAATCAAATTAATACCGTGAATGTTGAGGCTGACGATCTGCTCAAATTCCGCTCCCAGTCGAAAATGAGCGCGGAAAGCCGTTCAATAAACGCTTTAGAATACAGCAATCCCCTGCTTGAGGATTTACCGTCAACTGTTTCCAGGGAAACTCAAAAAGCGGCCATTGGGGCGGTACATTCCACCCTGAAGAATATAAACAACGGGCAACCGGTAAAACTGGCGCAAACCCAGGAAGCCGTTGATAGCATAGTGCTGGAAATATTTGATAACACCTCGTCGATTATCAACCTGCTGAATAGCGTTGATTTGGATAGCTATATTTTTTCACACTCGCTCAATGTCTGTGTTTTAAGTATCCTGACCGCGATGGAACTAGGTGTTGATAAAGAAATGATTAAGAAAATAGGTATCGTCGCGTTGCTGCATGATATTGGCAATACCAAGATCGACCAGGGAATTCTAAACAAAAAAGGCAAATTGACAGAAGTGTAATTTGAGGAAGTCAGAAAACATCCCTTGTACTCCTATAAATTAATATCCCAGGATGACAAATTTGACCCGGCCGCCGCCTATGGAGCGCTGCAACATCATGAAAAATTAAATGGAAGCGGTTATCCTCAGAAACTAAAAGGTTCCCAGATCACCCAGGACGCTAAGATATTATCTGTCGCTGATGTTTATGACGCGCTGACCTCGGAACGCCCTTTTCGGGACCGGCTGGAACCTTATGAAGCGATGAAAATAATTATCAGCGGCAATGGTACGCTCTTTTATCCCAATGTCGTCAGCGCTTTTGTAAAAGTTATGTCGCTCTATCCGGTAGAGAGCTTCGTCAAGCTGTCCAGCGGCGAGTTGGCGATTGTTACCAGGTCGTCAAAAAAATCGGCTATGATGCCGGTGGTTCGTGTTATAATCGATATTTCTGGGAACAAAGTTCGCGATAGCGAAGAAATCGATTTAAATTACGATACTCGTTATATCAGCGGCCCGATTAGTAGAACTTCCGAATTATTGCGTGGATAAATTATGAGCAAAATGCTGGTCAAATACCTGACGCCTGGCGTTACAACCGCTCGCCCGATAAAAGATGAAAATGATAACGTCCTTTTCCCCAGAGGTCACAAATTAACCGAACAAGACATTCAAAGCCTGGTTGAGCGGAGAATAGTGCTTGTTTTTGTGGATAAAGAAGACCTGTTCCAACTCCGAAAAAAGGCCCAAGGCGACAAGGAAGAACCTGCTGCCGGTTCACTGCAATACAAAACGCCCTTGATCGATGATGTTCAGCTTCTGGTATCTGAGGATACCCAGAAAGCGGCCATTGAGGCGGTGCATTCCGTAATTGGCGATATGCGTAGCGGCAAGCCGCTTGATTCAGCCCAATCGCAGGATGTTGTTGATACTATGGTCCTGGAAATGATGGCCAATAAAGACGCCATGGTCAACCTGATTGACATAAAAACCTTCGATGATTACACTTTCTCCCACCCAGTTAATGTCTGCGCTTTAAGTATCCTGATCGCTATCGAGATGGGGTGCTCCGCGGAGGAAATCAAAGTGTTTGGAGTTGGCGCGTTGTTGCACGATGTTGGTAAGGTAGAAATTCAGGACGAAATTCTTAATAAAAGAGGCGCTTTGACAGACGAAGAATTCCTGGAAATGAAAAAGCATCCCGTCTTCAGCCGCAATATGTTGGTCCAGGATAAAAAAATCAGCGAGCAATCCATCAATATCGCTTTTCAGCATCATGAAAAATTCAACGGGGCCGGTTATCCGCAAGGATTAAGCGGTGAACAAATAGATAAATTCGCCCGGGTCGCGGCCATCGCCGATGTCTACGACGCTTTAACCTCGGACCGGATTTACCGACCAAAAATGAAGCCCTATGAAGCGATGAAAATAATTCTCAGCGGTAACGGCACTCATTTTGACCCGGAAGTGGTCAAGGTTTTTGTCAAGCACATGTCTGTTTACCCGGCTGAAAGCATCGTCAGGCTGTCGAGTAACGAGATAGCGATAGTTATCAAGGCCAATGAAAATACTTTAATCGCGCCGGTTGTGAGATTAATAGTTGACAAAAACGGCAATAAGGTTTCTAATAAAGAAGAGATTAATTTGAGCGAAGATTCTCGATACATATGCGAAGCATTGTCAGAATCCGATTTAAACCCATAATAATAAATGAATTTGTCCCGGTGTCGCTTTGCTCTGCGGGGTATTAGCGATGTGATTCGGCGGCATCGATATACATAACGGCCTGATAAATAAAAAACGGAAAGAGAAAATACTGGTTAAAGTGAGAAATGTATTTGCCGATAATAATAATCACTTAGGTTTATATGATGTTGGGGGTATCGCCGAATGGGAGAGTTGTTTATATATGAAGCCAATAGACAGGAAGCGGAAATCCCCATCTTTGACTCCACTCTTATTGAGAGTTGACAAGAAAAAATCCAACCAGACGGAATCCACATCGACAGTGAACGCGAATTATTTCAGCGACCCAAAACTAGTCGCTAAAATTAAAGGTATCGAAATTATTAGGGAAGAAAAGATCAGCGAAGCGAAGGCCAAATTATTGCGCCGTTCCTATGAGTCATCTCACATCTTGGATAACCTGGCAAGCCAGATACTCAAAAAACTCGGTTAACAATAAGGGGGAAGTATGGAGTTACCACAATTAAAATTTGGGAATATTGTGGCAAAAATCCCAATAATTCAGGGTGGAATGGCAGTGCGGGTATCAACCGCGCCGCTTGCCGCAGCGGTCGCCAATGAAGGCGGTATCGGTGTTATCGCGGTTAGCGGAATGCCCATAGATGAAATAAGAGAGCAAATCAGGGTAGCCAAAACCTTGACGAAAGGTATCCTGGGTATCAACGCGATGGTGGACTTGAGGGAATTCTTCGAAACGATTAAAGCCACTATCGAAGAAGGTATCGATGTTATTTTTGCCGGCGCCGGATTTTCCCGCGATCTTTTCGCGATCGGCAAAGAAGCCGGTATTCCCGTGGTACCCATTGTCTCGTCAGCCAGACTGGCCAAAATCGCCGAGAGATTGGGAGCCGCGGCGGTTGTTGTCTAAGGTAAGGAAGCCGGGGGGCATCTGGGCACGGATATTTCAATAAAAACCCTGGTGCCTGAAATACGTAAAGCCATTAAAATTCCCTTAATTGCCGCCGGAGGTATTATCGATGGCAAGGGTATCGCTGAAATGTTGAGGATGGGCGCTAACGGCGTTCAGATGGCGACTCGCTTTGTCTTGAGCGATGAATGCACTGTGTCCCGAAAATTTAAAGAGCTTTATCTGAAAGCTGAAAAAGATGACGTGGTAATTATCAAGAGCCCGGTTGGACTGCCGGGACGCGCGATAAGAAATAAATTTATCAAGGCTGTCGAGAATGATGAGGTTGAGTTATATCCCGACTGCGACGGTTGTCTGAAGAATTGTCACCGCGATTATTGTATTCTCCATGCGCTGAACAACGCTCAACAGGGCGATATCGACAACGGCGTTGTCTTTGCTGGTGAAAATGTTTACAAGATTAAAGATATTTTGCCGGTAAAAGAAATCTTCAGCCGCCTGGTTTCTGAAGTCAAAGCGGAACCAGCCTAGCTTTGCCCCCGGTACTTTTAAACGACAAAAACTCCCCCGCAGTTCACTGTGGGGGAGGCTCCAAGTAAAAAACAAACAGCGGGTGAATCAGGTTAAAACGGCTCCCAGTTTTTGGTGTATTTACGAATGGCTTCGTAGAGGCGGGAATACTCTATAACAAAAGAAGCCTGGCTCAACAGGGCGATCAGAATGGTCAAATGGTCTTCCTGGAAAGCTTCACGGCTTTTTTTATCGCTGATATTTAAAACACCTATCGTCTCACCCCTGACTTTAAGTGGAACACTGACAAAAGATTTTGTGCGATAACGCTTGTCATTATTTTTTTGCTTGAAGCGGGGATCGCTTTCGATGTCAGTCACCAGAATGGACCTTCCTGTTTCCGCGACCTTGCCGCTAATCCCTTTACCTATCTTCACCCTGGCTTGCAGGTTTTTACTTTTACCGGTAGAGGCGACCACTTCAAGTTCCCGGGTGTCTTTATCCAACAACATGATCGTACCGCAATCAGCGTCGAGAACCTGAGCGGCGCAATCAACTATGTTTTTTAAGATAACTTCCGTTCGGAGGGATGTGTTCAAGACCTTGATACTATCCATCAGAAGGGAAAGCCGCTTGATTATTTCTTTCAAGCGAGTGTTTTCCTCTTCCAGTAGTTCAAGTTTTTTCTCAATGTTCATATTAACCAACTGCATAAGATCAGATTTTTAAGAATGAATCCTCTTCTTCCATGATTCGATCGACACGGTTTCTGATATCTTCAATGTCCGCCTTGGCAATTTTCAGATCGGCAATCATTTCATCAGGGAACAAGTCCTTCTCAGTAGAACCGCCTACTCCATAACCAGACGCCAGGGCCAAACGGTTGGCGCAATATACCAGCAAGGATAACCGGTCGCCATTCCTGGCTTTTTCCAAATCGTTATGTTCTTCAACGACATGAACCAGCACGTCAGGAAAATTCCATTTCTTTAAAACAGACGCTCCCAGCCTATTATGGGTAAAACCGAGAATTTGTCTTTCGGCTTCATTGAATGAAATGCCCTCGTTGCACACCTTTTGGAATATTTTGGAAAAGATTGAGCCGACATATTTACTCAAAACAACCTTACCTATATCATGGATCAGCCCCGCGGTAAACGCTTCATAGGGATCGGACAGCATCATTTTTTGCGCGATTTCCCTTGAGGTAATCGCTACGACTATGGAGTGTTTCCACATCAGGCTCTCTTCCAGGTTAAGCGCCTGCTGCTCGCCGTATATCTGGCGGAAAGAGACAGTTACCACCAGGCTTTTCAAGGTTTTCAGCCCCAAAACAACAATCGCTTCCCTGATCGAGGGTATATCATGAGAGAAAGAATACAAAGCGGAATTGGCTAATTTCAACACCTTGGCAGTCAGCGATTGATCCCGGGCGATTAAGGCGCCCAGGTCTTTGGCCGAAGAATTATCAGAACTAACCATTTTTACGACTTTGGATGAGATTACTGACATCACAGGCAAATCAGACGCCTGATTTACTATCTTATCGTGTAAACCCGCTGGTATCAAAAAGTATCCCCTTCCTATTACATTTAAAGTAACCCGTCAGTGAAGTGGGGGAACCAGTAATGTCATTCCAGCGTATGCAGGAATCTAGTGGATTCCCGTTGGCACGGGAATGACAAATAAGGCCTTTTCCCCGGAAGACCGGCGCGTTACCATTTAAATAATAACTCACGAGAGCTGATTATGTCATAATTGCGTTGAAAGTTCAAATTGTTTTTACCAACCATAAACAATCTCTTCCACTGTTTTATCAAGGGTTACGCTTGACAGCGAATTTAATCATTGCTACTATGATTGCACATAATTCAGAAGGGGAAGGTTGATAAATGCGTATTGCGATACTAACCGGCGGCGGTGATTGTCCTGGGCTGAACGCGGCTATCAGGGCAATTGTCAAAAAAGGCATTAAAGTCTATCAGGACAGAATATTTGGTTATCACAATGGCTGGGCCGGGCCGATAAACGATGATATCGGCGAGATCGCTTTGTCAGACGTGTCAGGTCTCCTGCCTCGCGGCGGCACCATCCTTGGCACGTCACGGACTAATCCCTTCAAGATTGATAACGGATTAAATATCATTAAGGGAAATATGGAAAAACATGAGATTGACGTGCTGGTGGCCATCGGAGGCGAGGATACCCTGGGGGTGGCGGCCAAACTAGCCAGGGAAGGTGTTAAGATAATCGGTATCCCCAAGACTATTGATAATGATTTAACGGGAACTGTTTATACTTTTGGCTTCGATACGGCGGTTTCAATTATCACCGAGGCGATTGATCGTCTCCATACAACGGCTGAATCCCACCAGAGAGTCATGGTGCTTGAGGTTATGGGAAGACATGCCGGCTGGCTGGCGGTTACCGGCGGCATCGCCGGAGGCGCCGATTTAATCCTGGTGCCGGAAGAAGAATTTAACATCGATGATGTTTGTCAGTCGCTTAAAAATAGACATGAGAAGGGCAAGACTTTCAGTATCGTGGTGGTTGCCGAAGGAGCGCGTTCCCGGGATAAAGACGGACTGGTGACCATAGACAAGTCGCGGGACGCTTTTGGCCATGTCAAGCTGGGCGGTATCGGGCATGAACTTGGTAAGCGGATTGAAGAGCGTACCGGATTTGAAACCAGGGTTACGGTTCTTGGGCATGTTCAAAGGGGCGGGACGCCGACGGCCTTTGACCGGGTGCTGGCCACCCGGTACGGTATCGGCGCGATTGACGGCGCCCATAACAACCAGTTGGGTAAAATGGTGTCCTTGAGAGGAAACAGGATTACCTATGTTTCACTGAATACCGTTACCAGGGGATTGAAAACTATCGATTCCGAACTGCTGGACATCGCGAAAGTATTCTTTGAGTAAGCTATTTATCCATTTGGGTTCTGCGTAGTAATGATTTTACCCGTTTTTGCAGAACATCAGCGTCAAACGGTTTGGAAATGTATTCATCGGCGCCGGCGTCAAAGCCATCGAATTTATCGCTGATTGAGGTTCGGGCGGTAAGCATAATTATTGGTATCGAAGCGGTTGTTCGATTGCTTTTGAGATGTTTGGAAACGTCCAGTCCGTCCATAATCGGCATCATGATATCCAGGATTATTATGTCCGGCTGATCGCGATGGATACTTTCCAGGGCGTCTTTGCCATCTTTAGCGAGTTGGATTTCATAATTCTCGTCGGACAGTATCTCCTGAACAATCTGTCTGACCAACTGGTCATCATCAACTATTAACACCTTGGGCTTTTGGGGTTTCATTGTCTTTTCCATACCATAACGCTCCCTTCAGCACATACCTAAATTACCACAAGCTCTTTAATCTTGTCAATAACAATCAATTTTTGCGGGTAATCCTGACGGTATCGGAAATGCCTGGCGTCGTTTCGAGCCAGAAAAAACACTTGACTTGTCGTTATTTAGCAGGTAATATGTTCTAAATGTTTGTGTAATATAGCTTCTTCAAGGAGGGTAGATATATTATGGAGTTAGAAATTCGTGAACTCGAAGGCGTCAATATCATTGATATTAAAGGCGAACTGATGGCCAGCACCAAGGCGAAACTCAAAGGCGCCATGATGGATTTATTTGCTGAAGATAAATTTAATATCATTCTTAACTTCAAAGAAGTATATATTATTGACAGCTCAGGAATCGGCTTGCTGGTCTCCGCGTTGCAACAAACCAGAGAAAGAGGCGGGGATATCAAAATCCTCAATTTGAGTGGCTTTTCGAAAAGAACCTTTAAGGTGACCGGTTTGAGTACTGTCTTCCATCTCTTCAATAACGAGGAAAAAGCGGTGCAGAGCTTCCATATCAAGGATCAATTCTAGCTTTTAAAGCGGTTAACGATCATATGTAAGGCAAAACAAGAGCCTTGGAAATCCCTTTTTTGAAAAAAAGTAGGTTTCTTGACACCTTCCCCATATCTATCCTTAAGAAAGCCCCCCTGACAGGTAAGAACGTTACACGCTCTAATCATCGTCAAGGCTTGATTTAAGAGACTTGGTCATGACCACCAGCATCCCGTCATCCTCTTTCTGAAACTTGACTGAATCCATAAACGATTTCATCATAAAGACTCCTCTGCCTGAACTTTTGAAGAGCAGGTTTGCGTCGCTGGTCGGATTGGTGACTTTGTCGGGATCAAAAGATAATAAACCGCAGTCCTTTACCGAGAAGACAAGGCCCTTGTCGTTGATGGTAAAGGATAATTTGATCGTACGATGACTGTCATTCTTGTTGCCATATTTAATCGCGTTGACAATCGCTTCGTTTAAGGCCACGATGACCGCGGAAATCTCTTCCTTATCCTCAAAATCAATGCTGTTGGCTGTCAGTTTTATCAGCGCTTCGATCATGGGCAGGTTTTGCAGGGAACTCTGGATCTCCAACTCCAACAGCTTCTCTTCAGAGACAAAGCGCTCCCCGGGGATTTTATCGGCGGTCAGGTTGTTCAGGATCATATTTTTACGATGTGGCGTAAAGTATTCATCACATTTTATATTTTCGGACAGTTCTTTGAGTAACGGCAAATAATGATCGTTGATCCTGAGGATCTTTACAACATCATATTCCTCCTCATAACGAACCAGGACTAACGTCAGGTCATCACTGGCCGGTTGATCCCCGACAAATTCGTGAACGGTGTCGCAAATCAGTTCCCTGATCTCCCCTATCTCCTTGTCCCGGTTTTTCAAGATAAGATTAATCAGGCGCTCTTCGCCGAATAGTTCCTTGTTTTTATTGCGGGCTTCGACGATTCCGTCAGTGTATAACAGAAGCAAATCGCCAGGATTTAACTGGAGCGTTTGCTCATGATATTCGATATTGGGGAAGGTGCCGACCATGATATCGCCGGAATACAATTCCTGCGGTTCGGAACTTTCCTTGAGGAAAAGAAGCTGAGGATCATGCCCGGCGTTGGCGAAGGTCAGCGAGCTATCTTCAGAGTTAATAACACAGTAAAAAAGCGTAATAAACATGTCGGGGCGCGATTCATCCTTATTGGCCAGAATCAGTTCGTTAATCCGGGATAAGACCATACCGGGAGACAGAGTATCCCTGGCTTCGGTATAAATGAAACTGCGAGCCATGACCATCAGGAGCGCCGCCGGCATCCCCTTCCCGGAGACATCGCCAATCGCGACCCCCAGAGAGTTCTCGTCAATGTGGATAAAATCGTAGTAATCGCCGCCGACCTGGAGAGCGGGAATGCTAACAGCGTTGATGTTGAAATTGGGAAAGTCAGGGGAATCCTTCGGCATCAGGCTCATCTGTATCTCGTGAGCAATCTCCATTTCCCGGTCCATACGCTCTTTTTCAATTAAATACTCGTGCAGGTTAGCGTTATCTATGGCGACAGAGGCCTGGCTGGCCAGGGTTGACAACAAATCCAGATCGTCAGTGGTGAAAATTTCGCCCTGGCGTTTATTGTTAACATTGATAACCCCTACCGGCGTACCATGGGTAAGCAATGGTACTGACAACAGGGATTTGGTGTCGTAACGCTTGCCGCTGCGAGCTTTTCTGAAGCGGGGATCATTTTCAACATCGGAAATTAACAGCGGTTTCCCTTTCTCTGCCACCCAGCCGGAAATACCCTCGCCTACTTTGATCCGGACTTTTTTAATGATGTCGTCTTCAATGCCAATAGCGGTTTTGATCGTCAATTCATTGCTTTCTTTATCAATAAGCATCAAAGAACCGGTTTCGGCCTGAAGTTCCTCGGTCGCCAGAATGATAATCAAACGCAGAAGCTCGTCAAGGTCAAAAATGGAAGTCATGGCCTTGCCGACTTCGTTTATTACATACAACTCCCCTACCTTCTTGTCCAATGCTTGAGTTGTTGTGTGAAAGCTGTTAATCATTTTGTTGAAGTTGCGGGCGATTCGTCCCAACTCATCATGGCTGGGGATCTCTACCTGGGTTGTCAAATCTCCCTTGTGAACATTTAATATCGCTTCGTTCAATTTGATTAAAGGCACCTGGATAATCCGGTGAATAAAAAAGCCCATACCCAAGAGAGTCAGGAAGATCAGGCAGAGAATAATTATCAGACTGGAGGTGATTTGCCCCCTCGCCCCGTCGGCGAAGATATCAGGCGAGAAAGCTATTTCCAGGATGCCCAGCGTTTTGGCTTCTTTGCCATGGCATTGGAAACATCGCGGCTGATTTTTTAACAAAAACTGGGTGGTGGGAAATTTCTCCAGGGAAATATTTAACGGTTTACTGTTATTCACCAGTATTTTAATTTTCCTTGGAGATGGTTTTGCCCGTTCCTCATACTCCGAGAAGATTATCTTACCACTGGCGTCACTCAGGGTAATGCTGTCAATTTTCGGGTTTTTTACCTGGGTAGCGATTTCCTGTCTGATCTTTTCCTTGTCGCCTGAGATCATTTGCAAGAGGATGTCTTTGAAAACGACTTGCTGCATAGAATCAAGGGTCGCGTGGAGTTGGCTTTGCAGCCTCAGGTTCCAGGAGTAATTAACGCCGCCGCCAAGCGCAATGAGAAAAAGCATCGAAATGATTATGATGATCAGTATCTTGACTTTTAACTTTTTGATTAATCTAAACAAAAAAGGACCTTCTAACTCAGAACAAAATTTTCGCGAAACCAAACTGCCTGTCTTGAATTTTGTATAGCCAGATTTATTGCCGCCCTGAATAGCCTCAGAGGTTTAATCTCACTTCCTAAAACATCTCATATCCGTGAAACAACGTCGCTCAATAATTATTTACGTTTAATATTGATCGCCTTGCGGTATAAATCAAGGTATTTCTTCGCCGAGGCGTGCCATGAGAAGTCAGCCTTCATGCCTCTTAACTGTATCCGCTTCCAGGTTTTTTTGTCGGCATAAACCCCTATGGCTTTAGCGATAGTTTGCAATAACTCTTTGGAGTCATAGGCGGTGAAGGCAAACCCGTTACCGTTTTTCTGGTCGTAATTGATGATGGTATCATACAGACCGCCGGTACGCCGCACTATGGGTACGGTGCCATATCGCAGGCTGATTAACTGTCCCAAGCCGCAGGGTTCGTATCGGCTCGGCATTAAAAACAGATCGCTGCCGGCGTATATTTTCTGGGCCAGCTTGGCGTCGAAAGCCAGAGCGACCCCGGCTTTTTGGGGATATTTCTTTTTTATTTCTTCAAACATTTCGTGGTATTTTGGCTCGCCAGTCCCCAAAAGAACCAGTTGCAGGTCCATTTTCATTATTTCATCTATCACTTCATTAATGAGATCAAAGCCTTTCTGGTCGGCTAAACGGGAAACGATGCCGATTAAAGGCAGGTCTTTATGCGGCAACTGGTATTCGTCCTGAAGCTCTTTCTTGCAAAACGACTTGCCGGCGAGGTCAGCGACAGAATAATTGCCGGCGATCATAGGGTCTGTTTCCGGGTTCCAGTCGTCATAATCAATACCGTTAACCACGCCGAAGAGATCCTGTTTCCTCGCGGCTAACAGACCCTCCAGACCGCAACCGTATTCCTCGGTCTGGATCTCTCTACTATACTTTTGGCTGACAGTGTTAAGCAGTTCGCTGAAGACAAGCCCACCCTTGATAAAAGACACCTTCCCGTAATATTCAAGCGTGTCCGATGTATAAACATCCCGGCCCAGGCCGAGGGCGGAAAGGCTCTCCGGCGGGAACAGTCCCTGATAAGCCAAGTTATGAATGGTAAACAGCGTTGCTGAATCCGCGAAAAACGGGTCTTCTCGGTATAATGTCTTTAAATAGGTAGGTATCAAACCTGTCTGCCAGTCGTGACAATGAAAGATGTCTGGTTGAAAGTCCATTCGCTTGCACAGCTCTAAAACGGCTTTAGCGAAAAACGAAAAACGCAGATCATTGTCTTGATAATCCTTGCCCCGTTCGCCATATAACTCATCACGGTTAAAATAAGCGCTGTTATCAATGAAGTAAACCGTAACCCCGGAAACGAGTTCTGTCGTGAAAACGCTGGCGATCTCGTTCCGGTCAGCGATTTTAAAAGTAATTTTACTTTGGAGTTTTTTTAATTTAAATTTTTTGGGATCGATCTTTTTATACTTGGGCAGGAAAAGCTTCACCGTATGCCCGGCTTCAGGGAAGAACTTGGGCAAAGCGCCGGCGACATCGGCAAGACCGCCTGTTTTGGCGTAGGGAACAACTTCCGGGGCTACAAAAGCAATGTTCAGTTTTTTTTCCATTTGCCAACCTCCGAAACAAACAATTATTTAAATAATTTTATAGGCATACCTATAAATGCCATATAAATTAGATATAATAAATATACCTTAGTTTCTTAAAAATTAAAAACTATATTTTGGTAGAGTCAAGAATTTTTCGCACATTTGTTTGTAGCCCATATGATTTACCTCTCGGAAAGCGCTTCTTTATAAACAGCCAGAGTCTTTTCAGCGATTTTATCCCAATTATAGACATCATGTAACAGTGAATGGTTCCGCTCTTTTTCCGCCGGCGAGATACCTTTGTTAAATATGTCCGTTAATGCGAAGGAAAGAGCGTCAATATCGCCAAGAGGAAAGTAACGGTATTCATTGAGCGGTACTTCCAGGTGCTGGGGAATATTGCTGACCAGGACCGGCAGACCGTAACTTAAAGCCTCCAGCAAAGCGATCGGTAGCCCTTCATAATATGACGGCAGCACGAACAAACCGGCGTTGGAAAACAGTTCGCCCAGTTGCGA
>JAJRWM010000147.1 GCA_024276815.1 bacterium
TATCATTTCTTACGGAATAATGACAAAGGTAAAGCCGTAAAATTATTAATAGAGTTATATCGAAACAAGGCGGGCGGGGAAGTCCTCAGCGCCGCTGTGGGAGACAGCCCCAACGATTTATCGATGCTGGAAACGGTCGATTATCCCGTGCTGGTCCAAAAGAATAATCGGGAATTTGACAAGCGGGTTAACCCGGCCAATCTTCACAAAATCAAGCAGCCAGGCCCCTTGGGCTGGAACGAGGGAATCCTTGGTTTGCTGGACCGCTTCACTGAAATTCCGCTCATCCTGGCTTCCCAGTCACCCCGCCGGGCCGCTCTCCTGAAAAAGGCCGGTGTTAATTTTGAGGTTATTGTCAGCGAGATCAAAGAAGATATTCCGCCCGCTGCCACGCCGGTACAAGCGGCCGAACATCTGGCCTGGTTAAAAGCCCGGGCCGTCGCTGAAAAACATCCGGACCGCTGGGTCCTCGGGGCTGATACTATCGTTGTGCTGAATAATAAAATTTTTGGCAAACCTCATGATGAAAAAAACGCTTTGGGTATGCTTCGGCGGTTGAACAATCAAAGCCACGACGTGATTACCGGAGTCTGTTTCATGAATCCGGGGGGGCAAACCAATCATATTTTCTCGGAAAAATCGGTGGTTGTCTTTAAAAACAACAGCGGGGAACAGTTGGCGGATTATGTTGCGACCGGCGAGTGTCTGGACAAAGCCGGCGGCTACGCGATCCAGGGGCAAGGCGCCGCCCTGGTAGATCATATTGAGGGAGAACTTAACAATATCATCGGGTTACCCACCGGCAGCGTGAAGTTCCGGACAATTTTGACAACCATCAGGAGGGCTTGATCCCGTGGCTGAATCAGGTGATTGCTTCCCAGCCGTTCAAAGATGATGAACTTTCCATTAGTAAATTATAATTAAAATATTATATAATGAGAAAACTGATTTCCAATCGAGGTTGTCATGCAGACTGAGGATTTACAAAAACAGATTATAAAGCTTAACAAAATCGGTATTGCCTTAACCAGTGAACATGACCTGGATCAATTAATGTTTTTAATTGTCAGCGAGGCCAGGGATTACACCAATTGCGACGCCGGCAGTCTTTATATTCGCGAAGACGATAACTTGATCTTCATGGTGAGCCAGAACGATACCTTGGCCCGGCGCACTGGGGTTGATGACGAGCAGGTGATGTTCAAACCCTTTTCAATTCCCCTGACCAGGGAGAGTGTGGCCGGCTATACCGCCTTAACCGGGGAGATTATTAATATTGAGGACGCCTACCTCATTCCGCCGGAAAAAGACTATAAAATAAACCGGGAGTTTGATCGAAGAAATAATTATCGAACCAAGTCGATTATGTCGGTGCCTTTGATCGATAACGAGGGAAAAGTGATTGGCGTGCTTCAGTTAATAAACGCTCTTGACGATAAACAAAATGTGATAACGTTTCCCAAGGAATCAGAAAACCTGGTTAAGTCTCTGTCTTCTCAAGCCGCGGTGGCTATCAAAAACGCGCAGTTAACCAAATGTTTGAAGAAAGCGCATTACGACACCATCTTTCGCTTAAGCGCGGCGGCGGAATATCGCGACCTGGACACCGCCCAGCATATCCGGCGCATGAGCAGCTATTCCGGGCTGATCGCCCAGGGGATGGGTTTTTCCAAGTATGATGTTGAAATGATCGTTAACGCTTCCCCCATGCATGATGTCGGCAAGTTGGGAATTCCCGACTCCATCCTGCTTAAACCGGGTAAATTGACGGCGGAGGAATTCAAGATAATGGAATCTCATACCACGATGGGGTCCAGTATTCTGGCTAATTCAGATTCGGAGTTGATGAAGAAATCCGAGCTGATCGCCATCTCTCACCATGAAAAGTTTGATGGTTCCGGGTATCCCAACAAGCTTACCGGCGAAGACATTCCCATTGAGGGGCGGGTCTGCGCCCTGGCTGACGTGTTCGACGCTCTTTCCTCGCCCCGGTGTTATAAACCGGCGTTCCCGTTAGAAAAAGTTCTGAGCATTATTGAAGAAGGGCGGGGAACTCATTTTGACCCCCGGGTTGTCGACGCTTTTCTCGACAATCTGGACGACGCTCTTGAGATAAAAGAGTTATACCAGGACGAAGAAGAGATGACCGGGGAAGAGGCGCCGCGAGATATTAAAGCCAATTAAGTTCGACTTTATGTGTTCTGTTCACGGAGATTGTCAGTTAGAACGCGTTACGCCCGGCGGCGTGGTTTGTCATTGCGGGTCGTTTCACTCCTTGCGATGGCATTATACCTGTTCGTAATTTGTTTAACATGTCGGCGCCGGGGGTAGGGCGGCTTGGAGTATTTATGAAAATAGAGTTTTGGGGCACCCGGGGATCAATACCTTCGCCCGGTCCGGACACCATTAAATATGGCGGGAATACGCCTTGTGTCGCCGTAACCCTGGAGGACGGCGCTCTGCTCATCCTGGACGCCGGCACCGGGATCAGGAAACTGGGCCTGGAACTGGAAAAAAACAATCAGACAATCAAAGGTAATATTTTTATCACCCATTCTCACTGGGATCATATTCAGGGGGTTCCTTTCTTCACGCCGGCCTACCGTGAGGGCAATGAGTTCAACATTTTAGGTTGCGCCAGCGTTAATCAGCAAATTCAGAAGAGTCTTTCCGACCTGATGCTCAGCCCTTATTTTCCGGTCAGTTTTGAAACGCTGAAAGCGACCATGAATTTTATCGACCGTGACCACGACGCGTTGGAGGTTCATAACGCCAAGGTCGAGTTAATCACGATTAATCATCCCGGTGATGGTCTTGGTTTCAGGATCACGGAAAACGGCAAGGTCTTCGTGTTTTTAACGGATAATGAGTTGAACTCGCCGCAGTTTAATAAAACGTCTTACGGCGATCAGGTTGAGTTCTGCCGGGGCGCGGACCTGTTGGTTCACGACGCTATGTATACCAGGGAAGAATGGCAAGAGAAGCGGGGCTGGGGTCATTCTTATTATGTTGACGCGTTGCATTTGGCGATTGACGCCGGCGTAAAGCAACTGGCGTTGTTTCATCATGAACCGGAGCACAATGACGAGGCGATAGATAATATTGTGGCTGACTGTCAGCGTATCCTCAGGAAGAAAGGTCTTTCTCTGACTTGCTTCGGCGCCCGGGAAAATCAAATCATTGAATTATAATTACCCCTTTAAAATATCCACCCTCTGACCATGCTGGAGCAAAGTGCGACCAAGCGAACGAACTCCAGTCGGATTGACACCGTTTAATAAACAGACTCGTTGCAATCAAAGGTAACGTCCTTTGCGATCAGGCATATTTAAGTTTTTGCAGGGGGTTATAGGGGGACGGTTTTTTTTCTAAAAAGAGTCCCCCTAACAAAATTTACCCTTATTTTTTAACGATCTTGACGTTGCGGTGACGACAATAAGGGCAGACTTTCCATTGAGGATCAAGGACTCTGCCGCAGTTAAAACAATTGTTGACCAGGTTGTAGTTACAGTTGGGGCAGACCACAAACTCAGGCAGGACACTGTTCTTGCAGCGGGGACAAAGAGACTGCAACTCAACCTGGAACATAATAATCCGAATAAGTTCTTCCGGAGTGGTTAAACCCTCCCGGGCTTTGGCCAGGCCGTCTTCAGCCAGAGTCCGCATCCCCTGCTGGATCGCCTTGTTCCTGATTTCCGCTTCGCCGGGCACGGACTGGTTCAGCATTTCCTGGATCTCGGGAGTTAACGGCAGCATTTCATAAATACCAATCCGCCCGCGGTAGCCGCTGCCGCCACAGTAATTACAGCCCTTGCCGTGGTAAAACTGGTAATCTTTCCGGTCGGTCGGTAAATTCAACTTGCTCAGGACTTCAGGGGTGGGAGTATGCTCTTCCGTGCAGCGGGGACAGACCTTTCTCACCAGGCGCTGAGCGACAATGCCGTTTAGCGAGGAAGCGATAATATACTGCGGCACTCCGATATTAACCAGCCTGGTGATAGCGCTGGGAGCGTCGTTGGTATGCAGCGTGCTGAGCACCAGATGCCCGGTCAGAGCCGACTGGCAGGCGATTTCAGCGGTTTCGAGGTCCCGTATTTCTCCGACCATGATGACATCAGGGTCCTGACGTAAAATTGATCTGAGACCGCTGGCGAAGGTCAGACCGGCTTTTTCGTTGACCTGAACCTGGTTGATGTTTTCCATGTTATATTCAATCGGGTCCTCCACGGTTATGATATTCTTCACGTCGTCCTTAATCTGGTTGATGACAGCGTAAAGGGTGGACGACTTACCGCTGCCGGTGGGGCCGGTTACCAAAATCATACCCTGCGGCCGGTTAACCATGGTCAGCAAAAGATCGTGCGCCCGCTGTTCAAGCCCGATACTGTCCAGGGTGAAAACGGCGTAGGCCTGATCCAGGATCCGGATTACAGCCGCCTCGCCGTGCTGAGTGGGTAAAGTCGATATCCGCAAGTCAATGTCGCGTTCCCTGGCCCGGATCTTGATGCGGCCGTCCTGGGGGACCCGCTTCTCGGCGATATCCAGTTGGGCGACGATCTTGATGCGCGAAACGATAGGCCCCTGAACCTATTTGGGCAAATTAAAGATTGTTTTAAGCAGACCGTCTATCCGGAACCGGACCTGAACGTCGTTTTCCCGAGGCTCGATGTGGATATCGCTGGCTTTAGTGTCAACCGCCTTGTGTAATATCATGTTGAGCATCCGAACGATAGGCGCCATCTCGCTGCGTTTTTTCAGGTCCTGGATTTCTTTGTCGTCGAGGTCTTTACTCTCGGCGACGATTTCGATATAAGCATCGTCGCCTATGCGTTGCAGAGTTGTTTCAACATTTTCCGGCAGGTGATAATTTTTGGTAATAGCGCTCATAATGGCGTTTTCCAAGGCGGCTACCGGGCGGATCTCCAGGTTCGCCGCGAACTTTAAATCTCTCAACGCGTCAAAATCCATGGGATCGGACATGGCGACCCAAAGTTCTTTGTCTTTCAGCCGGAAGGGCATAACCAAATACTTTCGCACAATATCAACCGACACTTTGGCGACAGCTTCTTTTTCTATTTTTTCCTCATTTAAGTTAACGAAGGGGATTTTGAGCTGATAAGCGACTGTCTGGGCTATATCCTGTTCCGAAGCGAGGTCTAGTTGAATCAGGACTTTTCCCAGTTTGATGTTATCTTTTTTCTGTATTTTGAGGGCTAATTTAAGCTGCTCTTCCGTAATCAGGCCTGATTCAACCAGCAGTTCGCCCAGTCTTTTTTTGACCATCGTTTCCCTTGTCAAGACAAACCATAACAAAATGGTTTTAATGTTGTCGCTGGAACCTATACAATATTATATATATCCATTATTCGGAAAATGTAAATCAACTTTTTTCTGTTACGGCCGCGAGCGGAACAAACGCAAAGCGTCACAAAGTGTTGTCCAGCTCTTTTTTCATGCTGTACATCCTGATCAACTGGTGGATTACCATCTGTGCCAGGACAACCAGATCCTCGAGGGAAAGGTAATGGAGGGCGGTCTCGTCAAACAAAACATTCAGAGCGGAATCCATTTCCTCATCGCCTCGCCAGTAGATAATTAAAACCGGAACCCGGGGCAGAACTCTCAGGTGGCAGGAAAAATCGCCAAAATCGGTGGCGCGGCCGGGTAATTCCCTCAGCCAGGTGAAAAAGGCCTCCGGCTCCCGGTCAATAAACTTGCGCAGGGGTTCATTAGCGCGTTTGCAAAAGTTACTGAAGTAAGCGTGCCCGCCGGGAAGATCACGATACGACACCCATTTCCCGCTCAGGGAAACGCCGTCCGCGGTATTCAGGTAATGAAGCGTAATCAATTGCTGATAAATTATCACCTCGTCGTCCGAATCAAGGTCGCGGATTTTTTTCGCGGTCCGATTGACTACCAGCCGCTGGCTTAACCAGGGGAGTTCAATTGTAACCTGTCCGTCCACCTGGTTAACCGGGCAGCCGCTTTTTCTGGCCAGAGCCTGACAAGCTTTAGCGTCCAGTTCTTTCCAAGCCAGCGTCAACGCTGATTCATAGCCGTTTTTTAAATTGTTAAAATGGGGCTGGTTTTCCATGTTTTCTCCTGAACGAGCCTGGTTTCACCCGGGGCGGCGTGATAAAGGGTAACGCTTTTTTACGGTATTATACTTTAAAACCAGTTTCGAGCAAAGCCACCGGCTGTCACTTCCAGGGCAATCGCAAACTCCAATTAAGGCATTAAAAATCAAAAAGCGAAAACCTTAGGTGGCTTTTTTTGAAAAAATCGCCCCCTAAAACCCCTAAAAAAACTTCCAA
>JAJRWM010000148.1 GCA_024276815.1 bacterium
CGAGATGCACTTTCTGCCTGACGTATACGTTACCTGCGAGGTTTGTAAGGGCAAGCGGTATAATCATGAAACCCTGGAAGTAAAATACAAGGGAAAAAATATTTCTGATGTTCTGAATATGACCATTACCGAGGCTCATGAATTTTTCTCCCACATCCCCGGAATCACGAATATCCTGATGACGCTTGAGGATGTTGGCCTGGGCTATATTCGCCTGGGACAGTCGGCGACGACCTTGTCGGGCGGTGAAGCGCAAAGAATAAAGCTTTCCGCTGAGCTAAGCCGCAAAAGCACGTCCAGAACGTTATATATCCTGGATGAGCCAACGACCGGGCTTCATTTCGCCGACATTGAGAAACTCTTGCGTGTTTTGAATAAACTCACGGACGCCGGCAACACTGTAATCGTCATTGAACATAACCTGGAAGTTATCAAAACGGCTGACTACATTATCGACCTTGGTCCCGAAGGCGGAGATGAAGGCGGACAGATTATCGCTCAAGGTACGCCTGAAGAGCTAATACTTATGGAGCAATCATTTACCGGACAATACTTAAAGGAAATTATCAAACGAAAGGTTGCCGTATAATGCGTATCGCTTTAACCACTTTAGGCTGTAAACTAAACCAATACGAGACCTGGCAGATGGCAAGCTCTTTAGCTAAAGCCGAAATTGTACCCTTTTCAGAAATCGCCGATATTTATGTCGTCAACACCTGCACGGTAACCAAACACAGCGACTTTCGCTCCCGCCAGCTTATCCGCCAGGCGAAACGGCGTAACCCTGAAGCCCGCGTAATTGTCACCGGTTGCTACGCCCAGACCCAGAAAGAAGTATTGTCGGCCTTGCCTGAAGTTGATCTGGTAATGCCCAACGAGGATAAAAGCTCGATATTAGCCGTAATCAACAGCCTCTCACAAGAAAAACTGCCGGTAAACGAAACCCTGGAAGCCGGCTTTTTAGCTGATTACACCAGGGCTTTTGTGAAAATCCAGGATGGCTGCGATAATCAATGCTCATATTGCGTTGTCAGAATCGCCCGGGGGAGACAAAAAAGTGTTACGCCGGAAGCGGTTATTGAGGAAGTCAGCCGTTTGAGCGAGAAGGGTTACCAGGAAGTCGTGTTGACCGGCATCCAGCTAGGCGGTTACGGCACAGACCTTTCGCAAACCACCAGCCTGGCGAGGTTGCTTTTGTCATTGGGCGCTGTTAAATCCTTGCGGCGTTTACGTTTAAGCTCCATTGAACCTCTTAATTTCACTGACGAGCTAATAGAAATAATGACCAGCCTCGATAATTTATGCCATCATTTTCATATTCCCTTACAAAGTGGCGACGATGAAATTTTGCGGAAGATGAACCGTGATTACTCCGCCAGCGATTTTTGGAAATTGGTCAACAGGCTAAAAAACAATTTTCCTGAAATGGGATTGGGCACGGATGTAATCGTAGGCTTTCCCGGAGAAACCGATAGCCAGTTTGAAAACACCTATAATTTAATAGAGGAATTACCTTTCAGCTATCTTCATGTCTTCAGCTTTTCACCTCGCCCGGGAACAGCCGCCGCTCAAATGCCCGCTCAGGTCATGCCGGAAATCATCAAGCAGCGAAGTCAACGCCTGCGTGCTTTAGGTAAAGAAAAGAAACTTAGTTTCCAAAAAATCTTTGTGGGACAAACGCTTTCTGTGTTAATTGAAAAAAAATACGATGACGAGACCGGTTTCCTCACCGGTTTAAGTGACAATTACCTGAGAATTTTCACGGAAAATGATGATAAAATAATCAACAAGATATGCAATATCAATATTCACAAGATTTACAACAACAAGATGTTAGGACGTGTTACTTGATATGAACAATAGAATTCGGCTGTTGTCAGAACAAATGGCCAATTTAATCGCGGCGGGTGAAGTGATTGAAAGACCGGCCTCGGTGGTCAAAGAGCTGCTGGAAAACGCGCTGGACGCAGGCGCTAAAAACATTCAAATAAAGATTGAAAAAGGCGGCCGGCAGTTAATCTCGGTCAAAGACGACGGGATTGGCATGAGCGCCGATGACGCCTTGCTATGCCTCGAACGCCACGCCACCAGTAAAATATCGGCCCCGGACGACTTGGACAAGATCGGCACGCTGGGCTTCAGGGGAGAAGCTATTCCCAGTATCGCGGCGGTTTCCAGAATGAAACTGACTACCCGCCAGAAAAACAACTTAAACGGCACAGAGATATCAATTGAAGGAGGGAAAATAAAACAGGTCAAGGAAGCGGGCTTTCCGCCGGGAACCAAAATAGATGTTCGCAATCTTTTTTATAACACTCCGGCCCGGCGCAAATTCCTTAAATCTGAGGAAAATGAGTTATATCATATCTCAGCCCACCTGGAGAGACTGGTAATCGCTTATCCGGAAGTATCTTTTAATTTTCAGCATAATGAACGCCAGATCAAGCTTTACCCAATCGTCGAAAGTTTGCGGACACGTATTATCACTGCCCTGGATTCGAATGCGGAAGACTATTTATTGCCGGTCGAATATCAGGACGAGTACTGTAAAATACGTGGTTATATCTCAACTCCTGATTACACGAAAAACAACAAACAATACCAGTTGACCTATGTTAATCATCGCTGGGTAAAAAACAACACTCTTGATTTCTCGCTCTACAAGGCTTACGGGTCCTTTGTTGAGAAGGGGAAATACCCCCTGGCTGTTCTCTTTATTGATATTCCCGCCGGAGAAGTTGACGTGAACGTTCACCCAACCAAAAGAGAGATTCGCTTCAGAAAAGAGTTTGAGGTGAAAAAGCGATTATTGTTGGCGTTAAACAATGCCTTAAGCAAAAAAGAAGTTATTCCTCAAGTTGTATTTGAAAATGACTCTAATAAAACAGCAAACCGGCAGAATATTTTCACCCAAGTTAAAGTTGATTACCAGCCTGGACATCATAAATATGTTACATATAAGATAAATGAAGATGCTGAGGTCTTCAAAATAACTTCTTTGAAAGACCAAAACAAACATGAGGCGTATCGTATTCTGGGCCAAGTCGCCAACCTCTATTTAATCGTGGAATACGATAATGGCTTCTATATTATTGACCAGCATGCCGCCCATGAGCGGGTACAGTATGAAAAAATAATGAGCGAATTTGAAAAGGGGCCGGTTGAGTCCCAGCATTTGATGTATCCTTCGC
The DNA here is from genome assembly GCA_024276815.1 of bacterium. Classification (GTDB taxonomy): domain Bacteria; phylum JACRDZ01; class JAJRWM01; order JAJRWM01; family JAJRWM01; genus JAJRWM01. The sequence continues at coordinate 3,192 of JAJRWM010000148.1, forward strand.
CGCTTGATTTACCAACGTCCAAGCTGGAGCTTTTAAAGGCGTATCTGGAAAAGCTGGAAAATTTTGGCTTTGTTATTGAAATAATTGGACCGGACAGCTTTTTCATCAAGGCGATTCCGGCGATTTTGAATGAATCATCTGAAAATCCACGCCAGCTTGTCTATGATATTCTTGATGAACTGGCGCTGAACAGCGAATCAAACGCGGAAAAAAAAATCGTCAGCAATATTGCCGCGAGTATCGCTTGCCACAGCGATATCAAAGAATCCGACAAACCACCCCAGATCGTTATCGAAAGTATTATCAGCGCCCTGTTTTCCTGTCAGAATCCGTTTGTCTGCCCGCATGGCCGGCCAACGCTGATTCGTTTGACCCTGGCTGAACTGGCAAAAAAGTTTAAACGCAAGTAATTATGATACAAGCCTTAATTATTTCCGGCCCGACCGCTTCAGGAAAATCAGGTTTAGCTCTTGAGTTAGCCCAAAAATATCACACAGATATCATTTCTGCTGACTCCGTCCAGGTGTATAAATATCTCAATATCGGCTCGGCGAAACCAGGCAAAGCTGTTTTAGACAAGGTTCCTCATCACCTGATAGACCTGATTGAGCCAGACGCTGAGTTTGACGCCGGAACATACCTGAATTACTGCGAAGACATCCTGCCGGAAATAATTTCCCGGAATAAACTAATCCTTTTCGCCGGCGGAACGGGGCTGTACCTCAAAGCCGTTATCGATGGGCTGGTAGACATGCCGGGTAAAAACCAGGCGGTCCGCGATGAATTATACCGCGCGATTAAAGAGGGACGCCGACAGGAACTTTTTCAAAGGTTAAAAAAAATTGATCCGGTTTACGCGGAAAAAATTCACTATAATGACAATATCAGGCTGGTAAGAGCGCTCGAAGTTCATCAAGTTACCGGAAAACCCCTCAGCGTTCTTCATAATTCGACCCAAACCAGTTTTCCCGATATTGATTTTATTCAGATTGGCATATTCAGGGAAAAGGCGGAACTGAGCGAGAGAATAAATCAAAGAGTTGAACGCATGTTTCACAGTGGCTTTATTGAAGAAGTTGATTGGTTAATTAACCAAAAAGGCTATTCTCCTGACCTTAAAAGCCTGAAATCGCTTGGCTATTATCAAGTAGCACAATATCTGAGAGGACAACTCAGCCTTGAAGAGACGAAAAACGAGATCAAAAAGCAAACCCGGTATTACGCTAAAAGACAAATGACCTGGCTTAAGAGAGATCAGCGCATAAAGTGGTTCCGCTCAAACTCCGCCAGCCTGGCTGACGAGATATCAGCTTATCTTGCCGCTAACATTAAATAACCTCTCATGGATCAACTCGCATTAAACTCCTGCCATAATAATGCTTGTCTATCCAAAAATAATATGCTATTTTTCATAAATACACTTAATTTCAGGATAAAGGGCGGACGCTGTGTTATGAATCCAAGAATCAGGGTCGCGGCGGTAATAATACAAGACAGGCGGATTCTGCTTATCAGGCATCAGAAAACTCAGGGAACTTACTGGTTGCTGCCGGGCGGAGGAGTGGATTATGGCGAGACACTGCCGCAGGCCCTCACCAGGGAAGTAAAAGAGGAAACAGGTCTCGATATCAAGGTGGGGCAATTACTCTTTGTCAGCGACGCCATTGAGCCAAACCTGAAAAGACATATCGTAAATATTTTTTTTCAGGCCACGGTTCATAACGGTGAGGTAAAGCTTGGCGAAGAGGAGGTTTTGCGGGAAGTAAAGTTTTGCGATCTTAGTTCTCTGAGCAACCTTACCCTGTTTCCAAACATCAAAGAAGAGTTGACGGGTTTCGCTAACAGTCAAACGATAGTCAGTAGATATCTAGGGCAGAAGTGGGAATGGTCTCAATGTTAAAAAGAAACAGCTATCTTTCTATACCATTACTAATTTTGATTTTATGCGGCTGCCAGAAACGTATTCCCCTGGTCGCCCCACCTCAGGTCACTCCCCGTGAGAGAAAAATAGCCGCGGAAAAAACAGCCTTGGCGCAAGAAGCTAACCATCACTACAATCTGGGAATTATCTGGAAACAAAACGACACTGACGAAGCTATCAAGGAGTTTAACCAGGCCATTAAAATCAATCCCAATATGGCCTCGGCTTATTTTGAACTAGGTGAAATTTACGCCGGCTTAAAGCAACTTGACGCCGCGACTAATAATTATCAGCGGGCCTTCGAGTTAGACAACCAGTTGTTTGAGGCTTTGCTGAGAATCGCTGAACTGCACAAGGAGAAAAAGGAATACCGGGCGGCCTTGAAGTTGAGCGAACAGGTGCTGGCCAAAAACCCCCGGGAGAAAAAAGCCCTGGCCTTAAAGCAGGAAATTGTCGACCGCCAGGAAATGCCTCCCCGTTTAATTGACAAGGGCTGGAAACTGATAGGCGAGAACAAGTTCCAGGCGGCTCTGGAAACCTTTGAGACGATCTTCAAATATGATAACCAGTACCTGGACGCCTATTGGAGCATCGGGGAGACTTATCGTTACTTGAAGGACTTTCCCCAATCGGAGAAGTATTTTAATCAGGCCATCATCATCAACCCGAACTATTCCCGCGCTTACAGCGGACTCGGCTGGCTGGAGATGAATCGCGACAACGAGGAACGCGCGGCTAAATATTTTCGGGAAGCCCTGGTGAAGGATGATAATAACACGGAAGCCTTTGAAGGGTTGAAGCAGGCTTTGGCGGCCATGACCGAAAAAGTGCCGGAGCGCTATTTCCTTCAGGGTTTAAAATTATTTGAGCAGGGCAATTACTCTGACGCCAAGGTTCAGTTCGAGAGATCGCTCAGTTTTAACGAAAAGTATTACAAAAGCATCTATGGTCTGGGAGATATCCTGCAAAAGCAAGGCGAATTGGCCGGGGCGGAAGAAAAATATCTTTCAGCGTTAAAGGTAGCGCCTCAGGATATCCCTGTTTTAATGAGACTGGCGAATCTTTATAATTTAATGGGGAATTACGAACAGGCAATTGCCAAGCTTGATGAAGTATTGGACATCAAGCCTGATTTAACAGAAGCCCTGGAAAGCAAAGCGGAAGTTGAAAAGAAGATAGATAAAGCGGAAAATTTTTATCGTATCGGTGAAAATCTACTAAAATATGACAGTTCGGTGGAAGCGCGTGAGGAATTCAACAAGGCTCTCCGGTTAAACTCGCAATTCAAGAAAGCCTGGGTGGGCATTGCTGAGGCTTATATCCTGGAAAAAGACTATGTTACCGCGAAGTTTTATTTTCAGAAAGCCCTGGAAATTGATCCTTTATATTTCCCGGCTCTCATAGGAATGTCGAAATCAGAATACCGCTTAAAGGATTTCAAGCAAGCCTATTATTATCTGAACCAGGCGGAAAAAGCCTCGCCACTTTCTCAAATCAATAAATCCATGCGTGATTTGCTGGCAACCGTTGATGATGAGAACGCCCACTCCGAGTACCGCAAGATACCTGATAAAACAACCATTAACCGAGCTGACTGGGCCAGTCTTTTAATTCTGGAATTAAATATCAAGGATCGTATCCAACCAGTCAAGGAAGCGCCGGTCATTACCGATATTGACCAGAGCTGGGCCAGAGACTTCATAATGGACGTTGTCGTCAGGGATTTGATGACGGTATACCAAAATCATACTTTTGGCCCGGACAAGATTATCATACGTCAGGATTTGGCCCAATATATCCAAAACCTGGCGATTCATTTAGCTCCTGAATATTTCTCGGCGAATAAATTTTCCGGCATGAATTCCCCATTTACGGATGTTTCTAACAAACATGTTTATTTTAATGCTATAATGTTAGCTACGACTTCTGGTATAATGACTGTTAGTGAGAACGGGTTATTTAATCCGGAAGCTAATGTCAGCGGAAAAGAGATAACTGATATAATCGCACAAATAAAAGCCACCATGCGCCAATGGCTTACTTCGCCGCAAAAAGGCTAAAACAAAATGATGAGGGGAGGTAAATAAATTTAATTTAACTCATTATAAGTGAATAAAAAACGGAGGTAAAAATGAGACTTAAATATGCAGCAAGATGTACCTTAATAATCCTTTTGTTAGCGACCTTTCCCCTGCTAGCGGAGAGTCCTTTTAACGCTTATGTCGCTTCAGATGTAACGCAAAACTTCCAACACGGCTCAATCGATTGGGGAGCAATGGTCATTAAAGCCACTGGCTTTGGGGCTCCTTCTCAAAACATGCCGGCGGGACAAGCGCGTCTGATGGCGCAAAGGGCGGCGGAAACAGTAGCTCGCCGTAATCTATTGGAAATAATACAAGGCGTGCAGGTTGATTCAGAAACAACCATCAGAAACTTTGTTACTGAAAACGACGTGATTCGCACCAGGGTTTCCGGTATTGTCAAGGGCGCTTTTGCCGGCAAGCCGCGTTATATGTCTGATGGAACGGTTGAGGTTGATGTCTTCATGAAAATCAGTGGTGACCTGGCTGAAACCATTCTACCTAAAGCG
>JAJRWM010000149.1 GCA_024276815.1 bacterium
AAAAAAATGATGATAATGGAGTTTTGGCGGTAATTGGTAACCTTCTGCCTTGTTTTTCGGAGGTGAATGGCCGAAAACGCTTGACATGAACGTAGTTATCGGTTATTCTGATTCTAATTGCGTATAAATATCCTGCAAAGGAAAGGGGCTACTAATAAATGAGTAAATATGTTTATTCTTTTGGCGGAGGTAAAGCCGAAGGCACCAAAGAGATGAAGAACATTTTGGGGGGGAAGGGCGCCAATTTGGCTGAAATGACCAATGTGGGTATTCCGGTTCCGCCCGGTTTTACAATTTCCGCTGAAGTGTGTAATCTCTACAATTCAGAAAGCGGCGCCTGGCCTCCGGGTTTGGCTGAAGAGATAAGCGAGAATTTGCGTAATCTGGAAAAAGAGATGGGGAAACGTTTAGGCGATCCGTCTGATCCTCTTTTGGTTTCCATCCGTTCCGGAGCGGCTATATCAATGCCGGGAATGATGGACACGGTATTAAACCTGGGCATCAATGACGAAGCGGTCAGCGGTTTAGTCGCTAAATCCGGCAACGAACGCTTCGCCTGGGATGCTTACCGACGTTTCATTCAGATGTTCAGCGACGTTGTCGCCGGTCTTGATTCCAAGAAGTTTGAAAAACAATTGGAGCGGATAAAAAAGGAAAAAGGGGCGGCTCTGGATACCGATCTGGACTCCGCTGATTTGAAGGAACTGGTCGCCCGCTATAAAACGCTGTACAAAGAGGAATCAGGGCATGACTTTCCCCAGGATCCTCAAGTCCAGTTGAAACTGGCGATAAACGCGGTTTTTGATTCCTGGGGCAATGAGCGGGCAATTGTTTATCGAAATATTAATCGTATTCCTCACGACCTGGGTACCGCTGTCAACGTGCAGGCGATGGTTTTTGGTAACATGGGCGATACTTCAGGTACCGGCGTAGCATTTACCCGTAATCCGACCAATGGGGAGAAAAAGTTTTTCGGCGAGTATTTGTTGAACGCTCAGGGGGAGGACGTGGTTGCCGGGATTCGTACGCCGCGGCCAATCAGCGATCTTGAGAACACGATGCCGGAAGTTTACAAGCAATTGGTTGAAATATATCAAAGGCTGGAAAGCCATTACAAGGACATGCAGGATCTGGAGTTTACCGTTCAGGAAGGCAAATTGTATTTACTGCAAACAAGGAATGGTAAACGTACGGCTGCCGCCGCGATTAAGGTCGCGGTTGATATGGTCGGCGAAGGACTGATTGATAAGCGGACAGCCTTGATGAGGGTGGAGCCGCAGCAGTTGGATCAGCTTTTGCATCCTAGAATAGATCCGTCGGCGGCAGTGGAGGTAATCGCCCGTGGTCTTCCAGCTTCGCCCGGGGCCGCGGTAGGTCAGGTTGTCTTCACCGCTGAAACCGCTGTCGAATGGGCAGCCGCCGGCAAAACAGTTATCCTGGTTCGTTCGGAAACATCGCCGGAAGACATCGCCGGCATGAACGTTGCCAAGGGTATCTTGACCTCACGGGGCGGTATGACTTCTCACGCCGCGGTTGTCGCCCGGGGTATGGGTACCTGCTGTGTTGCCGGTTGCGGCGAAATTTCCGTTGATGAAGCGGGAGGAAGTTTCACTGTTGACGGAGCTGTTTACAAGCAGGGCGACACCATCACCCTGAATGGAACGACCGGCGAGGTTATTAAAGGCAGCGTGCCTTTGATTGAGCCTCAGCTCAGTGATGATTTCGCGACCCTGATGAGTTGGGCGGACGAAGTCAGACATCTGAGGGTGCGCACCAACGCCGATACGCCGCACGACGCGGAAATAGCCCGTAAATTCGGCGCTGAAGGTATCGGGTTGTGCCGGACGGAACACATGTTTTTTGGCGAGGACAGGATAACCAGTGTTCGGGAAATGATTCTCGCTTCAGATATCGACAGCCGAAAAGCGGCCCTGGCTAAATTACTGCCAATGCAGCGAAGTGATTTTCTGGGCATTTTCAAAGCGATGAAGGATCTGCCGGTAACGATTCGGCTGCTTGATCCGCCGTTACATGAGTTTTTGCCTCACACCGAGAAGGAAGCGGAGGCGACCGCCGCTGTCATGGGTGTTTCTCCCCAGGAATTACTGGAAAAAGCTGAGAACCTGAAAGAGTTGAATCCGATGCTGGGTCACCGTGGCTGTCGGTTAGGGGTAACCTATCCGGAAATATACGAAATGCAGTCTCGGGCGATAATTGAAGCGGCTTGTGAATTAAAGCGGGAAGGTTACAGTCTGATTCCCGAAATAATGATTCCCCTGGTGGGATTTGTTAACGAGTTCAGGGTAATGGCTGAGATCGTGCATAAAACGGCCAAGCAGGTTATGCAGGAGCAGGGCGTTGAACTGGAGTACCTGGTGGGAACGATGATCGAGGTCCCCAGGGCCGCTCTGACGGCTGATCTGATCGCCGAGGAAGCGATGTTCTTTTCTTTTGGCACCAATGATTTAACCCAGATGACTCTTGGTTTCAGCCGTGATGATGTCGCGAAGTTTGTTCCTGAATATATCAGGCAGGGCATAATCAAGGAAGATCCGTTTCAGGTTCTGGACCAGGAGGGCGTTGGTCAGTTGGTAAAGATGAGTGTCGAGAAAGGCCGTCAGACCAATCCCAAGCTGAAGATCGGTATTTGCGGCGAGCATGGCGGGGAACCTTCAAGCGTAATGTTCTGTCACAGCGTTGGCATGGACTATGTAAGCTGTTCGCCTTTCAGGATTCCCATTGCCCGGTTAGCGGCGGCCCAGGGTAAATTAAAGGATTAAGTTTAGCTCTTTATTAACCGAAACGTAGACAAGGCAAGCATTAACTGTTTTTAGAATATCATGAGGTGAAGAAAATAGATCCTAAATTGATCCTTCAGGATGATGGACTGTATGTTATTGTCGCGACTGATGACGGCGAGGATTCTATCAAGGCTGTCAAAGAGTTGCTCTTCAGCGAAGGTTATGTAAACGTCAACTATAGCATGGTGGAGAGGGCGGTTCAGGAACACAGCGGCGAGCCGGTCAAAATATCGGATACTATTTCCAAGTTTGATAAGGACGACAACATAATTGTTCATGTCTCGGAGAATGAGATGGAGGCTTATGTCACCTTGATTCCTCCTGAGGGAGCCGTTGGCGTCACCGAGCAGGAAATTGAATACAAATTGAAATTTTCCGGGGTGGTTCACGGTATTGACACCGAGATGATCGGCAAGATCGCTAACCGTCAGGGGATAATCAAAAATATTCTGGTGGCCACCGGTTCTTTGCCGGAAAACGGCCAGGACGCTTACATCAATTATTTGTTTGACACTGAGCAGAGTGTCGCCCCGATTATCCTTGAGGATGGCAATGTTGATTTCTATCAGTTAAACCTGGTTAAGTGTATTGAGGAAGGGGTTCAGTTAGCGGAGAAGGTTCCTCCCACCCTGGGGCGAAATGGTTGTTCTGTGACTGGCAAGACGGTTCCGGCGGCTCCTGGTAAGGATGTTGTGCTGAAGGGCGGCAGTAATACGCAGTTAGACCCCACCGGCACGAAGCTGTTCGCCAAGATGGGGGGGCGCGTTTTCCTGCATAATAATCAGGTTTGTGTCGAGAGCATTTATATTGTCAAGGGTGATGTCGATTTTTCCACCGGTAATATAAATTTTCTGGGTGAGGTCATCGTCAAGGGTGATGTCCGCACCGGGTTTGAAGTGCACGCCGGTGGTGATATTAATATCAAGGGCAGCGTTGAAGGCGCGAATGTTATTTCCAAACATGGTAATATAAACATTGGCGGTTCAGTCCAGGGAGAGAATCGGGCGTCTTTAACCGCGGCCAAGGATGTCAGGGCCAAGTTTGTAACAAACTGCAAGATCAAGGCTGAGGGGAATGTCGAGATCGCTAAATATATTGCTCACAGTGAGGTTGAGGCTGGCGGTGTGGTAGAGGTTCTCCAGGGTCGCGGCGCTATTTTTGGCGGCCGCATAAAAGCCGGCGACCGGATATCCGTCATCAGCCTTGGGAATGAGAGCGGGACCAGGACTTCGGTCTGTATCGAGGATTTCCTGACCGCGGAATTACAGGAAAGGCTTTGTCTTCTCAACGAGGAACTTGAGAAAGCCGAGAAAGAGCTGGATATAGCCAATAAAGCCAAGCAGGAAGTTGCGCGGCTGGGCGCCAATGTTGACAAGCTCTTTCCGTCGCATAAAGACCGGCTTCTCAACGCGGTTAAAAAGTTGCCTGAGATAATTGAGACCTGTGACCGGGTCAAGCTGGAAAAGACGGAACTGCTGGCCCGTTTAAAACCTCGGGACAAAGCGGGGCGCATAGAGGTCAAAGGAACGGTTTTCCCCAACGCTGAAATTTGTTTCGGTAACGTTGTGTTTGAAGTAAGACGAAAAAACAAGGGCGTGACTTTTGTCAGCACAGGAAATGACATAAAACAAATTCAAAATTGATAAGGGTGAAAAATGGCTAGAAACCGCGTTTTGGTAGTCGACGATGATCCTGATATCAGGGAGCTTGTGGGGCAGATATTTTCAGAAGCGACCTATGATTTGACCATGAGCGCCAATGGTCGGGAAGCTTTGGCTGAGGTGAAAGCCAATAAATTTGACCTGATCATAATGGATTTGATGATGCCTGGCATTTCGGGGCTGGAAGTCTGTCAGATAATAAAAAAAGATCCTGAGTTAAGCAAAATACCAATTGTGATGCTGACCGCCAAAACGGGAATAAGCGACCGTATTGATGGTTTCATGATCGGCGCTGATGAATATATAACCAAACCCTTCGATCCTTTGAAGTTGGAAGCCCGGGTTGATATGCTTTTAAAGCGCATTCGTCGGGAGCGTGGCGAGGAGATTGAGTAACCGTCTCAACAATTCACCCGCGGTATGGGTATAATAAACCTTGGCGCAAAGCCGGCCGTTAATCTTCTTGAGACCAACCGGTTCCTGATAACCCTGCGGTAAAATAATTTAACTTCCATCCATCCTGATAAAGAAAATCGTTGTGAAAAGTTGACCTGGTAATCTATAATGAAGCCATTCAGGTTCATCAGCACTATAAACGGGCTTTGTATCGTGTGGAGTTAAATACAGAACGAGGGGTCAGAGGAATGAGAGACTGGAAAATATTCAAGGTTGTTTTTATTTTATTCACGGTTCTGTCGTTATCGAGTTGCGCGGGTTTATCAAAAAACCGTTATCCCGAAGGTATTT
>JAJRWM010000150.1 GCA_024276815.1 bacterium
AGCGGGATGCCAGGAGCCCTTGGGGTAACCCGTCAGTGAAGTGGGGGAACCAGTAATGTCATGCCAGCGTATGCAGGAATCTAGTGGATTCCCGTTGGCACGGGAATGACAAATAAGGTCTTTTCCCCGGAAGACTGACGCCTTACCTTTAAAAATCAGTTCAACTGGTAAACACTAATCCTGGGACCGGGAAAGGTTACCGCGTCAAATCCGGCGTAGGGTGTGAAGAAAGCGTCGATCTGATCGTATTGAGGGATTGTTTTACTGCCTGGATTGAAGGGATTGATTTGTTTAATTAATTTTACCTTCCCGGTCAAAGCCGGTTTGAGTCGGACCCAGTTATCGGTATACAAGGGCAAATACCGGTACTCGCTGGTCACCAGATATTTCACTCCCAGCCGTCTGATGGTCTGATAAAGTCTCTCCGCTTCCGCTCTCGTACTTTTTTGTTCGGCGGAAACTTCCAGGGTTGTCGAATAGAAATCGCTGATGACATACACATAATACCAGGGCCGGGGGAATATCCCGGTGAAATTGGCGCTGACATGTTGGGCGAAAAAGCCCGGTATAAAGGAATCAAATCTGGCCTGTGTCTGGGCCGGGCTTTCAGTCAGGGGCAAATTGTTATAGAACAGCCCGTCAATGGCAATCGTCTCGCCGGCGGCGATATTCTTCTCGATCCATTCTTTGGCCTGAACCCGGGTATCTTTGCGGGTCATTATCCGGTTAAAGCTTATCAGGTAATAAAGTGAAGGGGCCATAATTATCAGGGCCGCGAACCAGGTAAATATTAATTTCAGCTCTTTTTTATCACGGAATAAAATATCAGCCAGGCTAACCAGACCGATGCCCGCGATGATTACAAAAAAAGGAATCGCCGGCAACAGGTAACGCACAAAAGGTCTTTTGGCCGGGCCTATAACCAGGAAATAACCAATCGTGAAGGCAAGGATAATGATATCTTTTGGCTTCTTTCTGATGAGCAGGTAAACAGCGCTGGCACAAGTCAATAACAGTAATGTTAATCCCAGTCCGGATAGTAAAGTAAACTTTAAATTATACCAGTAACCGGTCGGCATTATTCCGTGACTCCCGGAAGAAACGGACATGATAAAGTTAAAGTCCTGATAGAAGTTTTTGTAATCAAGCAAGATATAGGGAGAAGCCGCGAAAAACGTTGTGATGCCAATAATTGCCAGGAGCCAAAACCGCTTATCACTATAAAATAGCTTTAACTTTTTCTCATGTAAAAATCTTAAGCTGAGTGCGGCAAGTATGGGGAAAATCAGCAAAACTCCCGGGTATTTGGTGGAAGCCGCCAGGCCGGAAAAAACAGCCGCCAGCAAAAAGTCACGGGTACGGCCTGACTCGTTTAAAGCCAGGCAATAGTAGACAGCCAGGAGACAAAGAAACGTTAGGGTGGTGTCGGTCACCCCGAAATGGGCTTCCCGTCCCAGCAGAAAGGTCCCGGAGGCAAAAAAAGCGGCGACAAGCCCGGTTTGGACGGAATAAAAACGGCGGCCCAGGCGGTAAACAAAAAAAACGGTCGCGAAACTCATAGCGACTGAAATTAAACGGGGAATCAGGAAGAAGATGGAAGGGTCCCGGAGGTATAAAAGCCAGAAATCAGAAAACCGGTTGAAATATCCCACTATTTTCGCCAGAAAATAAAAAACGTTATAGGCGGCGAAAAGGAGATAGATGAAAAACGAGGGATACTCGAAAAAATGGGGGTTCAGGTCTCCGCTGAAAAGATTGATGGTAATACTGACCAGGCTTTGTTCGTCCGGACGGGCGAAGAGATGCGGCAAACCGAAGTTAATGCCCCACAAGCGTAAGACCAGAGCCATTGTTAAAATCGCCGCTAACGCTAAGTATTCACCGCGCTTACGATAGCTATCAGTATTTTCAGCCTGCCACTTTGAGTCACTCATAAGAAAAAAATATTCATCTTCCTTTCAAAATGAACCCTACCTCGCCAGCTTAGCTAGCGAGATAGCCTGGCGGCATAATAAAAAAGGCAAAAAAAAAGACCGACGGAAAACCATCGGTCTTTTTGGTTGTTTAATGTCTAGGCTTTGTGGACATTAGACGCTTGAAGACCTTTAGGGCCTTCAACAACATCCAAAGTTACTTCTTGTCCTTCAGCCAAGGATTTAAATCCGTCACCTTCAATTGCGGAAAAATGTACGAACACGTCATTTCCATCTTCTTGAGTAATGAAACCGAATCCCTTAGAATCATTGAACCACTTTACAACACCCTTTGCCACGTTATGCTACCTCCTTACAATATTACCGGAACTACAATTTCCGGGTGGCGGGAGACCCCCCCGCCGAATTTCCGGAATCCTGAAGTTCAAAGGAGCTACCAAAACTTCAAGGTGTTGCTACCAATGATCACTACATGATACCCTACGGAAATTACAACCAAATATTATCTTAAAAAAAAACACCTGTCAAGTTATTTCTTTGCGATAAGGTGGAAAAGGGAAGGAACATCGTACCCCCCTGGTGAAGATCTGGATACTGGGCAAAGAAGGCAAGAAAACAATAAAGCAATGGAGGAGATTATGGCTGGTAGAGGGAAGGCGGAGTAAAGCGTAGCAAACGCAGTCTTCCCTCTACCAGAAAAAATATATGGACACAGAGGGCATTTCCAGCTTAAGTAGTTAGCTGAACAACCAATACGAAAGCGGGAGCTGCCATGTGTCCATACCCATACTACCAGATTATGAGAACAAGTAAAGATAAACGTTACCTGAGACTGAAAATAGTCCAATACGCCAATCAATACGGCAATAAACCAGCAGCCAGGGTCTTCGGAGTTACCCCCAAAACCGTGCGTAAATGGCGAGCCAGGTTTGTACAAACCGGCTACCAGGGACTGAAAGAACTAAGCCGCGCCCCAAAAAACCCCGCCAGTAAAATCCCTGAGACCATGCGCGAAAAAGCAATCAGGCTCAAGCGAAAACTGCTATCGTTTGGCGCAGAACGGATTAAAAGAGACTTCGATCTGACCATCTCGGTCAAGGCAATACGCAAGATATGGAAAGAAAAAGGACTGTTAAAGAAAAAACGCCGCAAGCATAAAACCAAGAACGATCTGCGGGCGGTTAAAGCGAAATGGCGGCTGTTCGAGCAGATCGATGTCGATACCAAGCATCTTTACGATATGCCTGAATACTGGCCGCAGATGAGAGCAAATAAACTGCCGCGCTACCAGTATACCGCCCGCGATGTCGTCTCAGGGCCGCAGTTCCTGGGTTTCGCTGATGAATGTTCCCTTACCTACGCTACCCTCTTCGCGGATATCCTGATCGAGCATCTTAAAAAATGCGGTGTTGATCTGCATGACTGCCGCTTTCAAACGGACAACGGAACGGAGTTTGTCGGCTCCTGGCAGGCTAAGGAAGACAGCGCGTTTACCAAGGTGGTACAAGATACGGGCATGCTTAAACATCATACTATTCCGCCAGGGGCGTGTACTTACCAGGCAGATGTGGAGACGGCGCATCGTTTGATTGAGGACGAGTTTTACGAGGTGGAACGGTTTGATTCGAGGCAGGAGTTTTTTGCTAAAGCGGCGACTTATTTGCTGTGGTTTAACGTTGCGAGGAAGAACAGCTACAAGGGGAACAGAACGCCCTGGGAGATCGTGCAGACGCGTGACCCGACGATAAAACCGGAAATAGCGACCCTGCCGCCATTATTTCTGGATGATATCTGGTACAATAAAATGTCGTACCTAAATCTGGACTTAAAATCCAAAAGGGGGTACGATGTTGTTCCCCATCCCT
>JAJRWM010000151.1 GCA_024276815.1 bacterium
TTAACCGGGTGCGCTTCATGAACCTGTACCGCAGCGGTCCCAAGGGACTGGTGATCGGCAAAAACTGTTACCTGGGCAATGACGTCTTGTTGGACCTGGCGGACGGCATCGTCCTGGGAGATAACGTCACCCTGGCTGAACGGGTGATCGTTTTGAGCCATCTAAACGTTGGCTACCAGGATCATCCGTTGCAAAATAAGTTTCCCGCCTATACCAAAACCACCAGGATTGATAACGGCTGCTTTATCGGAGTTAATTCAACGATTATCGGCGGAGTCGAGATTGGCGATGAAGTGTTTGTCGCCGCCGGCAGCGTCGTCACTAAAGACTTACCCGCCAAAGTCCTGGCCGCCGGCGCTCCCGCCAAAATCCTCAAACAAAAATAAGAGGATATTACTGAAACTATTCTAATACGACCCTGTTCGTAAAGAGGAACTCATCACTTGCCGGTCTATAACACATTGAAAAAGATCTTCTTGAGCTATTGCCCCAGATATCAACAGCTTGTATCCAGACAAAACGGGGTATTTGCTGGACTACGTTGGTGCTTGAATTCATACCATCAATATACTGAAGCCATCCTTGCAAAGTTTCATTTACCTTATACTCTTCCTCGCCATCATTGTACCCCAAGAGGAACCTCTCTTCCCCTAATTTCAGATTCGCGGGTATTTTTTGGATATCATCAATACTTCTTGGCGGGAGATAACTGGCGTAGAGAAGAAAGTAATCAAGGTTATCTATATCGACAAGGTCTTTGGAGTAGGACCAACTTATTACAAAACTACTATTAGAATTACTGTCCGCATTTATCTTGATCATTACCGGGATTGCTTTTGGCGGAACCGTGCGTACACTAACCGGGGCAGTCCATTCACTGGTATTACCGTATTCATTAACGGTCGCGACACGGTAACTGTATTTTCCCTCCCAGTTTTGCCGGGGAACAGCCGAGGTGGTCAACTGGGTGTCATTGCCGTAAAAATCGGTGGTGTGAACCCAGGTTTTATCCCTGGTGTCAACATTAATGGAACTGCCAGCGGTAGCGGTGAAGGTCCGGCCGTCAAAGCCGGTTAAAGCGCTCCACGTAGACGCCGTGGAACTGGCCGATAAAACACCTTGCGGGTAATTGCGGAAAATCCGGTAGCCAATCGGCGAGCCGGCCTGCGGGTCTGAAGTTTTAGCCGGTTCTTCCCAGGTGATTAAAGGAGGCACGCCATCCAGGATGATCGGGTCATAATCAGCGTTACTGGCGTCTCCGTCATAGTGAGTGGAATATTCGTAAACGACATCAACCACCTGAGGATTAGCTGGATCGTCTAAAGCAATCAAGGTTTTATTGTATTGAGTAGTTGTATCCGCAGTTTTCACATCGACGTACTCGTGAAAATATAAAGGCGTATCCAAAGCAAACTCTAACTCAGCAGTGCCCACTCTGCTGTTTATCCTGTTGATCACAAAGTGATAATTGTCATCCATGAAGAAATCTGCATACTCATATAGATAGTTGAAATCTCCATTTGAATAATGAAAATAAGGAGTCAAGGGTGTTGAACCTGTGAGCACAACATCGCTTACAGCTACCAACTCACGATCAGCGGCGAGATTGAACTGAACGCCGTAAAGATTATTGGGAAGCCTAACAATTGGTACATTGGTCGCGGTGTCGAAGGCAGTGGCGTAGCTTTGCCCGGCAACGACCTCGACGTTAGTCGGTTTGTTGGGGGGGACAGTGTTCGACAAGACGAAACTCTTCAAGCTGGCCTGGTCAACTTCGTCAATATCGGGAACGCCGCAACCCGCAATAATCAATGTCAATATCAACAGGGCGGAAAAAAGAAAACGCTTGGTCCTCATCATAATCTCCTATTTTAATAATTTAGTTCAGGTAATCAAAGCTAATTGTCTTGACAGTGGTCGTGAACCCGTCCTTAATGACAATAGTCGCCGATTTTTCGGTGCCGGGAACCGCGTCATGCGTATAGAGGAGGATGGCGGAGGCGCTTTTCGCCAGACTGCCGACCCGGAAACGGATCGCGAAAGAATAGACCCCGTTGCTGTCCGTGTACGCGCTTTCCAGAGAGTTTTGCACTTCCACCCGGCAATCAGACAAGGGCATTCTCATGCCGGTCAAGCGGTCCTGATAAAGCACCCGGCCTTCAACCTTGGCTTCGCCAATCGTCGGGCCGGCAAAGGGGTTGATGCAACCGCCCATTAATCCAAACGAAAAAACAACTGTTGCCAAAGCGGTAAAAATCTTAGCACGCAAACCAACTCTTCTATACATTTTCACTCTACCTAACATGATGACTTTTTGCGTTTTATGTAATAATCGGATACTTAAAAGATTGACATAACCCTATTACGTATCGACAGATGATAGCACTAAAAAATATTTGCTGTCAAGGAAAAAAAGCGCGGCCTGATACAGGTAGTGTACCCGCTTTATTAAGCGTCTGAAAGGCGGGAGTATGAGCCGGCTGGCCGTTTTGCTTCCCTGGTTTCTGTGGCGGAGGACGGAGATGCGGCGCTACCTGTTTTCGGGGCGTCCGGGAGCGGAAATTATACCAAGATAAAGCAAAACGGAGCTTGGTATCAATGTTTGGCCGGCCGGCGAAGAGCATAAAACTTAACTGAATGAGATGATTCCTGAATAAGGCGCGGATAAGGTGATTTTGTGCTTGACAATTTGACGCAGAAAATAAATAATAATAAGCGTTCATCATACAATTCCGGAAATCGCAAGGGCAAAGGCGTATGCTGTCCTTTAATAAAATCGCTTGAAAGGAAGAAAGGATTTATGAAAAAGATTCGGGCCTTGATATATCTTCTTTGCTTAATCGTTCTTGTGGTGTCACCGATTCGCGCTGATGAAATTCTGGAGATCAAAGTCCCCAACACGAGTGTCATAGTTGATAAAGGGGAAATCGGAATTATCGGTGTGGTCAGCGATAACACCATAACGGAAGTAGACCTTTACGTTAATGAAACTTTTAAAGAAAAAGTTCCCGTTAACAGCGAGACGTTTTACAGCCTTTTGCAGTTGGAAGAAGGTCTGAATATGGTCCAGGTCACGACCAGCGGTCAGCAGTCCAATAAGGTTGAAATCTTTTACGAGACCGGCGACACTCAGGTACCTGCCGCTTATCGTAACTCTTTCAAGAATTACCATATGCATGAGACTCTGGCCGGGGTTGACCAGTGCGAGAGTTGCCATGATCTGGAGAGCGGGGACTTCCAGCGTTTGAGCCGGGGCGAAATCGAATGTTCAACCGAGGCCTGCCACGCGACCAAGAACTCGGATATGGCTGAATATGTTCACGGCCCGGTAGGCGCCGGCGCCTGTATCGCCTGCCATAACCCTCATGGTTCATTAAATCCTTATGAGCTGAATCTTACCGGAAGCCCGCTGTGCTACCGATGTCACACCGACAAAGAGATGGCATTCGCGCAGGATTTCATCCATGGTCCGGTGGGCGGCGGCGATTGTGTCGCTTGTCATGACCCCCATGGTTCGGAGAACAAGTTCCAGCTTCGCGCTTTGGGCAGTCAGCTTTGTTTTATGTGTCATAAAAACAACAAGACTATCGGCAAGTTTGTGCACGGCCCGGTCGCGGCTAATGACTGTAACGTCTGCCATAATCCTCATGGTTCCGAGAACAAGTACCAGTTGGAACAACCGGGGGCCGACCTGTGTTTCATGTGTCATGAGGCGAAAATGGAACTCATGACCAAGGAATATGTTCACAAACCGGTGAGCGAAGGCAAGTGTACCGCTTGTCACGATCCTCATAACGCTGACTTCCAGTTTATGTTGCGCAAGCCCGTGCCGGACCTTTGTTATAGCTGTCATACGGATAAAAAAGAGAAGTTTGACGCCAAGTATCCTCATCCGCCGGTGAAGGAAGGCCGCTGTCCTGAATGCCATAATTCACACGCTTCGGATGTTAAGTTCCAGTTGCGGGAAGAAGGCTCCGCCCTTTGTTTCAGTTGTCATGAAAACAAGAAGGAAGAGTTTAACTCCAAAAAGTATCAGCATGGGCCGGTTATCCAGGGAGACTGTGTCGCCTGCCATAATCCTCATGGTTCCGAAAATCCTAAAATCCTGTGGAAATATTTTCCGTCGGAGTTTTATACGCCTTTCGCGGTTGAAAAATACGAGCTGTGTTTCGGTTGCCATCAGAAAACGCTGGTGCTGGATAAATACACCTCAACCTTGACCGATTTCCGCCGGGGCAACCAGAACCTGCATTTCCTGCATGTCAACCGGGAAAAAGGGCGGACTTGCCGGGCCTGCCATCAGGTGCACGCTTCCAACCAGGAAAAACACATCAGAAGCGAAGTGCCGTTCAGCAAGACCTGGATGTATCAGATCCGCTACACCAAGAAGGAGAACGGCGGACGTGGTGTGGTTGGTTGTCACAAGCCCCAGGAGTACAGCCGGGAACAAAGCGGCGGTGGTGATTGATTATGAAAGGGGAAAAGGGATTCGTTCTCTCCTTTGGCGGTAAAATACTGCCCCTGATCTTCGGGGCGGTGTTCACCGCGGCGGTCATCCATACACTTTACCTGCCGGCTCAGGCCCAGGCTTTCAAGCGGGTGAAAGAGGGGCAGAAAGCGCCGGCTTTCACCATGAAGACGCCTGAGGGCGTCCCGTTAAGCGTCAAGGATTACTCCGGTAAAATCCTGGTGGTCTGTTTCTGGAAGTTTGGCGATAAAAGTGAAGCGGAACTGGTCGTTCTCCAGCAAATTTATAACAAATATAAAGACAAGAACCTGGAAATCCTGGCCGTATATATTCCTGAAAGCGATGAAAACGTCGCTGACAAGGAAGTTGAGGCAATCAACAAGCTGTTTGTTGAAAAGGGGTTGCAATACACGGTTTTAATCGACGAAGGGATGAAAGTCTTCAGCGAATATGGCGTTATCACCATGCCCAGCTTGGCTATTATCGATAAAGGAGGGAAGGTTGCCAGCATCTATTCCGGTTTCCCCCGGTTTGGCGGCGACAAAAAAGTCTCGGAGTTGGTGGAAAGCGCTCTGGGGATAGCCAAAAAGGTTGTCAGGAAGAAGAAAAAAGGTTACCGGCAGAAAGGCCGGGCCGGTTTCCATTATAAATTTGGTCTGAGATTTTACCGGTTGGGCTTTATGAAGAAAGCGGAAGACAAGTTGAAAGCGGCGTTGCTCGCTGATCCTGATTATCCCGCCGCCCATTTGTTGCTGGCCAAGGTATACGTGGAGCAAAAGAAAAAAGACGACGCCATGCTCGAATATAATCTGGCAATTGCCGCGGATGAGAAGAATCTTGATTTGCATATCGAGTACGGTAAATTCGCTATCGCGAACGGTATGTATGATGAAGCGTTGGCGGAGTTTGAGATGGTGAAGAAGTTAAAGCCGGCTTCGGGAGCAGGTGATTTCGGCCTGGGGCAGCTTTATCTGGCGCAAGGGAAAAACGAAGAAGCTCTGAAGTATTTTCAGGCCGCTATTAATACCTATACCGGAAAAGGCGGCGCAAAAAAAGCCAGTATTTTTGATTTGCGCAAGCGAAGTAAAGCCCGGAAGGGCAACCCCGATTTGGGGCCGGCCTATTACGGGTTGGCGCAGGCCCAGCTTAGGCTGAACAAAAAAGATGAGGCGATCGTTAGTTTCCAGGAAGCGATTAAAAGCTATCAAAAAGCTATTGATAAAATAAAGAAAGATGTCAGTACAGAGGAAGATTGAGGTTATGAAGTATTTGGTTGTTGCAGTTGGTTGCGCGTTGTTGTTTTGCAGTGTTATGGTTAACGCTCAAAAGAAGAAAATTTCTGTGAGCCCACCCGATAAGAGCTTGGTAAGTGAAGCTGAGGTGCTAGTCATGGTTGGTGGGGAAGATGTGAATCAGGATAGTGTTGATATCAAGCTCAATAACGTCGATTTGCGCGATAAAGTTCGTTATCTGGGCAGCATGGCTTACGTCGCGCTGACCTTAAACAAAGGGGAAAACCGTTTGCTTGTTATGAACAATGGGCAAGTCGAGAAACAGTTGACTTACCTTTTCCAGGAGAATGAGCCGCCGCCGAAAGGCTATACCAGGTTTATCTTTCATGACGCTTTCCTGAACAGTGGTTGCGGGGACTGTCATGATCTGGAGATGAAACCGTTTGATTACAAGAATATCGTTTACTCTGAGGAAGCGATCAGTTTATGTCTCGAATGTCATGATGACCGCTTGCAGGCCAAATATATTCATGGCCCGGTTGGGGCCGGCATCTGTACGCCGTGTCACGATCCGCATGGTAATGAGCGGCAGTTTCTTTTGACCAGAAAAGGCAACAGCTTGTGCGAAATCTGCCACGAAAAAGAACGGATTCAGAAACACTTGACGAAATTGCAGGAGACTAAAGCGGGGTCATCCACAAGTTGTCTGGATTGTCATGACCCACACGGCACGGAGAAAAAGTTCCATCTGAAATAGGCCAGGTTTCGCCGGTTTGCCGTCCGCCGTTCAGATGAAAACAGCAAGGTTGTATCTTGGCGGCATAATGAATTGTGCCTTATCTCTACGGGATAGCATTAGTTGTTTGGGCGATAGATGATGAAAACGCGGTATAAGCGCTGTATCTCTTTTTGGTTTTTGCTCAATTTTGCCGTTTTTACGCTTGGCTCTTATCAATACTGTTCCGCTGGTGAGAAAAAGCAGTTAGAGCGGAGCGTTGAGACTTTGGCCGGGTAGGATTCAGGCAATCAAGCCGGGGAAGTCCCGGCCGAGACGTATCCGCCGGATGTTGTCCGTAAAATGAGCTTTTTGACGACCGGCGATGGCCTCAAGATATTAACTCCTTTTAATTACGCCTTGGTAAAAACACCTGACCTGACAATCATCGGCTCTGTCAAGGATTCGGAAACGGACAGCGTTACTCTCAGGTTGAACGGCGAGCTGTTAACCTTTCTTCCCGAAAACAAAATTTTTCACGCTGTCGTTCATCTGAAAGAAGGAGAGAACGCGGTTGTTCTGCCTGGCGGTATGGTGCAGAATATTTATTATCAGGCTAAAACCCAGAAGATTCACCGGCCGCCCGAAGATAGCAAAATACCGGGAAAATATCTCGAATACCAGTTTCATTCAAACCTGCCTCAACCGGAGTGTCTGTCCTGCCATAAATTAGGCCCTGAGGTCGCCGGTCTGCCCGATTGCTACGAAAAATGCCACACCCGGGTCTTTAACAGGAGCTGGGGACACGGTCCTACCGGGGAATTCCGTTGCCTGGCCTGCCATGATCCTTTTGGCGACCAGACCGGTTACAGCATGATTTTAACCGGCAAGGAGCTTTGTTTCTCTTGTCACTCAACGATGGTGCCGACGAAGCCTTTTGTGCATGGCGCTGTCAAGCAGGGGCTATGTTTGGGTTGCCATGACCCGCACAGCACCGATTACAAGAAAGTGTTGCGTTACGATGATCAGAAGCTTTGTTATACCTGTCATGAGATAAAAACCCGCCCGCAGCAGTATCGTCACGGCAAGAAGCTGTTTGAGGGGGATAATTTCGAGGAATACGAGTTCCCGCATCCTCCGGTTGTGGATGGGCAGTGTCTTTATTGTCATGAACCGCATGAATCAAACTATAAGGCCAATCTGAAAAAAGCCCCCACTATTCTCTGTACCAACTATGATTGTCACGGGACGCTTAAAGGCAGTCCGATCGACGGTAAAATGGCCGGTCACATGCATCCCTTCGACAAAGACCCCAAATTATCTATCATGGCCAAGGTGCCCAAGGAGATCAAGCTGGATGAAAATCAGAGAGTTGTCTGCTATAGCTGTCATACTCCTCATGGCAGTAACCGGGACAGTTTTTTGATTGAGGATATCGGCCAGCGCAAACGGGGGGAAAAGCTTTGCGGTAAATGTCATCCGCCCGTTGATACTCTTGGTGGCGGCGAGATTAATCTGAGTATTGAGAGGGAAGATAAGTGAGAAGGTGATAAAAGTTCGCGGGGATAAGGATAATTTTAATACGGGCTGAAAAATTAGTGGTGTCACAACAAGTTACGATAAGCATCGAAATTTTTTCTTGACATAAGGGTTAGGCGCAGTTAAAATCTAAGGTACTGTTCTTAAACCCTCTAAGGAGAGAGTCTACATGAAAGAACGCATGTTAAAAGGCAGTAAGAAAAAATCGCCGATCGCGGCGGCGGTTGCCTCCGCTATCCTCCCTGGCGCCGGTCAGGCCTATAACCGGGAAGTGATGCGGGCAATTATTCTGATTATCCTTTCCTTATCCCTGGTTGGCTGGGGCTTGTCTCTTCAGTATACTTATCTGGAAAATTTAAAAAGAATCATTGATTTGGGCATAGGCAAAGATATCGCCCGGCTGTATGCCGAAGCGCAGAGCACGTCCAGGCTTATTCCGGTTATCTTATATGTGGCGCTGGTTGTTTTTAGCGTGTATGACGCTTACGCTTTCGCCGCCTATATTGTGCGGAATATTGCTGTTGAGGTTGAGAAAGAGGAGTTTAATCTGCCGCCGAAGGCGGAGCGACCGGTCGAGGGGACATCGCCGGCGTCGTCTTCCGCCGGGGGAGCGGATGATACACAGGGGAAAACGGCTGAATGACATTAGCGAGAAAAAGGGAGGTTTTATGAGATTTAAATTTTCAGCAATTATCGGGGTTTTATTGATAGCCAGCGTCGCTTCCACAGGTTGGTCGCAGACGCCCAAGTTTGTATCCCGTCCCACCGAGGATGAGTTCCATCTTTATGGTTTGAATGGTCCGGTTGACGTGGAAGTCGATTCTGACGGCATGATCTATGTCTCGGAAGCGACCGCTTTCCAGGTGCGGATATTCCGCCCTGACGGTACGCCTGAACTGACCTTTGGCCATCGGGTCAAGAAATATAGCGAGGATGATCCGACCGGCTTCGTCGGTTTTAAGGGAATCGGTCTGGACAAGGATAACAATATTTATGTGGCCGAGAAAAAAGGCGGTCGGGTGCGGGTCTTTAACAGTTTTGGCGAACCGTTGCTCACGATGACCCTGCCTAAGTATCTGGCTGTTATCTATGACGACGCCGGCAATCCTATCTATAACGTTCTGGAACCCGTCGAGAAGCAGAAGTTGCCGGGCAAGAAAAGATACGATCCCGGTGCGCCTGTTGATGTCGCTGTCAGCGCTAACGGCAATATCTATGTCGGCGACGGCGGCGGTGAGAGGATCTGTGTCTTTGACTATGAAGGCAATCTTTTAACCACTTTTGATTTTGTGCGGGTCAATAATATCATGACCCATATCCGGACGCCGAACAACATCGCTTTCAGCAGCAAAGGTGAGCTGTTCATCGCCGAGGCTCTGCCCTGCTATATAGTGGTGACGGATGCCAAGGGCAATTACTTGCGTTATTTCGGCAAGCCGGGTAACATCGTTGGTTCCTTTCAGCGTTTGACGGGGATGACGATTGACGATCTGGATCGTGTTTACGCCGCTGACTTTGTTATCGGTTCGGTGCAGGTCTTTGATGATCAGGGCAACTTTCTGCATGTGCTCACCGGTAAGGGCGGCGAGCAGTGGAAAGTCGGCAACCTGATGGGGCTGGCGGTTGATCCCAAGCGGATCTATCTGAGCGAGGCGCTCAGCAACCAGGTGGCTGTCCGTAAGTTTGTCAAATAGGGGTTGCTGGCATTTAACGATCTTACCCGGGTTAAAGTTTTTCGTGCCGGGGCAGCAGGCGTAGACAACAACGTCGATAGATATCGGCGCGGCAGATAGATGCTGAAGGGTGGAAGGTGTAGGGGGTCTGCTTTTTTCGGAGATCTGTTCCACGAGCGTTTCTTCAGCTGAGTCTAAAAAGGGTTCCCAAGGGGTTTTGTTTTTGTCTTACATATGAACGTTCTAGCGTGATACGCTTTCCCATCCCTATCGGCGTACGGATGGGGAGGCTTGGATCATAGACGTCAGGGAAAGGAGGAGGTGAAAAAGGTTTTGGAAAAGAGGCAGGCTCTCTTTTCATATTTTAAAGGAGGTAGAAAGTTTAAGTGAAGAAAATTTTAGTTTTAACCCTAAGCTTGATTTTTGTGCTGGCGTTAGCTTTGCCGGTAAGCGCGGGAGTTAGAAACACCATCCACGATTTCCAGTCCAACGCGACCCAGGGTGGTTTCGGCAGTGGTACAGCCCAGAGAGGTATGTGTTCCTATTGTCACATTCATCACAGTTCCAAGGGTGACCGCTTATGGCCGACTCCTGGTGACAGTTCCGTAAGAGTTGCTGGTCTGGTTGGTGTTCTGTGCGCCTCATGTCACGTTGCCGTTATTACCAATATTCACTCCCCGGCAACTAGTCATGATGATGTTGACCGTACCGCCGACATTTACAACACGAGCCTTGTTAACCACGTGTTGATTGACGACGGAGTGTACGCTAACAACACCAATCAAAACTATTTCGGTGCTGGCGTCGCGGCTCAGTTTAACCAGCAGAACGTTTGGCCCTATTGCGGTACCCAGGGCACTTCTGGTTCGCCGGTCCAGATCGAATGTTCGTCCTGCCACAACCCGCACGATGATTCCAAGGGACAAAGTGCTGAGACCACGGAAGCCAACAGCAGGTTGGGTTATGGTAACGACTTCCTGCGCGCCGAAATGTACAACAATGGTAATGGTGTCGCCTTCTGTGAATACTGCCACGAAGAGAAAACCCGTTCAGGCGCCGCTGGCAACACCATAGGCACAGGTACTCACCCGGTCGGCACAACGGCTAACGCCGGTGATCTTGCCCAGGCTGACATCCATATTGAAAGCGCGGAACGCGCTACCCTGCAAGCAGCGGGTAACATCGTTTCCAGTGTCTTCTATGATATGGGTATTGGTACGGGTAATGGTAGTGCTCTTGCTGATGCCGGTCCCGGTACTCACCTGACCAGTTATGATACTGGTGGCGTTACCTGCCAAACCTGTCACAAGGTTCACGGCGCCGCCGCCGGCGCTGGCGATACCTGGGATGTCTCAGGGTCCACCGGTTCCTATCTGGGTTCCGCTGATCCTGTTTATCTGGCGGCCAGTGATGATGGTTACGCCAATATCCTGGCGATTGAAAACGACGCCAACGGTGGTACGGTTGGTTATACTTACCTGACTGAAGGCCGCGCTACTGGCGACTATAACGATCTTTGCATCGATTGTCATGAAACGACTCCTTCGGTTGGTAAAAACTGGCTGAACATGGGCGAAGCCGGCGACAAAATTAACCCTGACGGTGCCGGTATCGCTTCTTCTGATGCTGTTGACGCTCACCCGGTCAATATCGCTCCTAACGGCGTTTCCGAAGTCGGTTTCGCTTTGACCGTTAAGGATCCGGGCTGGAACACAACCAACAGTAACTGGACCGACGCCCGTTGGGCTGGTAACGCCGGCACAGCCAGAGATTTCGCTTTCGTCGGCACACCTCGCTGGTATGGCGCTGGTGAAACTGTTGGCGCTAACGGCGCCAGGACAGAAATTGTTTGTCTGACCTGTCACGCGCTTCATGACGGTGAAAACGGCACGCCTATGTTGAGAGCTAACAGCCTGACTTACTGTAACGACTGCCATACCAATTCAATTGGTCTCGTGTCGCACCCGGTTGGTCCCGGTTCAGCCATGGCTGACAATCCTGACGGCGCGACCTGGCCAAATGGCGATGTTTTGCCGTTGGCTAATTATTATCAGGGTTCAGGTGGAACCACCTCGTTCAACCACACTCCTGCTGACGCCAACCTTGAAGACATGGCCTGCTTTACCTGTCATGCCGCTCATGATGGTGTCGATGGTTTCATGCTGAGAGTGAAAGACGACAACTCCCGAATTTGTGTTGGTTGTCACACTGACTTTGTCGCGACAACCGGTAATGTCTCACAACGGGAAAACCCGTCCAATTACATTGCCGAATACGCTGAATCCCCAACCGCGCGTCTGGGTTCTCACTACACCGGCACGATTAGCGATTCACAAGCTAACTCGGCCTACGGTGAAACGCGTTGGGCGTTCAGTGGCGCCTGGACAGACACCATCTCCGGTCCAGCTACCGCTCAAACCAGTCACTGGGCTGGCGGCGGCAGTTACTCCAGAATTCAGTGTCAGTCTTGTCATACGCCTCATAACGCAGCCAGCGGTTTGGCTGAAGCCAACACCTATGACGGCACGACATCACCGGTTGACTGGGATAACACAGTTGAAGATGGCAGTAATGGCTATGATATGTCAGCCAACTACGACGCTGCCGATCCGGCCAATACCAAGATGTGCGCAACGCCTACTTCAGCTTTGCTGTTAGGCAACAACGTTGATTCCAAGATCTGCGCAACCTGTCACTGGCCTTCAGGTACCCACGTAACCACGATCTTCACCGTACCCGCCAATCCCGATCCCAAGCGGGTCGCAGGTTCGGGAATCAGGAGATATCGTGATTACTGTACCAGAACCGGCGCGTTCATCGTATCCGTTCTGAATCAAACTTCCGAGCAGGCATACGATGTCTATGATCTCCTCGCGAGCGATACGTCGCAGGATAACGCGGAAGCCGATTCTTCATGGTTCGGTACAGGCGAGAGCAAGGCTACTCCGGAATCACCATGTAGCTTCCCGCCGTTCTTCCCGGGTATTGAGCCACAAGCCGGCGAAACCCAGGCTCATATGGTTTGTGACAGCTGTCACTCGCCTCACGCCGCGGCTACCGGTCCTGGCGCTTTCATTCTGGAAAGCGGTGCAGGGGATGCTGATGGTTCAGCTGCAAACAACCTGAAAGCTAATCAACGGGTAGCATCTCGTGATTACGCTTACCTTTGCTGGAGATGTCACGATAAATAAGAGATTTGCGTCTCTTGTTTGTTGATTTTTAGCACTGCGACAAGTGGCTGGTTCGCCGACCAGTCACTTGGTTTCAAAATAGGGCGCCAAGCCGTCACTGGCTTGGCGCCCTAATGTTACCTCGCGCCAGGAAAATAAAAGGACGGAGCCGGGGACAGATAAATACTTGTTAAACAGAATCTGGCGGCGAGGCTGAGCGAGGCAACATCAACAGCTTGCTTCGTTTGCGCCCGCGGCGGCGGCTGTCGTCCGCTTGATTAATAACCGCTATAAAAGCCGGTTCACTTGGAATATTAGGAGATTTGCATGAAAAAGGACACTATTTCGATAGGAATAATAATTACCCTGCTTTTCGTCTACGTTTCTCTGAACGTATTCGCGCAATCATTTTCCGGCGGATTACTATTGGATACTGAAAAAAGGAAAGTCGTAAAACAAGAAATGGTGCCTAATATTCACCTGCAATTGGGCTGTGAAACCTGTCATATCGAAGTTCCCAAGGATGGTTTGGCCTCCAAAACCAAGCCGGCGATCTTAACACCTAATAACGATCTTATCGCTCTTTGCAACACCTGTCATGAGGGCGCGAATCTGCATCCCACCAACATGGATCCCAGTAAGGCCGATCCGCCGATGAAAATACCCGCTATTTTCCCTATTCCCAAGGAAGGCGCCAACAAGGGAGTCGTCACCTGTGTTACCTGTCATTATTTACATTCCGAGAGCGGCGGCCAGAAACTGCTTCGCGGTCTGCCCCTGATGCCGGGGGACCCCCGGGCCAAGTTCACTAACCGTATGGAGATGTGCCGGGCCTGTCACGGCAAGACCCTGGCCAGGAAGAGTCCGCATAAGCAGGATAACGAGGAGTCCTGTTCCTTCTGCCACGCGACTGATCCCAATGAAGCCGAGAATATTGAGGATACCATCAGGGGGAATGTCGTGCAGCTTTGTAACTTCTGCCACGCCAAGTTAAGCGGCGCGCATTTTCTTAAATATAATCCTTTCTCTGATGAGGCGCTAAAAGAAGATATTAAAAACACTGACCTGGTTCTGGTCAGAGGTAAATATACCTGCGTAACCTGTCACGATCAGCACGGGGAATCAAACCAAAAACACTATTTGCGGGAAGAATTCGTTAACCTGGCGGTTAAGTCAAAACGTATTAACCCTCATTTTACGGAAGTTTTTTGCCTCTCCTGTCACGATCGTATCATCAGCGAGGGTGAGAAGCCCACCTTTAAATTCCCGACCATAAATGAGGTCTGCAATAATTGTCACGCCACCAAAGAAGCTCGCGGGCAGATCCATCCGGTGGGCATCAAGCCTCCCGAGGCGAAAGACGTGAAAAGATACAAGTTGACCCGGGTTCCGCTGGACCAGTTCCCCTTAAACAAAAAGGGTGAGATTGATTGCGAGACCTGTCACCAAAGAGAATGCAAGCAGGATCCCAAGGTAACCGGGCGTATCTTTTTAAGGGGCGGCCCTTATAAAAAGAGGAACGATGTTTGTTTTAAATGTCACATCAAAGAGGAATTCCAGAAGCTGAATCCGCATAAGGATTCGTATAAGAAAATCAATGGCAAGGTTGTCATTAATCAGAAGAATTGTGTTTTTTGCCATACAACCGTGCCCACAAAACAGGTTGAGGGAATGGAAGAGGTGGAGGATATGCAGTTCAAGGGCGATATCGTGTTCCTTTGCATCAGGTGCCATCCTGAAAGCAACCATCCCGGCACAGACATCAAGACCGGTTTGGGAGTGGATCACCTGTTGATAATGCCGGTTAATGGCAACGATGCCAAGAAGGTAAGGCCGTTGTCAGAAATTGATACCGATGTTTTACCGCTGGACCCGTCCGGACGCATTACCTGCAGCACTTGCCATATGCCGCATGAACCAGGTTTGATCGAAGGCGTGCGGGGTAAAATTGGCGGGCAACAGATTCAACGGCTGGATATAAGGCAGGGGCAATTGTGTGACGCCTGTCATTCTTGGTAGATAAAATCAAAAAAGGAGTAATTTGTTTTATGAAGTGGGGAAAAGCGTTAACCTTGACAGTTATTTTAAGCCTTGTTTTAAGTGGCTGTATGCCGCAAAAAAGGGCGCCGGAAGAGGATAATCCCAGCCCGGCCCAAAAAGCTTCGAACGTGAAATTCGATAGCTTGTCTACCGAGCAGAAACTCGAATACAATGAGATCATCAGCAACGCTATGCAGCTTTATTTGTGGGCGAAATACGATGACGCGATCGAGGAGTTTAAAAAAGCCGGGAAAATAGCGGAAACGCCGGAGGTCTACTTTAATATAGCGACAATTTACGCTAATCGGGGGGACGCGCCGAAAGCGTTCATTAATTTCTACAAGGTATATCAGATGGATCCTGATTATGATTTTGGTGTTGAATACGCCCGGGGGTTTGCTCTCGGTTTGTATAGTAATCAACTGTACGAGGACGCGATCAAGTGGTGCGACATCGCTATCAAGAAATATTACAGCAATGGCGAGCCGGGTATCGAATACCTGGTGAGGACCAAAGCGCTCTCTCAGCGGGATTTGTTTCATTTTGATGAAGCTATAAAGATAGCGGAGGACTACCTTAAGAAATATCCCGATAGTGGTGATTTGGCCAAGGAAGTGCAAGCCATGCTTGATTTCCTGAAGAACAACCGGGATGATACCGATGAACCGTTAATTCTGTACGCCAAGACCAGAAATTACCGGCAGCCGGATGAAAAGATAGAGAAGTTTAGTGAAATCCTGGAAAAATATCCGGAAACGAAACTGAAGGATGAAATTATTTACCAGATTGCCCAGCTATATGGCAGCGACTGGAAGTTATTCGGTTTGCAGGATTTTGAAAAGCAGATTGAATACTTAGAAAAACTAATTAAGGAATGTCCCGATTCCCCGTATGTAATGGACGCTCAAAAAAGGATCCAGACGATCAATTACCGTATGGGTACTATCGATGAAAAACCAAGGGATGATTCCTGGTATAAGAATCACCGGAAAGCCCCTCTTCCCGGTTCAGACGCCGCCGGGCACTAGGGCATTTTACGATCAGATGTAAATTTTGTCAGGGGGACTCTTTTTAGAAAAAAAACCGTCCCCCTATAACCCCCTGCAAAAACTTAAATAGTCGTGCCTGAAAAAGGTGGTTTTGGGGTGTCTGTCAACATTGTGCCGGGCGCAGGACGATTTTTCTGGAACCGTGAGCAGTTAAAAACCAGGCAAAAATTGGCCAAAAGAAAGCCCTTAGCAGCTTTCTCATGTTAAA
>JAJRWM010000152.1 GCA_024276815.1 bacterium
GCCCTGCGGGATGAGTATCGCAAATTCAGTCCGGCGCGTTTCCGGAAACTGGGGAAAAAATACGGCGCCGCCTATGTGATAACCGCCTATCCCCAGGGTTTGCCTTTCAGCAAAATATACCAGAATTCCACCTTCAGGATTTATCGCTTGCCCGGGTAAAGCATTAAGATCGTAAAAGGTTCTAAGCGAGCACAGTTGCGAGCGATCCGAAGAAGCCGGAGGCAAGCACCCACAGGCTGTAAGCCTGTTAAACGAACCAGTGCTCAGCCTCAAATTCCGGCGAGGGCACCTCGCAACGGACAACGTCTGAAATGGGCCAGCGTTCTATCTGATGGCCGTTCTCCTTGATCTTGAAGGCGAATTCAATATATTGTTTGTCATCGCCCAGTAAGTTAGCGAAGGGAATTTTGATCTCCAGAATATCCCTGACAGCCGCCGCAATATCCGCCTCATGCAGCCCCTGCTCATCCGTTGAAACAGAACTGCTCAAAACTATTGCCGGCTTAATGAACGGCTCTTTTTGAATATCAGGAGGAAAGGTCAGGCAGATATCAACCTGTGAAGAAGCGAAAAAAGTGAAACGCAGAGACTTGTTGGCCAGCCATTCGGATGTCATCCTGATCGAAGTATCCAGCCTGAGATAGATATTTTCATGATCAAACCCGTAGAACACCTTTTTGAGGATGGTGTCCACCTTGTGCATGGCTCCCCCCATTTTGTCGCATTCAAATATTCCGCCCTCAATCCATTCATAATAATTGGTTATCACCCCGTCGATAACCGGATAGATCAGACCAACCGGACTAAGCGTGGGCTTTGATGTTTCCGGCTGGAT
Organism: bacterium; assembly: GCA_024276815.1. Classification (GTDB taxonomy): domain Bacteria; phylum JACRDZ01; class JAJRWM01; order JAJRWM01; family JAJRWM01; genus JAJRWM01. The sequence goes on from JAJRWM010000152.1 coordinate 836, forward strand.
AATCGGGAAATCAAGATAACCGGGAGCGTCTTTCTTCAGGGCCTGGTAGACATTTTTCAAATGCTGGCGGTAAAGGACATCAAACGCTTCATCATTACCGCTAAAATGATCGTTGCCATACCACCAGTTCCAGTCGCTGCCCTCCGCGATAAAAAGCGACTCCCAGGCCAGCTGACGCATTTCCGGCGTCACCTCGGAATCATGCTCATGCTCGATTAAATAATCACGGGTCCGGGACAGAAAATCCCAGGACATGTTGTCCTCCTGATGCCCGATCCAGATGCGGAAATTATGATCAATCCAGGAGCCGGGGAATATTCTGGGCAATCGGCTCGACTGCATGTTATCGCCCAGACACTGGCTCGGCGTCACCGTTTGTAAACCGGGGTCGCCGGTCAAAGCCTGGTATAATGAGCTTAAAAAATCATAACCGTTATTGTGGTAATATTCCCAGGCGTTTTCACCATCCAGGATAATGTTGACCACGTTTCTCTCCTTCGATAAATCAGCGGCGCCTATTTTGCCCAAAGTCTGAATGAAATTATGGGCGGCGTCGTTCGGCATCCAGCGCGAGTAGGTAAAACCAACCAGATCGGATAAAGTGTGATCGCGGAAGAATATCTTCAGGTCCTGATCCTCATGCGCGTAACTGTGGATTTGATACAGCTTCGAATCCTGCCTGGGATCGACGTCCGTGTGCTGGTTGTCGGATGAGAGCCTGAGACTATGCGCCAGCACTTCTTCGTCAGCGCCAACCCACTTGATGCCGGCCTCCATTATATGCGTTAACGCTTCCTCGGAAACCGATCCCTCGCTGGGCCACATCCCCCTCGGCTGGCAGCCGAAATAATTCTGATAACTGTCCACGGCGCGCCTAATCTGGTTAACCGCGTCTTCCGGGTGAACAAATCGTTCCCGGGGCAGGTCAATTGTCGGGATGGCCACTTTCGCGACATCGGTATCGCAAAGTAAAGGCAAAATCGGATGATACATAGGAGTGACGCTGACCTCGACCCGGCCCTCATCCTGGAGCTTTTTATGCAGCGGAATGACCTGACGGATTAGCTCGCGCTGACGCTCAAGCAGTTTTAGTTTCTCCGCCTCAGTAAAACTAACCCCTTTTTGATAAAGCGATTTAATTAACTCGTCTTCCTGCCTGGCCAGGTAACCAAACCAGACCAGGTTGGACCAGACCTGGAGATCCAAAAAATCCTGGGGGCTGAAATGATAGAGCCGGCTGCCGATAATCTCTTCCCGGCTTACGTGGAGACCTCGTTTGCCGAGTAGCTGGGCGGACCTTTGATTAGGCTTGATCATGTTATCCCAGTTAGCGTAAAAAAAAGTTTCCAAGATCTCCACTTTTTCTTCATCATTCAACTGCGCGGCCGGAATCAGCGAAAGCTCCAGATGCCGATCGACAGCGTTATTGTGCCCATAATCGTAGAGCTGGTCCAACAGCGAGGGTACATAATTGAAAGTTAATTTTAAATCGGGGTATTTTTCGGCCAGGCGGATCATTTCGTAATAATCCTTGGTAGCGTGCAACCTGACCCAGGGCAGGACATAACGTTCAGTTAACAGATTTTTGTAATACGGCTGATGCATGTGCCACAGAATCATAACCTTCAAGGGATTATCCATGTTTGCCATTATTTTTTTTACTACCTTCCCCAATGGCCTCAGCGATCCAGCGCCAGAGGTCCGCTTTACCTTCATGTTTGATAATTGAAAAGGTCTGCCAGTCACTGACAGCGAAATCACGAGCCAGTTTTTTGCCCCGGGTCTTCGCTTTTGAAGTGGAAAATTTATCAGCTTTGGTAAAAACCAGCCGGAAAGGTATCCGGTAACCGGTTAGCCACTCCAGGGTCTGGTAATCCAGTTCAGTTGGGGTCCTTCTGATATCAAACAACCAAGCCACACCCTTCAAGCAGTTTCCGGAAGTAAAATATGATTCGAGCAAGGCCCGCCAGCCCTGCCTGACAGATGTCGGGACTTTGGCATAGCCAAATCCAGGCAGATCAACCAGATAAAACAAATCGTTAATGAGAAAAAAATTTACCAGTTGGGTTTTCCCGGGAGTCCGGCTTGTCTTGGCCAGTTTTTTTCTGTTCACCAGACAGTTAATTAAAGATGATTTCCCCACATTGGAACGACCGACAAAAGCGACTTCAGGTCTCCCATCTTCAGGAAACTGTTGAGATTTGGCGGCGCTGCCGCGGAATAGCGCAGATTTTATTTTCATAAAAATAGCAAAGAAACGCCTTAATCAACCACACCGATATTTTTCTTCGCTAGCTTTTAACACAAAGTGATATTTGTATTGTTCCCTTTTCGGAAAAAAGCGACCTTGTTTTCTCTCGCCAGCCAGCCCAAGGCAAGGTTTATATCATCAGTTTTAAGATTTAAGTCTTTTTTCATTTTACTAACCGAACAGGAACCGTTATTCTCCAGATAACGGAAAACATCCCCGGCGCGCTCTCCAATATTAGTTTTCAACATTACCAACTTTCCTCCCCAATAATTGATGAACACCTAATACCTTATTAAAAGAGTTAAACATAATCCTTTCATCCTCGTCAACAATTATTTTCACAGGACTGTGTCCTGTTTTAATAACCTTCGGTACTTTCAACTTCCGCTCGCAAGCTGATTTGCTTCGCTTACGCCCGTAACGACAAACCGTACAACTGATAGTAATTTGCTCTAAAACTATATTTACAGACAGTTGCAACTAGCCGCCTCGTTTTTTTGGTAATGTCCTGTAAAGCAAACAGAGTTTGACTTTTGCCGAAACTTGTCATACAATTAACCAGCTAATTTGAGGATATGCCGTGGCGACCAAAAAAATGCTGGCAATGGACAGTTCCGAAATCAAAAGAGCCCTTCGTCGTATCGCTTCTGAAATCATCGAAAAAAACAACGGAACCAATGAATTAGCGATTGTGGGCATGGTCACCAAGGGCGTTTTTCTGGGCAATCGTCTGGTCAAAGAGATTAACTGCCTGGAAGATGTCGCCATCCCCATGGGCGTTCTGGATACCACGCTTTACCGGGATGATGTCAACTCCAAGAACTTCCGTCCCCGAGTCGAACAGACTGAAATAAACTTCGATATTAACGGTAAAAAAATCATTCTGGTTGACGATGTCATCTATACCGGCCGCACCGTACGGGCTGCTCTGGACGCTCTGATGGATTTCGGCCGCCCTCAATGTATCCAGCTAGCCGTAATGATCGACCGAGGCCATCGGGAACTGCCAATCAGCGCCGACTACCTGGGCAAACTAATCGAAACCAGGAAGGATGAGCAGGTACTGGTCGCGGTCAAAGAAATTGAAAAGGAAGATATGGTCTACATCGTTAAAGATAAAAAGAAGAGCGTTAAGGACGGTAAATGAGCTTTACTCGCAAGGATTTACTGGGAATCGAAGAGCTTTCAGCCGGGGAAATCCAGTCTCTTCTGGTCGCGGCGGTTTCCTTCAAGGAGATTATCGAACGGAACGTCAAGAAAGTTCCCACGTTACGGGGCAAGACCATTATCAACCTGTTTCTGGAACCCTCGACCCGTACCCGGATTTCCTTTGAGCTGGCCGGGAAATATCTGAGCGCCGACGTAATTAATATCTCCGCGGGCGGTTCCAGTGTCAGCAAGGGTGAGAGCCTGCTCGACACAGCTAAAACGCTGGAAGCGATGAAGGCCGATTACCTGGTTGTCCGCACTCCTTTCGCGGGGGCGCCCTTATACCTGGCCAAAATGGTCAAATCAGCGGTGATTAACGCCGGCGACGGCGCCCACGAACATCCGACCCAGGCTTTACTAGACCTGTTCACTATCCAGGAGAAATTTCAGCAAATAAGAAGTCTCAAGGTTGCGATCATTGGCGATATCAGCCACAGCCGGGTAGCCCGCTCCAACATCTGGGGCTTGCTCAAACTGGGCGCGGAAGTTACCCTGATCGCTCCGCCGACCCTCCTGCCGATTGACATTGAGAAAATGGGGGTCAAGGTACGTTTCAAAATTGATGATGAACTGAAAAAGGCCGACCTGGTTTATGTTTTAAGACTGCAACGTGAAAGACAACGCGGCGGTTTGCTGCCCGGTTTGCGGGAGTACGCCCGCCTGTATGGTATCAACAGCTCCAGAATTTCGAAGAAAGCGATGGTCATGCACCCCGGTCCCCTGAACCAGGGTATTGAAATAGACGACGAACTGGCTTATGGTCCCCGTTCGCTGGTTACGGATCAGGTCACCAACGGTCTGGCGGTCAGGATGGCCGTTCTTTATCTGCTGGTAGGGAAGAAGTGAACCTGTTAATAAAAAACGGCGATCTGGTCAATCCCGGCAAACCCAAACTAAACGGCAAGCTTGACCTCCTGGTTAAACAGGGAAAAATCGCTAAAATCGGCGAAAATCTCAAAGCGGGCAAAGGCTGCCAGGTTATCGACGCCACCCGGCAATATGTTTTCCCCGGTTTGGTCGATCTGCACGTCCACCTCAGAGAGCCGGGTCATGAATACAAGGAAGATATCGCTTCCGGCACCAAGGCCGCCGCCAGGGGCGGTTTTACCACGATCAACTGTATGCCCAATACCGAGCCGCCCATAGATAACCGGTCGGTGGTCGAGTTTGTCCGGGAAGTTGCCAAGGCCAGCGGCGTAATCAGGGTTGTGACGACTGCCTGCATCACCAAAGGCCGGGCCGGCAAGGAGCTGGTGGAAATGGCTGATCTATATGAAGCCGGAGTGCGGACACTCTCAGACGATGGCGACATGGTCGAGGACGCTCACCTGATGCGGCGGGCGCTCGAATACGCCGGCATGTTTCCCCTGACCATCATCTCCCACGCCGAAGTCGCCGGCCTGAGCCGCGGCGGCGATATGAACGAGGGCTTTGTCTCCACTAAACTGGGGCTTAAAGGGATACCGGCCGCCGCTGAGGAGATCGCGGTCGCCCGGGACATCCGGCTCGCGGAACTGGCCAAAGCCCGGCTGCACCTGGCTCACCTGAGTACGACCGGCTCAATAGAACTGCTCAGAACCGCCCAAAAGAGGGGGCTGCCAATTACCGGCGAGGTCACGCCGCACCATTTCACCCTTACCGATGAGGAAACAGTCGGATATGACACCAGCACCAAGGTCAACCCACCTTTGCGGGAGCGGCAGGATGTTCTGGCCTGCGTCCGGGGAATCGAGGACGGTACGATTAGCTGTATCGCCACCGATCACGCGCCGCACGCGGGGTTTGAAAAAGAGCGGGAGTACTCCAGGGCGCCGTTTGGCATCAGCGGCCTGGAAACCGCGGTCAGCCTGGCTTTCACAGAACTGCACCTGAAGCATAAAATACCGCTGGCTACGATAATCGCGGCGCTGACCATCAATCCCGCCCGTATTTTAGCGCTGGATATCGGTACGCTGGCAGAAAACGGACCGGCCTCCCTGACTATCTTTGATCCCAACCTTAAATGGCGGGTCGAACCGTCCGCTTTTCTCTCCAAGGGTAAAAGCACTCCCTTTGCCGGTCGAGAATTGACCGGTCGTGTCTCCTCGACCATTTATAACGGCAGGCTGGTTTACCAGTTCGATTAAACAAAAGTCTCTTTTTTCAACTCGTGAACAACCTCGCTAAATATTTTCTATCGAATAGTTAATGGTAATGTGTCCATCTTTTGGGGGAAAGCCCTTCTTTGTCATTCCCGTTGACACGGAATGACACTGGCGGTTCTCCCACTTCATTGACGGGTTACAGTTACTGGTAATTGTGCGGCGGCGAACCGGTTTATGCTATGATATTACCCAAGCGGTTATTGTTGTTTGTCATATTTTAACAAGCAGAAGAAATTGCTGAGGTGTAAAATGACGTTCCAGGAAAGCGAAATCGCTAACCTTATTTTAGGTGTTGTTTCTCTCCTGATACTGGAATTTGTTTACCGGGACCGGAAAAGGGTGAAAACCCGGCTGAAATTTATTTACCTGGGTTTTCTCCTGATTATAAGCGGTTATATCTTCACCGTGATTGAAGGCGTGTTGTGGCACGATTTCTTTAATTTTCTCGAACATCTTTCCTATGCCTTGTCAGGCATCTCTTTCGCGGCAGGCTGCTGGGTCTTCAAGCAGGATGCGGAGTAGATAACGATGACTATTAACGCGATCTCGGTTCTTGATCTCATTTCAACGATCAGTTTCAGCATTGCCCTGGGCATTCTTTTGTTTAAGGTTAAAGGCAAAACGACGGCTTCGCAATCCATCTGGTCGCTGGGTTTATGTTTTGTGGTCTATATTTTTGTCGGCGTTTCCAACGTACTGGAACACGCGGATATCACGGCTTATTTTGATTCCTATGAGGATCACCTGGAAATTATCTTTATTCCACTGTTCCTTTACTTCCTCTACTCGTTTTATAACAGTGAAGAACTGCTCCAACTCCAGAAAGCGGATGAAGCGTTAAAAAAGGCGCTGGCGGAATCGAGACAGCGGCAAACCGAGATTGCCGCTCTGCTGGAAAGCTCACACTCAATTTTGGAGGCTCATGATTTTAAAGAAACCGCCCGTTTGATCTTTGATCCCTGTAAATCACTGCTGGGAGCCACAGCCGGATATGTTGCCATGCTGGCTTCCAA
>JAJRWM010000153.1 GCA_024276815.1 bacterium
CCTTTGACCGTAGATTTCACCAAAACCTCCCGTTTTGCAACAGCCCCATTATTTGCTTATCGGTGAGACCAATAAAACCCGTTATTTACATATACCCGAGCTGAACCCGGTTGAATATCTATACTACACACTCATCGACAGCGGCGCGCTGGGTTTCCAAAGGATCAAAGACTACAAGATATATCCACATATCGGGCTGTGGGAAATTAACGATGACGCGGCCGAGCTTTCCTTCCATTTCTTCGATCATCCCCGGGTGACCATTTACCGGAAAACAGACAAAAATATCCCCATAAAAACGGTTCTCTTCCAGGAACTGCTGGCTCGTTTCCCCAACGCCAATTTTTAGCAAACTTACAGTTTGAAAAAAGGGTTGCCCCCGAAAAGGCAAGGAAGATTAAATTCCTCATGGATAATTGAATGACCCTGAATCCACAAGCAGGGCTATTCGCTTCTTTGATTAATTTTTGGCGGTTGCCGGTTGCCCCGATTTAACCGGTGGACGCCGGTTGTCAGTGGGAGCGGGAATATGCTATCCTTCTTGCTATTATCTCTCTGGAGGTTGCCGGTAACATCATGGACGAATTAAACCAGGTAATGCGGGTGCGACGGGAAAAACTGGGTAAATTGCGGGAACAGGGCCTTGACCCTTATCCGAACAAATACCAGGCGAACGCCTTTGCCGCGCGATTATTAAGTAAATACGATTCAATTGAAACAGGAGAACATGTCGAGGACCGGAAATTCAGACTGGCCGGGCGGATCATGAGTAAGCGGGGGCACGGCAAAGCGAGCTTCGGCCATCTTATGGACCGGACCGGTCGAATCCAGTTTTACGCCCGCAAGGACGTGCTGGGAGATGACCTTTACGAGTTATATAAAGAACTGGACATTGGCGATATCGTCGCGCTGGAAGGGATTGTCTTCAAAACCAGGACCGGCGAGGTCACTTTACGGGTCGAGGGCCTGACGCTGCTGAGTAAATCCTTGCGGCCATTGCCGGAAAAATGGCACGGATTAACGGACGTTGAGACCCGTTACCGCCAGCGCTACGCTGATTTAATCATCAATCCCCAGGTGCGGGAAGTATTCAGGAAAAGGGTGGCGATAATCAAGGAAATCCGCTCTTTTCTGGATGAAAAGGACTTTCTGGAAGTGGAAACGCCCATTCTCCAGTCCATCGCCGGAGGCGCCGCGGCCCGTCCTTTTATTACTCATCACAACGCTTTGAGCATGGACCTTTACCTGAGAGTCTCCCCGGAGCTTTACCTGAAACGACTGATAGTCGGCGGCTTTGACCGGGTTTATGAGATCAACCGCAACTTCCGCAACGAGGGCATTGACCTCAACCACAACCCGGAATTCACCCTGCTGGAAGTGTATCAGGCTTTTACCAACTGCGAAGGCGTAATGGATTTATGCGAGCGGCTGATTGTTTCGGTTGCCGAAAAAGTCTGCGGCTCTTTGAGTTTTGAGACCGGGAACGGAGTGATTGATCTCACTCCGCCCTTTGAACGGATGAGTATTGAGCAAGCGATAATTAAATACCTGGGAACCGATTTCACCGCTCCGGAACTTAAAGACCGGGTGCGGGACAAGATTGAGGGCGAGCTTACGCAGGACCAGCTTAAAATGCTGATCTTCGAGGAACTGGTCGAGGAACATCTGATTCAGCCGGTTTTTATCACCGATTACCCGGCGTCGCTGTGTCCGCTGGCCAAGGCTAAAGCTGACGATCCGGCGACCGCGGAACGCTTTGAGCTTTATTTCAACGCCATGGAAATAGCCAACGCCTACTCCGAGTTGAACAATCCGGTTCTGCAAAAGGAACATTTTGAAGAGCAGATCAGGCAGGCTACCCCGAAAGAAGAGTATACTCCGGCGGTTGATCGTGATTATGTGCGGGCCCTGGAATACGGCATGCCGCCGGCCGGGGGTTTGGGGATCGGCATTGACCGGCTGGTGATGCTGTTAACCGGCTGCCGCTCGATTCGCGAGGTTATTCTTTTCCCCCACATGCGTTCAGAAACTTTTTAAGCCTGGTGAGATGATGACTTTTGAATGGTTTGTCGGTTTCCGTTACCTGGTCGCCCGGCGCAAGAACGCTTTTATCTCCCTGATTACCCTGATTTCGATTGGCGGCGTGGCTCTGGGCGTGGCCGCTTTGATTGTTGTTTTGGGTGTAATGAACGGGTTTGAAGCCGACCTCAAGGAAAAAATCCTGGGCACGACATCTCACCTGATCGTTTTCAACCAGGAAACCAACCAAATCTCGGGCTACACTGATTTAGCGAAAAAACTTACCGCTGATCCGCAGGTAGTCGCGGCGTCTCCCTTTATCTATGTCCAGGGGCTGTTGCAGCATCGCAGTATCATGGAGGGCGCGGTAATCCGCGGCATCGATCCGGCGACCGAACGCGGTGTCAACAAGCTGAACGAATACCTGCTGGAAGGTAACCTGGCCGATTTTGGCGATAACCAGATTATCCTGGGCGTGGAGTTGGCCCGCAAGATGGGCTTGATCGTGGGCGACCAGGTGGTGATTATCTCCAAGTTGGAAATGACTCCCATGGGCATGATGCCGCAATCGAAAAAGGTGGAAGTCGTTGGTATTTTCGAGTCGGGTATGTATGAATATGATATCGGGCTGGCCTATATCACAATTCCCACCGCCCAGGAACTTTACGGCATGGGCGATACGGTCACCGGCATCGAGGCCCGGCTGGTCGATGAGGACCTGGCCGACGAGGTGGCCAGAAAACTACAGAGAGAATATCCCTATCCTTACTGGATCCGCAGTTGGATGGACATGAATTACAACATCTTTTCCGCGCTGAAACTGGAGAAAATAACCATGTCGATCATCCTGACCATGATTATCCTGGTGGCGACCTTTAATATCATCAGCACCCTGATCATGGTGGTCATGGAAAAATCCCGGGAAATAGCTATTTTAAAAGCCATGGGCAGTTCCTCCCGCTCGATTTTAAAGATTTTCATGCTCGAGGGACTGGTCATAGGCGTAGTCGGGACCCTGCTGGGCGATCTTGGCGGTTACTCGCTGGGTTACCTCTTGAAGACCTATCAGTTTTTCAAGCTGCCGGCTGATGTTTATTATATTGATTCAATCCCGGTCCAGATGCAGCTTACGGATTTGGTCCTGATCTCCGCGGCGGCTATCCTGATCAGCCTGGCTTCAACTGTGTACCCGGCCTGGCGGGCCGCGAAAATCGACCCGGTGGAAGCGCTGCGTTACGAATAGAGTGGCTATGACACTATTAAAAACAGAAAATATCAGCAAAATCTACTCCCATGGCGACCAGCGGCTGGTTATCCTGGAAAACCTCAATATGGTGGTCAGGAAACATGAACTGCTCGCCGTCACCGGTATCTCGGGGGTGGGCAAAAGCACGTTGCTGCACATCCTGGGCGGACTCGACCGGCCAACCGGCGGGGAGGTTTTTCTTGAAGGCGCCAGTATCTATAAGAGTAGCGAGCGCGAACTGGCCCGTTTCCGCAATCAAAAGATCGGTTTTGTCTTTCAGTTCTATTATTTACTGCCTGATTTCAACGCTCTGGAAAACGTGATGATTCCCCTGATTATCAACAAAGTGCCGGCTAAAATCGCGAAAGAAAAAGCCGCGCGCTTATTAAGAGACGTCGGCCTTGAAGAAAGGATGACTCATAAACCGGGCAAGCTTTCGGGTGGCGAGCAGCAGCGGGTGGCCATCGCCCGCGCTCTGGCTAACGAACCGCTGGTGCTGCTGGCGGATGAGCCGACCGGTAACCTTGATGAAAAGACCGCGGCCAATATCATCGAATTATTCCGGCGGCTTAACCGGGAACAAAAGATTACCATCGTTTTGGTTACTCACAATGAGGAAATCGCAAAAAACGCCCATCGTCATTATAAAATCCACAACAAAAACCTGCGTCTGGTCTCTTAACCTTTCTCGAATAAATTCGCATTAAAAGCACATAAATACTGTCATTAAATATTAGTTTATGTTAACCGATGATACTTCTTAAGCGGATTAATCTAAAGATCAAATATCGGGACTGTTGCGAAATGCAAATAAAGTATTCAATATATCGGTTATATGTGTTATAATAGGTGTATGATACTTGAAAGGAACCCTCAAATGACTTTTATCCGCTACGACCTGGACAAACTGGTGCGTCCCGACCACGTGC
>JAJRWM010000154.1 GCA_024276815.1 bacterium
ACCTTGAAGTTGCGGGGTTTGGATGTACGGGAACGCTTCAAAACGACGCTGGACTCCCTGGCCGCCAACCCTGAGCGCGATGTTTATTCCCTCCTCTTCTCCCCCGACACCAGCTAATCCCCCACTTCACTGACGCCTTACGAAATTTCAACAAAAATTATTGACTTATCCAGGATAAAATAATATAATCTGACAACCCAAATTTTAATAGAATATTATAGGGTAACCGAGGAGGTGTTTAATTTTATGGTCGGGGTTATTGTTAAAGAGGAGGAATCCGTTGACAGTGCCCTTAAGAGGTTCAAGAAGAAGTGTGAAAAATCCGGCGTTTTGATGGAAATGAAAAGGCGTGAGCGGTATGAGAAGCCTAGTGTCCGCCGGAAACGTAAGGCCTACGCGGCAAAGAAGAAAATGATGAAAGCCGCTGCCAAGGCAAATCGTGACATATGACCGATAAATCTCTTTTGGAACAGCTTGACACCGAGATACGCCGGGCGATGAAAGAAAAAAAGTCGTTGCGGCTCTCGGTGTTGAGAATGTTAAAAACAGCCTTAACTAATGAGAAGATCGCCCGAAAAGGCGATCTTGGCTCCCAAGATGAATTAACCGTGGTTAGCCGTTTGGCTAAACAACGGGTTGAAGCGGCCAGCGGGTTCCGTCAGGCGAACCGGGAAGAACTGGCCTCGAAGGAAGAACAAGAACTAAGCATCCTGCAGGAATACCTCCCCCAACAGTTATCAGAAGATGAAATCGGCGGGCTTGTCGATAGCGCTGTTGAACAATGTCAGGCCGCAAGTCCGAAGGATATGGGGAAGGTCATGAAAATAATCGCCCCCCAAATCAAAGGCAAGGCCGATGGCAAGTTGGTCAGCCAACTGGTTCAAAGAAAATTAAGCGCCCTTTAAATTGTTATTGATATGCCATTAGCCACCTTCGATATTATCATTATCCTCATCATATTGTACAATCTGGTCCAGGGTTTCAGACGCGGCCTGATCCGTAGCCTTTTCTTTTTGCTGGGGCTGATTCTGGCGACCTTTTTCGCGCTCTCCTTTTATCGACCGGCCGGCGAGTACCTGTACCTTAATTTCCAGATCACTCACCCCTGGGCTGAATGCCTTAGCTTCAGTATAATTTGGATTTCTATCAGTTTTTTGGTAAACTGGCTGGGAATAGCGCTTAAAAAAGTGGCGAAGATTTTATTTGTTGGCTGGCTGGACCGGCTTGGCGGAGTGGTTTTGGGGCTGGGAAAAGCTTTTCTGATCATCAGCCTGATCTTGGTAAGCCTGACCAGGTTGAACTTAAGTCCCAAAATAAAACAATCTTTGCGGGATTAACAACTGGCTCCTCACCTGTTAAAGCTAACGCCTTTGATCTACCTTAATGTTGTTAAGGTTTTCAAAGACCCGTATTCGCGTTATTATCTTGATTGGTATAGCGGTATTGAGGAAATATACCAGGATATTACATCTAAGCCATAGAATGAGAAACGATTTTGAAACTTCAGGAATTAATGACAACAGTTGTTGAACTGGGTATAAAAAACGATCCCCGGGGTAAAAAAAGGGTCGAAAAAGAACTGGCTAATGAAAAAAATGCTTTCAAAAAGCTTGAAAAAGAGGAAAAAGCTTATTTTGACCAGGAAAGATTGAAAAATCCCTATGCCGATACCAGGATTTTATACGGCGACACCAATACCGATATCCAGAATGTCCTGGTGGGCGTTGATATGGAGACCAGCGAGATTCTGCTGGCTGACCGGCTGAGGCGAATGGGCAAAAAAATAGATCTGGTGATCGCTCATCATCCTGAAGGCAGCGCTTACGCCAGGTTTGCCGACGTCATGGGGATGCAGGCTGATATCCTGAGTCGCTATGGGGTGCCGATTAACGTGGCGGAGGGCATTATGAAGCCGCGGATCAAGGAAGTCGCCGAAAGGGTGATGCCGGCCAATCATCAGCGAGCGGTGGAAGCCGCCCGGTTGCTGGATATTCCTTTCATGTGTATCCACACTCCCGCTGACAACTCGGTCACCACTTTTTTGCAAAAATTGTTCGATAAAAAGGAACCGGAAACCATCGCTGAAGTTTTAAAAATATTAAAAGATATCCCTGAATACCAGGAGGGCATGAGGCTGGGCAACGGTCCCGGCGTTTTGGTGGGGGGCAAGGAAAACCGGGCCGGAAAAATATTTGTCGATATGACCGGCGGCACCGGCGGCTCCACCAAAGCCTTCGAAAAGCTGGCGCAAACGGACAGGGGTACCATCGTCGGAATGCATATCGGGCCTGAGCATAAAAAAGAAGCCGAAAAGCACCATATTAACGTGGTAATAGCCGGTCATATGAGCAGCGACTCCTTAGGCTTGAACCTGGTCCTGGACGAACTGGTGAAAAAAGGTCTGGAAACGGTCTATCATTGTTCCGGTTTTACCCGCATAAGCCGGCTTAAGAAATAATCCTTGAAGCAGAACAGTAATGAGTGAATTGGGTCAGGAAAAAATAAGCGCTACGTTGAAAAAACTGTTTACCGTTAACCTGGGGGTCAAAAAAAACGAGCGGGTATTGGTCTTTACTGATCGGCCGGCAAGCGAAGAATCCCTGGAGCCGGTTGACCGTAAACGACGGCGGGAAATTCAGGAAGTCGCGGCGATGGTGGCGACGGACGGCAAGGATTACTGCCAGACGATATTTCATTGTTACCCTGAGACCAAACGGCACGGGGTTGAACCGCCTCAACCAGTTTGGGAACTGGCCTTTGGCCGGCCTTTAGTTGAGCGCCTGGTTGATAGGGGGCTGATGCGGAAAATCCTGGATAAACGTCTGACCAGCGACGAAGTGACCATGGTCAGAAAGATAATCGCCGAACATTCTGAATCAGCCGTAAACGCGGTGGTCGGGTTAGCCTGGCACTCCACTTCGCATACCTTGTTCAGGAAGCTGCTGACGGAGGTCTGCGGCTGCCGCTACGCCAGTATGCCGGAGTTCGAAAAGCCGATGTTGACAGGAGCGATGGCTGTGGATTACGGTGATTTGACAGCTTGCTCGACTAAAATCGCGGACTGGCTGAAAACGGCTGAAAGGCTGCGGATAACAGCCCCCAACGGGACTGATTTGACTGTTGTCAGAGGCGAAAGACCGGTCGCCTGTGATGTCGGAGCGCTGGAGACCGCCGGCAGCTTCAGCAACCTGCCGGCCGGCGAGGTTTATTTCGCTCCGCTGGAAGGAAAAAGTGAAGGCAAACTGGTGTTTGAGATCGCCGAAGCCCGGGAACTTGACGGCCCTGTCGCCATTTATTTCCAAAAGGGACTCGTGGAAAAAGTAAGCGGTAACGATCCTTATGCCGAGTACCTGGAAAACCTTTTCCGGGAAAACCCCGCCTGCCGCAATATGGCGGAGCTTGGCATCGGCACCAACCGGGAAGCGAAAAATCCTCTTAATATTCTGGAGGCGGAAAAGGTCTGGGGCACTATCCACGTGGCCTTGGGAGACAATATCGGTTTTGGCGGCCAGACCGCCGCGCCCTTTCACCAGGATTATGTTGTCACTTCGCCGACAATGACTTTGATCGGATCGGATAAAAAAGAACAAACCGTCCTGAAAGATGGAATCTGGCTGGATTTATAGAAGGTTTTAATTCGCCCCGCAGGTTTTTTGATAAAGAGCTTCGTATTCAAGGACAATCTTCTCCAGGTTGAATTTCCTGGTAGCCATTACCCGGCCCGCTTTCGTCACCTTTTCGTGCAATACCGGGTCATTGAGAAGCTGGCCGGCTTTTTGGCTCATCCCGGCGAGATCATCGGGCGGGAAAAGAAACCCTCCGATACCGTCCTCAATCACTTCCGGCAGACCGCCGATCCGGCTGGCGATTACCGGCACCCCGCAGGTGACCGCTTCCAGCGCCGCCAAGCCAAAACTCTCCGAGGTGGAAGGCAGCAGAAATAAATCGGCCAGCGAGAGCAGCGGCACGATTTCTCTTTTCTCTTTCATGAATTCAACCTGATCCCGCAATCCCAGTTCCCGGCTGAGGTTTTCCACGTTTTTCAGTTCCGGTCCATCGCCAACCAGCCAAAGTTTAGCCGGCGTCTTTTCAGCTATCCGGGCAAATATCCGGACCACGTTATCAACTTTTTTCAGGGAACGGAAATTGGAAATATGGATGATAATCTTCTCCCGGACGCCTTCGTTAAAAACACCGGCCAGGCGGGAATACTTCTCGATGTTAATGAAGTTGTAAATAACTTCTATTGGCTTTACCAGGTTGAACTTTTCTTCCGTCTCTTCCTTCAGATAGCGGGAAACGGCGGTGACCGCGTCGGACTGATTCAAACTGAAATTGGTAATGTTCCGATAGGCCGGGTCCAAAGCGGCCAGTTGAATATCCGTTCCATGGAGGGTGGTAATTATCTTGACCCGGTAAGGCTGGATTAGCTGTCTGGCCAGATAGGCGGCGGCCGCGTGAGGTATGGCGTAATGGAGATGGACAATCCGTAGCTCACACTTGACGATAATCTCAGCGAGATGCGAGGCCAGCGCCAGGGTATAGGGCGGGAAACGAAAAACAGGATAAGGGATGACCTCCACCCGGTGAAAATAAATATTGGTCGTATCAAGCTTAAGGCGAAAGGGTATCTCATAGCCGACAAAGTGAATCTCATGCCCTTTTTCAGCCAGAGCCAAGCCCAGTTCAGTCGCCACGGCGCTGCTGCCGCCGAAGGTCGGGAAACAAACCATGCCGATTTTCATCATCTACCCTTCTATCTTAACCAGAAATCCGCCGGTATCGCCCTTGATTTGTTTTAATTCAGTCAACAGCTCATCAAGAAAATCCGGACCGTACTTAACCAGCAGGGGAAAAATATTGAATATCCGCTCCGCCGGTATGTTATACGGGAAAAACGCGTTATGAGCGTATTCAAGATCCTCCCCGGTTTTTGATTCCCGTTTCCTGATTTCATTCCAACCGTTTTGGTAAAGCCTGGTTGACTCAGCTTCCGCTTTGCGGGCAAAGGCCTGAACCTTTTGTTCCCAGTTGGGCAGGGAGGCTCCCATTAAGGGTGGCAGTTTATTGATATGCGAACGCAGTTCTCTTTGCCAGTTCCGCCATCGCTCCTCAATTTCGGCGCCCTGATTGTTTTTTACTATTTGGTATATTATTCGGTGCGGTTCTTCCTTAAGTTGTTCCCAGGTCAACCGGTAGCGGTTGATAATCCTGCTGGCCTTCGCTTCCTCAATGAATAGTTGCCAGCGGGGATAAATTACCGGCTGGACCAGGTCAAACTCTTGGTACGCCCGGTCAAGCTGGGCATGGTACGCGACTTCGCTCGGCCCGCCAACGTAGCCGGCGACGGGAAACAAGGCTTGCTGAGCCAATGGTCTTAAAAATACGTTGGGACTGACTTTTTGCGGTGATTTTTCGATGATACCGGCTATTTGTTCCCGGCTCATCCGCCGGCTACCCAGAAAAAAGCTACCGTCCCGGAGAGTGATTTCCTGTCTTTTGCCCCCTTCGAAAAGGAAAAACGGCAACTTGCCTGTTTTAGGCGGAACCTGGGGTTGGTAACCATCTCTTCGCAACCGTCCGCCGTTTCCTTTCGTTAACGCGTGGAGCAGCTCCGGTCTTTCCAGGTTGTCCTGAAACAGCCGCCGCGCGTAGCGGGCAACCGGCAGGGCGGCCGGATCATAAATTATCAGACCATATTTAAAAAAAAACTGGCCGAGGAGCCGGCTGAACCATTCCGCCATATTCTCACTGGCCCGGAAAGCGGTTGCAACACGCTCAATGATGTCAGCCCGGAATTCCGTCTCGACTAATTGGTCTTGTAGCGTCTGTTTAATCAGCGCCAGAAACTCGGAGCGGGTTTTCAGATGAAAGAAGGGGGTTCCGGCTTCGGCCTCGAAATCAAGTTTCAGCTTATGTAACCGTCCCTGCCGCCCCAGCAGGTCCAGGTGGTCCACTTCATTGAGTCGCTGATCGTCGCTGGCTGTCCAGAATAAAGGGACGTAAACCGTTTCGCTGTTCTGGTTAAGATGATGACACAGGGCGAGTGCCTGGATGGTTTTGTAGATGGTAAACAAACTGCCGGTCAACAACCCGGGCTGCTGGCCGGTCGCGATGACGACGGTGGTCTTTTTTTTGAGAGACTCAATATTTCGGATGGTTGCTTCCCGGGCGCCCAGTTTTTCGTTAAATAATCGGAGCGCCGTTAACAGTTCTTTATCGACATTATGTGTCTGAACCATTTCCCGTGCGGTTTCTTTTATCCCCTCCAGGGTCGGGGCGGCGCTGAAATAATCACGGGCATTCCCCCCGCCCCGCAGATAGTCCAGCATAAAATGGGGGAATTCAGGCTGTTCGAGTTTTTTTAATACCAGTTCCATAGTTATAAGCCTTGACAAAATCGAGCGTTTTTGTTCAAATATCAGCAGATTATAAGTTGGTTCCGCGCAGGCAACCAGGAGAATTGTACTATGTTTGGTCGTTCAGCAGAAGAAAAAGCTATCGAAAAAGGTCTGGATTTCCAGAATGATGATAAATTTGAGAAAGCTGAGCAGGAGTTTAAGCGGGCGCTGGAAATTAATCCCGATTACAGCGACGCCTATTATTATCTGGGCGTTCTTTACAAGATCCAGGGTGACACCGAGAAAGCGACTGAAAGTTACGAAAAAGCCCTGGAAATTGAGCCGACCAACAGCCGGGCCCGTTATATGCTCAAGTTGTTAACCGACGCTGACTCTGTCCTTTCAACCTCGCGCCGCTCTCCTTCCGGTATCCAGGGTGACACCAACACTCCCGTTCCGGAGATCAATCGGGACAAAATAAAAGAGGAACTCAAAGATGATATCCGGCAAAATTATCTTAAAGCTGTTCAACTCGCTAAAGAGGAAAAACTCACCGAATCGATATCCTTTTTTGAAAGAACCGTTAAACTGAATCCCAATAATTTTAAAGCCCGCTATAACCTGGCGGTCGCTTATTTGCGCCTTGGCCATCCGGTAAAGGCGACCGCGCAACTTCGTCAGGCGATCAAGATCAACCCTCAATACGCTCCCGCCAAAACCGCTCTGGGCAAGATAACTAAGGGAAAATCCTCTTAACGCTTACTTGCTCTTGACTTCCAAACGATCCTCTTTAAGCTTTCGCATCCGTTCCGCCTCCAGCTTTTGTTTCTCCAGCAGGCGTTTGGTTTTTTCAGACTGTTCAAGGATTCTTTTATTCTTGGTTAACCGGGAGGCTTCCTCGGCCTTGGCGCCGGCTTGTTTAACCAGCTTGATCGCTTCCTGAATAATCTCCAGCCGTTTGTTTAACACCTCGTCAATATCTTTTCCCTTCAGGGAGGACCACTGCTTTAATTCTTTGCTTTTATCAATGCCTTTTTGGTAAATACTCCGGCTTTCCTGGTAGGGTATCGGGTAATAGCTCCGGACATTTAATCCTTCCATTTTGCTGATCGCGGTCAAGGCTTTACCCGCCTGGGACTTAAACTCTGACTTGCTGTCATCAAATTTCTTCCTCAAGGCCTGACGGGCCTTGATCACCTTTTCTCTCGCCAGGCGTTCCTCTTCCTTGACGCGGGCGACCTCGCTTTCCTTCTTGGCCTTCTCAAAAGCCAGGATGGAACTGTTGGCGTTCTCATAAGCGATTTGCCAGCGCTCACTCTCGAGGTTTTGCTGGGCTGAAGACAGGTAGCCCTTCGCGGTTTGATACATTCTTTTAGCGTATTTCTCCATCTCCAATTTGTCGGCGTCCGCCAGGTGATCCTGGGCGGCGGCTATGTAATCGCGGGCCGCTTGCTCATATTGCTTTCGAGCCTGCCGTTGCTGTTCTTTTTCCCGCCACTCTTTCATTTGTTTTATCCGGTCTCTCTCCTTGATTAATTGCTCCTGCTGATACGCCTTGTAGTATTTGTAAGCCGGGTAGGTTGATAACAGGGCCACCGCGACCACCGCTCCGATGACGATTTTGGACCGGGCGCTAAGCTCAGGTCTTTGCGACGCTCTCGCCCTGGCGCGTGGTTGGCGGCGTATGGGTACGTTGCGGCCGGTTCGCGCTTTCTTTTTTTCTTTGACCAGCGTATTGACGACATCCTCAATTTGAAAAAACAGATCGTCGTCGGTGTATTCCCAGTCAAATTCCAGGCTTACGTCCGGTTGAGCGGCTTTTTTTACTGCCTGAGCCGGTTTTGCCGCGACCGGTTTCGCGGTTACCGGCTGTTGCTCTCGGGGCACGGCCGGTTTTGGGGCGTTAACTGTTTCCGGGACATCAACCGCTTCCAGCGCTGTTTTTCGTTTATTATCTCTATCCTTCTGGACAACCATCTAATGAAACTCCCGAGAAACCATGTTTAAATGAACCTGACCCACAACCAGGGGCGAGGTGTTCTGGCGGCAGAACAAAATGCTATCTATTATCAATTAGTATACATTATGGATGCAAAGCATTATAGCCCAAAAACGCTTTAGAAACCAGACTGTTTTTGAAAAAATCATCCGTAACCCGGACAAGAAAACAGCTCAAGTCCATCTTAAGTTCTTTTATTGTTTGATATTCCTTCGTCGCCAAAGTGAATCGGCTTGACATTTCAGCGTTATTTTGCTAGATTTTTAAAGAAAATTTAACATGTCAATTTATCTGGTAATGATTAAGGAGGCTGTTCAATGGATTTTCGGAAACGCTGGTTTGCGATTGTTTTTATCACCTTGGTTTTATGTTTAGCAGGGTTTAAGCAAGCCCGGAATTTTATTCTTCCCCGGGAAGTTATGGCGCAGGAAAACAGCGCTTCAGAAGGGGATGTTCCGCCTTTTGAGGAGGAAGAGAAGGCTCCTAACTGGTTCCTTGATATGACTGACAAGGGCGGCCCGGCGATGTACGGGATTTATGCCTGCGCTATCATTGGACTGGCTATTACGATTGAGCGAACCATGAAACTGCGGATCAAGAAAATATTTCCGGCCGCTTTTATCGAGCAGGTCCGGGAGCATCTTCGGGAGCGCAACATTCCTGAGGTTATTACTCTCTGCGAAGGTAAAAAGTTCCCTCTGGCACGGATTGTCAGGGCTGGTTTGTTGCAATACAACAATGGTATCCAGGAAGTTGAACGGGCGATTGAAGGCGCCAGCGGTTTGGAAATCGCGATTCTAGGCAGTCATATGAGAACGCTGGGAACCCTGGGCAATATCGCGACGATGCTGGGTTTGCTGGGAACGGTTACCGGGATGATCAGCGCCTTCCAGACCATAGCTTCCGCCGGCACTGGTCGTCCTGATCTGGTCGCCAGGGGTATTTCTGAAGCGATGACCACGACCGCGGCCGGTTTGATCGCGGCGATCCCTCTGGTCTTGCTCTACAGCCACTTGATGGGCAAAATTGACAACATTGTCATCGAACTGGAAGAGATATCGCTGGATTTGATAGAAGAATTAACCTTTGGCGGAATTATTGAGGAGTAATCGAGATGGCCGTTAAAAGACAACACGAAGACAGCAGCAGTTTGGACATGACTCCCATGATTGATATTGTGTTCCAGCTCCTGATCTTTTTTATGGTAACGACAAATTTTATGCCCTTGGACAACAAACTGGATATAAAGCTACCCAGTTCCAAAGCCGTAACCAAGACCAAAAAACAAAGTCCCCTGAAGATTGAGATAAGCAAGGACGGCGACCTGTTTTTTGAGGGCAAGTTGTTGAATCTTGACAGCCTGGAGGCGGAATTAAGCGTCTATAAAGACTCGGAAGAGATCATAATTATTAAAGCGCATAAAGACACCAGGCATGAAGACGTGGTCAAGGTTTTAGGAATCTGCCGCGCCCAGAATATACGCAACGTTGGTATCGCCGCTTTGCTGCAGAAGAAGACTTGATAACGGGGAAATAGTTATGTCGTTAAGAAGCCGTCGGGCGGAACAGTTAAGAGCTGACTATCAATTACTGTACTATATTTTTATAGCGATGCTCATCTACGCGCTGATCATTTCCTCGCTGAGCTTTGTTACCAGCCGTTCCCAAAAAGTGGAAGAGCAGTTCGCCCAGTTTTCAGTTATCGCGCTGCCGCCGCCGCCGCCCGTTATTAACGAGGCGCTGGAAGACGTTCCGCCGCCCGAGGTTGAGGATTTTGATGTTGAGGATTTGACCCAGGAACCGCTGGACGATATTTCGGAAGCCGCGATTGGCGAAGAGGGAGCCGCCGAAGAGTTGATGGTGGAAGAGAAGATCGCTTCCGCATTAGATAAACCGATTGAGGAATTCAAGTCGCCGACTCCGGAAATTCTGCCGACCCGTGAAAAAACCGATCTGCCCATGAAAAGGAAACCCAAGCCGCGCTCGCTGATCAATCAGCGGGGAGCCAGCAAGCCGGGTGGTTCCGCGATCAGAGGTAAAGGCGCCCCGAGCGGCACCGGCTCGAAATCGTTTGGCCGCGGAGAGTTTGGTATGGGTAAAGGCGGCGGCGGTCTGTTCGGCTCCCGGACCGGGTTCGGCCGCGGGAAAGGAACGGTCGGCGTTACCGGGCGTAAATCGAAAAAGTCCATCAGGATTATCGTTAACGCCTTTGTTTTGGCTGACGGCCGGGTCGATATCGCCGAATACGCCGGCGCGATCGGCGTTGAGGACATGGAGTCTTCAGAGCTTCAATATATCATTGACGAAGCGGTTAATCAGATCAAGACCAAACAATATGAACCCAGCAATGATCCTCTGCGCAAAATTATTGAGGAGGTCGATTTCTCCTATATGGGCTCGGAAATGTGATAATACCGGGCGAACTGATTCACGGTTTGGTGTGAATTGTGATAAAGATGACTTATTATCAGGGAATTTAATCCTGGGTTGAGTGGGAAAGGTTTTTTGTTGTGTGGTTAAAAGTAAGGAAAAATTTTGTTATATCACTGGTGGTTTTTGTGACTTTGGGCTTGATCTATGCCGGCGTTTCCCCCACTCCGGCCAGGGCCGCCGAAGGGGGCCAGTTGTTCCAGGACGCCAAGGAACTTCTTAAGAACGGCGAATATGAAAAAGCCATCGCCACCTTTCAGGAATTTTTAACCCAGGTCTCGCCAAAACACCAATTTGCCGGGGAAGCCTACTACCAATTGGGAGAGGCTTACTACCGGCTGAAGAAATATGATCGGGCGATTGAGAATTACCAGGTGGTCTATGAGAAATACCAGGGCGAAAAGGTCTTGGCGGACGCTTTGTACGCGATGGCCTTTTCCTATTATGAAAAGGGTGACCTGGGCAACGCCATCAAGACCTTCCGGACCCTGAACTTTCGCTTCCCCACCTCTAACCTGGGGGTTGATGCTCAATTCCGGGTTGGCTACTGTTTTTATAATTTGGGCAAGTTCAAGCTGGCGATTGATGAGTATAAAAAAGTTATTTTAAAATATCCCACCAGTGTTCTGGCTGAAAAAGCCCAGATCTGGGTTAGTAAATCCTATATCCAGTTGGGGCAATATGACCAGGCGATCAAAGGCTATAACCGGCTCCTTAAATATTTCTCCGAAGGCGAACAGGTAGGGGATGTCATGTATGAGCTGGCGTTGGCGTATTACAAAAAGGGCGATATGCCTCAAGCGCTGGAAAACTTCCAGAAAGTTGTCGACAATTATCCGGGGTCCTTGAACGCGCCCTACGCTTTGCTTTACCTGGGGCGAACCTATGCTGACAAGGATGAGTTGGAAAAAGCGATCAAGTATTATGAGAACCTGATGTTGATCTACAGCGAGGACCCGGCGGCTGAAGAGGCTCAGTTTGAATTGGGCAACGTTTATATCAAGCAGGGTGAAACCGTAAAGGCGATTGAATTGTTCCAATCGATTATCGATAAGAATCCTGAGGGTAAAAATGTTCCCTGGGCGCTCGCTGGTATGGCTACGGTTTACAAGAAGGAAGGGATCACCCTTCAGGCGATCAACACCTATATGCAGATTATCGAAAAAACATCGTCGCTGGACCCGGCGGACCCCAACGCGGCACAATGGTACGACGTTTTTAAAAAAGCGACCGATGATTTCCTGGAAATACTGAAAACTTTTCCGGAAGAGAGTTTCCAGGTTGAGGGCATATCCATGGTCGCGGCCACTTATTTTAAGATTAACGATGATCTGGAGGCGATCAGGAACTTCCAGAAGATAATCCAGGAATTTCCCGATGACAAGCTGGCGCCTGATTCGTATCTGGGAATCGCCAGAGTGCTTACGCGTCAGGAAGAATTTGATAAAGCGCTGAAAATTTACCAGGAGTTGGTAGCCAAATATCCCAAAAGTAAAGCCGCCAGCGAAGCGCAGTACTATGTCGGGCAGAGCTATTATCAGCAAGGCAATCTGAAAAAAGCGTATGAAGCGTTTCAATCCTTGATAAGAATCGCCGCTGATTCATCATACGCTGACAAGGCCCAGCATACGTTGGGCGAAATCAGTTACAAGCAAAAAAATTATAATCAGGCGATTATTGATTATACCGACCTGATCAGGCGCTATCCCAAGAGTGAATATGTTGATGACGCCATGTATGGTTTAGGCTGGTCCTACCTGGAATTGAAAAATTACGAAAACGCCATTAGCCAGTTTACCAAACTGATTGAACAATTTCCCAAAAGCGAGTTCGCCGGCAACGCCCAGTTTACGATTGGCGACGCTTATTATTCCACCAAGGAACTGAAAAAAGCGGCCCAGGCCTACATGATCGTTACGGAAAAATACCCGGACAGCAAGTTCGCTCCGGACGCTCAGTATTGGCTGGCCTGGAGCTATTTCGGCAGCACTGATTATGACAAGGCCGCTCTCTGGTTCCATGGTTTGCTGACCAAGTATCCCGGCAGTCCCTTATGCCCTGAAGCGCAATACGGCGCGGCTCGCTCGATCTACATGAAGGGTGATTACAAGCAGGCCGTGCTTGAGTTCACCCGGGTCTTGGAAGAGTATCCTAAAAGTGATTTTGTTGACGACGCTTTGTTTGGCCGGGCTGAGAGTTACTGGAACCTTAAAAACCAGGAAGTTAAACTTGAAAAAGAGAAAGAAGGCGGCGAAACAGAGAAAAAACAACTCACCTACGTTGAAATGGCGATCAATGATTTCAACCTGATCTTAACCAAATACAGCAAAAGCGAGTATATCCCGGATGTTTATTTTTACCTGGGGCAGGTCTATTATTACCGCGGGGGGCCTGGTGATTACAAGAACTCTATTGATAAGTATTCCGAGTTAATAACCGACTTCAAATTTTATCCTAATATCGAAGTAGCAAAACAGAATCTGGAGCAGGTGAAAAAAGCCTATAACGCGTTGCAGGCCGATCCCTTGATGGAAAAAAGAGTTGACGAACTGCTGGAGCTGATTTCTCTTTATAAAGAGAAAAATGATGAAAAGAAGATCATGGAAAAATACCAGACGATAACCCAGGATTATCCTACCAGCAAGTGGGCGCCTTTGGCTCATTTGGAACTGGGTAAAATATATGTCAAAAAAAACGAATATGAGACCGCGATTCAGGAATTGCGTAAAATATACCTGTTCTACGAAAAGAGTAAAGAAACCCCTATGGCCTTGATGTTTCTGGGTTTTTGCTATGATAAGCTGGGTGACCTGGAAAACGCGCTCAAATTTTACAACCTGTTGATAGCGAATTACCCCAAATTCGAGAAGATCAACGAAGCGGTAACGATAGCGTCCGGCTTATTGGAAAAGGCCTCCAGTATCGAAACGCAAATGGTTGAGCACAAACAAAGCGGCATTGAGCGAACCAAAGACGGCACCACCGTAAAACCCCGGTAACCCAGGGTAAACACAATGAACCTGACTCCGTAAAGTTTGCTACGAGGTATTATGGAGCCTTTTACGATCTTACCCGGGCTTCTCCTGCTTGAAAGTTTTTAGTGCTTGGGCAACACAATATCGATAGCTAG
>JAJRWM010000155.1 GCA_024276815.1 bacterium
GAAGACAACCCTTCGGCCAAACTCGCTTTTACGGCAGTAGTGAATAATCTTGCGGATAAACTCTTTTCCCTCGTTATCCTTGGGATGCGCCTTGCCGGCGAAAATTATCTGAATCGGACGTTCGGCGTTGTTGAGGATACCTGCCAGCCGGTCCGGATCGTGGAATAACAGGGTCGCCCGTTTATAGGTCGCGAACCGGCGGGCAAAGCCAATGGTCAGGATTTCCGGGTCCAGGGCTTCGTCAGCCCGGGCGATGTTTGACGGAGGCGCGCCTCTTTGCTCCAGTTGTTGTCTCAGGCGGTTACGGGCAAAAGCGATCAACCTCTCCCGTCTTCTTTCATGGGTGCGCCAGAGTTCTTCCGCCGGGATTTGTTCGATCATTCCCCAGATGCTTCGTTCAAAAGGGTCCTCAAGCCAGCGAGGCCCGATATAGCGGTCAAACAACTGGGCCATATCCTGCGAGACCCAGGAACGGGTGTGTACGCCGTTGGTCACCGAGCTAATCGGGACTTCGTCTTCGGGAACGTCTTTCCAGACATGTTGCCACATATTCCTAGAGACCTTGCCGTGCAGTTTGCTGACCCCGTTGCATGACGCGGCGTGTCGTATCGCCATGATCGCCATATTGAAAGGCTCCTTGTCATCATCCTGATGACAGCGGCCCAGGTCCAGGAACTCATCCCGCGAAAGACCGACTTCCTGATAATAATTTTTAAAATATTTGTCCATCAGCTCCGGGGGGAAGATATCGATACCGGCCGGCACCGGAGTATGAGTGGTGAAGACGTTGCCGGCGCTGGCCGCGGTCTGGGCTTCCCGGTAGTTGACTGAGTGCTGTTTCATGAGACGGCGGATCCGCTCCAGCGACAGGAAGGCCGAATGACCTTCGTTCATATGAAAAACAGTCGGCTGGATGCCCAGAGCGTCCAGGGCTTTGACGCCTCCCATACCTAAAAGGATTTCCTGTTTAATGCGTGTTTCCAGGTCGCCGCCGTAAAGCTGACTGGTAATCAGCCGGTCTTCCGGTTGGTTCTCGCGAATATTGGTATTGAGTAAATAAAGCGGCACCCGCCCCACCTGGGCGCGCCAGACCTGGGCAAAAACCTCCCGATCAATAATCTGGACCGAAATAGTCAGCGGCTGGCCATCCTGATTCGTCTCAACCGAGATCGGCATGTTGAAAAAATCATTTTCCGGGTAGCGTTCCTGCTGCCAGCCGTCGATATTAAGATATTGGCGGAAATAACCCTGTTGATACAGCAAGCCGACCGCGACCAGGGGCAGGCCGATATCGCTGGCGGCTTTCAGGTGATCTCCGGCCAGCATCCCCAGGCCGCCGGAATAAATGGGCAAACATTCCGTCAGGCCGTATTCCGCCGAGAAGTAAGCGATCTTTAAGTCGCCGGCCTCAGCGTATTTCTTGGCGAACCAGGTTTTTTCGTTCATATATCGTTTTAAATTCTCGGCGACTCTTTCCAGGTGAGCCATGAAACCGTCTTCCGCCAGCTTCTCATGGAACCTCTCCTGTTCAATAGTGCCCAGCATCAGGGCGGGGTTATGATTGGTGCTTTCCCATGACTGGCGGGCCAGCCGTTGAAACAGCTCGATAGAAGCCGGGTCCCAGCTCCAATAAAGATTATTGGCGATTTCCAGCAAAGGAGCTAATCTCTCAGGCAGTGTTGGTGAGACATTGAAGGTGCTAATCGGGCGCATATATATCTCCTTTGGTTTTGATTATCGGATTTTATTATATCTTAGTTAACCTATATTGCCAGAAATTTAATGGCGCGCTTTTCGTGTCGGAAATAAAACAGCCGCCCGGCAAATTTCACCGGAGAGTCTTTTCAAGTATTGGCTGATATGTTATTGTTATTATAAAAACGCGCGCATATTCAAGAATTACAAGGGAAAAACCGGGATTTCTTTTCCATGATAAATGATGATAAATTAAAACAGGAAGAGATGAGAAAATATTATGACAGTTCTTCGTACTATGCGGACGCCAAAAACAATTTCGCTCACAAAAAAAACCGGTTTAATCAATATGCTGTTAACAATGTCCTGAATATTTATTATCCCGCCCAAGATGAGAAAATACTGGATTTTGGCTGCGGCTGGGGGAATATTTCCTTAACGCTTCAAAAGGAAGGTTTTGACGTTATTGGCCTGGACTATTCCGGAGCTTCTATCGATATCTGCAAAAAATCAGCCGGGAGTCTGGGTTTGGACGAGACAAGATTCCTGTGTCTTGACGTGACCGGGACTCAATTTGAAGCGGATTCCATTGATGTCATATATTGCGCTGATTTAGTTGAGCATTTATATTATGGAGTATACCTTGATTTAATCAAAGAAGCTCACAGGATACTCAAAAAGGATGGCAAATTAATTATCTATACTCCCAATCCGTCCCATATCCTGGAAATTTTAAAAAAACATAACATTCTCCTGAAAAAAGATGTCAGCCATGTTGATTTCAAAACGATGGAAGTACTGAAAAAAACCTTGTCGGGAAACGGATTTA
>JAJRWM010000156.1 GCA_024276815.1 bacterium
CCTCAAGATGCTCATGCCAGATCTCGCTGCCGGCGAACCCCAGGACGGCTATTTCCCGCAAAGCCTCACGCAGGGGATAAGACTGAAGCAGGTGGCTGGGCGCGAAGATTCTCATAAATCAGAGAGGGACGCAAATACCGCGGCGCTTAATCATCCAGAGGTGTAAAGTTAAAAGCAACATGGAGAAAACCGGTATTATTTTGGTGTGAAAAGAATAAAAACGGATCAAGGTTGACTGGTCAACGGTCATTCCCCCCCGCAGGAACAGCAACAGGTTCTCGCCGATGTAGGGAATGCCGGCCGCGATATCGGTAACGATAACGGTAGCCCAGTAACTGAGTTGGGTCCAGGGCAACAGGTAGCCGGAGAAACCAAAACCCAGGCTGAGCAGGAACAAGGTGAATCCTGATATCCAGTTTAATTCCAGCGGTTTACGGTAGTAACCCTTAAAATAGGCGATGCAAAGATGGATCAGAACGGATAAGATCATTAAATCCGCGCCCCACATGTGCATGGCTCTGATCAACCAGCCAAAGCTAACCTCAAAAGTGATATACTGAATGCTCAGATACGCGTCTTGTGGCGTGGGGACGTAATATATCGACAACAGCAACCCGGTAATGACCTGGTTGATAAACAGGATCAGGCTGATGCCGCCAAAGCAATACTTGATATCCGTCGCGTGTTTGGAAAAAGGCCTTTCCATCATAAAAAGAAGCGGTTCTTTAAAACGCAAACGCTTGTCAAACCAATCAACTGTTTTTCTGGTTACCATCTTTTTCTGACCTCTTCTTAAACCAGCTTGATAAAAATCTTGCCGGTTTCATCTGTTTTTAACTCTAAACGAGTCAAAGGCTCGGTAGCCGGACCGCCGCTGGGGTTGCCAAGACTGTCAAAGACGCTCTCATGACAAGGACATTTGAAATGCTGGTCATCAGTACTCCACTGAACAATACAAGCCGCGTGCGGGCAAACCGCTGAGTAGCAAAAAAGTTTATCTTCCGGTGTTTTCAGAACATAAACAGGCGTTCCGTTAAACATCACCTGCGCCACTTCGCCTTTTTTTAAACCCTTGTTATCGACAGTCGGCACCCAGCCGGTCAGTCGCTGCATTAATTTACGGGGCGGAAACATAAAGGACAAGGACATGATCGCGCCTCCGCCGGCGGTAACCAAAAGAATAAATTTCAAACACCAGTCCGCCAAAACCCGGAAAAAACCGCGGCGGACTAATTTAACTGTCGTTTTCTCGTCCATCTTTGTTTAATGCCCATCCATTTTAATTTTTAATAGCGGATAGATATAATTCTCCAGCCAGTGACCGCCCCAGGCCGTAAAATAAATAATAACCACAATATTAAGCCAGCCAATAATTTTCAGAAGCGGGGACTGGCCGCTCTTTACCCTGGAAAAATCAATAAAAGGCAGAAACATGACCGCCATCAGATAAGCGCCGATCAGGCTGACCGCCGGTAGCAACGGCATTTTTTTCAGCACCTGGAACATCGCCAGAAAATACCACTCCGGCGCGATGCCCGTCGGCGTGAAAGAGGGGTCGGCCTTGGGCTCCATCGGGAATTGCACCAGGAAGACCAGTACCAGCAGAACCCCGACCACCGCAGGGACGTAGTACATTACCAAGGTAAAGGTTTCCCAGATCAAATGGTTGGGGGTGTAGGCCCGCTTACGCCTTTTTCTGGGAGCCTCAACCGGGGGTGAGGTCTCAGCTATTCCGGTTGACCGCCGCCGGTCTTTCATTTAATCCTGTTCCTCATCAGGGTTGATTCCTTTTGTTCGCTTATCATCGTTATTGACCTAAAGATCATCGTCATAAAAATCGAAATCGGTTGGCGGGCGGGAATCAGAGTCCGTATCCCGATAACCGGAGTCCGCCGCAGTTTCCCGCTCTTCCCTGAAGATGCCCCGCGCCCTCAGGTCAGTGTTCTCCCACTCGTGTTTTTTTAATGATACCAGAAATATGATGCTGACTGATAAAATTCCAAAGAAAAGCGCCGGTGAGTAGACCTGTTTCCGCTTAAAACGCAAAAGACATTTGGCCGATTTCTTATGATTGTCTTGCCGGGTGTTGTTAAAAACGGCAATCCCGAAATAGTATGATTTAGCGAGACTGAACTGGACATCGTCGGTGTTGCCGGTGTTAAGCGCCCGCTTAAGCTCAAGAGTCCACATCCCGTTTTTGTGACGGCCCCTGGCCCGGATATCTCCCCGGCTTCCCGTTAAAGGTCTCACAATGTGCCCGGGTATGATCTGGCCTTTTTTAAAGATGGAATAGTCTTCGATCAGCATGGAGTTTTCGTTCGTCAACAGGGACTCGGAAGGGCCGGCTTTTGAGGGATCAAACATGTATATCGGCCGGGTGTTTCGGTCGTTGGTATTATCCTCGCTGCCCGGATCCGGGGAACTGTCCTGATGTATTCCCCCCTTGGATACGCTGACCGACAAACCAATAAACGATGAAAGGATATCCCGCTGCCCGGTCTTGGACTCAAATTTCTGGTTGTCAAGATAGCGGTCCTCGGCGAATCCCAGCGGGTTTGAGGTCGAGGCTCCCCAGTCCCACAGGTCAGCGAATTCAACGTCAGCGTTAGTGTACATCTTGTGAAGTTGCTTGTTTTTATCCGTGTCATGACAGGTGATACCGCAGGCGTGGATGTTGAAATCCAGGATGCTGTTATCGATATTCCACATCATGGCCAGGCGATCCTCTTCTC
The DNA here is from genome assembly GCA_024276815.1 of bacterium. Classification (GTDB taxonomy): domain Bacteria; phylum JACRDZ01; class JAJRWM01; order JAJRWM01; family JAJRWM01; genus JAJRWM01. Next base: position 2,733 of record JAJRWM010000156.1, read on the forward strand.
CCTTGCGTTCCCATTTCTTGCCGTCAAAATGCCAGAGGTCTTTCTCCCGGTTGGCTTCCTCATCGGCCCAGCGAAGCAGGAAGTAAATGTTCTTTTCATCATAAACCGCCTGGACTTTGACGATTGGTCCTTTTTCAATCGGCACTTCGAGTATCGGACTTTGCAGCCAGGTTTCGTCATCGCTCTTGCCATCGATTAGCGGCGCCAGGTGGTTGTCAATCTGGTAAGCGACCAGGACTTGCTTTTCCAGAACTTTTTCAAAGAAATTTTCCAGAACATCAGGTATCCAGGGATTATTATCATCCTGAACGTTGATATCAATGCTCGTTCCCCGGGAATCAGCCGCCGTCGGTTTTTCCTCTTCAGCTTGCGGCTCCGCTGGAGAGCTTTTCGCAAGCATGGTGGTGTCCGCTTCTTTTTCCGGCTCCGCTTTGTTTTTTTTCTTTTGGTTTTCAGGTTTTGAGCTTGACTTGCCGGCGGACGCCTGGGGGAAAACAAATTCTTCCTGGTCAACAGCTTCTTTTTCAACAACCAGTTCGGGCTTTGGTTGGACGAGCGGAGTCAGCGGCTTCTTGGTCGCCGCCTCGGTTCCCGGCTTTTTTTCGTTCGTGGTGGTGTTTTTGGGGAGAGCCTTGCTGTCTCGCGGGGTCTCTTCCCCGCCGAATACCGCCCAGTCACTGTCAAACTGGGAATAGGCCGAGATAGCCACCATCAAGCCCAGGCAAACCAGCAAGATGACAATCTTGAATGCTTTCAATAGCTTGGTTGGCATATGCCTCTATCTTAGCCCTGCCAGGTCAATGATTTCCGGTACTTTGTCTTCCAGACCGATAGCCATAATATGCACTCCGTCGCAAACGCTTCTGAGTTCCCTTACCTGGCGCGCGGCAATCTCAATGCCCTTTTGTAAAGGTTTTTCCGCTGATTTCAATTCATCAATCAAATGCTGTGGCACCGTGATGCCGGGAACATAATTATTGAGAAACCGCGCCATGCCGGCAGATTTTAAAAGCAGGATGCCGGCCAGTATCTTCGCTGAACCGGCCAAAGGCCGAACTTTTTCCATAAAACGATGGAAATTATCCCCGTCATAAACCGCCTGCGTTTGAAAATAGCGGGCGCCGGCCTCAACTTTCTTGGCGAACTTCATAAGTTGAGGTTCCAGAGGGTTGGCTTCCGGCGTGACGACAGCGCCCGGGAAAAAGTCGGTTTTCCCCTTTAATTCGTTGCCAACCATGTCGTATCCGTTGTTCAGCTTGTTGATGACCTGCAACAACTGGACTGATTCCAGATCAAAAACCGGTTTCGCTTCCTTATGGTCGCCGGCGGTGACATAGTCTCCCGTTAAGGAGAGCGCGTTGCGGATTCCCAAAACCCAGGCGTTTAACAGGTCGGTCTGAAGGGCTAAACGGTTGCGGTCCCGACAGGTGAGTTGGAAGATCGGATCCAGCCCGATATCACGCAGGAGGTGACAAACCGCCAGGGAACCCAGCCGCATCACCGAACTTTGGTTGTCTGTGACATTGACGCCGTCAACCAGGCCGACAAACTCCTTGGCATGATTCATCATTTCTTCAATATCTGTTCCTTTGGGCGGGCCAATCTCGGCAGTTATCAGAAACTTGCCGCTGGCTAAGGCTTCACGAAAACTCATTTAGCGGCTCCTTTTTTAGGTCGTTCAATTACCACCTTGCCCGGTTTCAGCTTGGCGGTGTAATCTTTCGGTTCGCTGAGCTTTTTCATCTGGTCCAGCTTGCCCTGCTCCTTAAGCCGGTCGTAGATCAGCACCCAGGCGCAGTCTTTTTCCGGGTCAACCTCGCACTTACCATTGTTCATGCCGCCGCAGGGACCGTTCAATATTCCCTTGGGGCAATTGGTAACCGGGCAAATCCCCCCGGTATACTGAATGATACAATCGCCGCAAAGAGAGCAGTGCTCCACAAAGTGACCGTGACGCTTGATGTTTCCCAGGAAAGAGGTGTTCAGCGCCGGGTAGACAGGTTTCTTTAACAGGGTACTCATGGTCTGAACCGCGGCGCCGCAACTTAAGACCAAAATCGCTTCCGCGGCCTCCACTTCCCC
>JAJRWM010000157.1 GCA_024276815.1 bacterium
ATCGCGGAAGTTTACGCGCTGAATCTGCTTTTGCTCGCCTTGCTGTTTTTCATGTATTTTCGTTCTGAAGCAAAGAGCGATCTGAAGTTGTTTTTGTTTTTCGCGGGCCTCAGCCTTGGCAACCATTTAACGCTGGTTTTGTTTCTCCCGGCTCTTATCTTCCTGTTCTCTGATCTTCGGCGGCTCAAATTTCTTTTAACCAAAGGCCTGCCGGTAATAATCCTGCTGGGCGGGCTTTACCTGTACCTGCCTTTGAGAGCCGCGGCTAATCCGCCGTTAAACTGGGGCGAGCCGGCTAACTGGGGGAATTTTCTCTGGCTGGTCAGCGGGGCGGAATTTTCCGGGCGTATGTTCAAAGGGGGGCTGAGCGCGCTTGTCGGTCGGCTGGGGCAAACCGTCGTCCTGTTCGCCAATCAGTTCCAGTTGGGAATAATTTTGGGCTTAATCGGCATGGTGATGGTCTTCTTCAAAGACCGCCAGCAAGGCCTGTTCCTGCATCTGGCCTTCTGGGGAGTGGTCGTCTTTACCCTGGGTTACGACATTACGCCGCTGAGTGACTGGCGGGCCTATTTCCTGCCGGCCTGGCTGGTCTTCAGTTTTTTCATCGCTTACGCCCTGGCCCATTTCCCGACCTCGAAAACCGGCGCGCTGATGTTGCTGGCCCTGCCCCTGGTCATGACCAACATCAATCCCTGTTTCAATCTGCATCGGGACGACTACGCCCCCTCGCGCGACGCCCGGTTTATCGTCAAGCTGCTCAAACCGGACGCCTTGATCATTAACCACGACAGCGCCCGGACCTTCAGCCTGCTCTACCTGAAATATATTGAGAACCATAAAACGGGCATTGATCTCGTTTACGCTCCCCTGTTGAATTACGACTGGTACGTTGAGCGCCAGAAGCGCAAGGGGATACTCTTCCCCTCCGCGCCCCGGAAGAGTATTAAATACAGCAGCTACTTAGGCCGGATCGCCTACCTTAACCTGCCAGATCGCCCTGTTTACGGTTTTGACTGGTGGACAGAAAATTTCCCCAACCTTTTACCTCAAGGCCCCTTGTTCCAGATCAGGCAAGACAAATTTGAGGCGCGAAATATCCCGCGGGTCAAACAACTGGAAAAAGCTTATTATGATTACCTGACAACGCCCGGCGAAGAGCTTTCCTTGCAGTTGAAACAAATTCTCAGCGAGCATTACGCCGCGCTGGGCAGTTTTTTCCAGCGGCATTTACTCTTCAGGGCGGCCATCCCGTTTTATCGCCGCTCGTTAAAATTCAACGCCCGCCAGGTCGTTTTGCGTAACAACCTGGCGATCTCTCTTGAGGAAAGCGGACTCTACGAAGAGGCGATTGAGGAATACCTGGCGACCATCAGGACGCGGCCTGATTATACCAGCGCCTATGGTAACCTGGGGCAGCTCTACTACAGAACAGGTCAGCGGGATAAGGCTGTTCAGATAATCATCAGGGCTTTAGAAACCAACCCCCGGGGAGAATATACCGGCGAACTGAGAAACGACCTTTACAAAATACAGCGGGGCGAACCGCTGAAATGAACCTGACCCGCGGGGTGTTCTGGCGGCATAATAAGATACTGAGGCCAGTTTTCACCCTGCGGTAACTGGTTGACATTTTGCGCTCCGCAAGGTATTTATATATTATTAAACAGGGCCGGGAAAGGGGATGTTTTTGGTACTCAAAGTGGGAGTCATTGGTTGCGGACGCATCGCCTCTCTCCTGGAGGAAGACCCCTTAAGAGAACACCCCTGTACTCACGCCGGAGCTTATCGCGAGGTTGAGGGCGTTGAGATAGCGGCGGCCTGCGATATTAACCGGGAACGTCTGGAACGATTCTGCGCTACCTGGGATGTGGAACGTAAGTATCAGGATTACCGGGAGTTGCTCGCCCAGACAGATATCGAGGTCGTCAGCGTCTGCACCTGGCATGACAGCCACGCCGGAATCGTGGTGGCGGCGGCTAAAGAACCGCATATGCGGGCTATTATCTGCGAAAAGCCGGTCGCCATGAATTTAGCTGACGGCCGGAAAATGGTTGAAACGGCCGGAAAACATAACGTTCAGTTGGTTGTCAATCATGAACGCCGCTGGCAGAGCAACTACCGGAAAGTAAAAGAGATCATTGATGAAGGATTGATCGGTCCGGTGCGCACGGTCATCGGTAACATCCTGACCGGCACGCCCAGAGCAGACAGTTGGCAGAGCAGTTTCGGGCGGGTTGGCGGAGGCCCTTTGCTGCATGACGGGACTCACTTAATAGATATCATGAGGTTTTTGTTTGGCGACGCGCTTTGGGTCTACGGCTGGGCGGAACGTAATGACGACGAACTGCCGGTTGAGGACACAGCGGTGGCCCTGATCCTGTTTGAGCGGGGAGTAAAGGCTTTTATCGAAGGCGGCGGGCGGCGCAATTATTTTAACTTTGAACTTGATATCCAGGGACGGGACGGCCGGATTCTCATCGGCAACGGGCTGTTAAAATTATGGCGCAGCAATACTTCGAGCCGCTATAGCGGGTTCTATGATCTGGTCGAGGAACCTTTTCCCGCTTTCGCATACCAGAATCCCTATGTGGCGATGGTCGAAGAATTAGTCAGCGGTAAGGAACAAACCAGTTCCAGCGGAGTTGACGGTCTGGCCGCGCTGGAAATAATTATGGCCGTCTATCATTCCGCCGCTCGGGGGGGCGTCAAGGTCGCCTTGCCCTTTAAAAAGAAATATTCGCCGCTTAAAAAAATGTTTTCCCGGGCTGGAGAGAGGCCATTAACGCTTTGTTCCGTTTCTTTCGTAAACACAGCAATACTCCGCCGGCTGAAAGCTTGCCGGTTGCCCGGGACGCTTTCATCGGCCAGGCTGAAATCATAAACGCCTTAACGCCGATAATTAATACCACCAACAGCTCCCAAGCATGTCTCCCGCACCTCCTGCTTCAGGGGAGCTACGGTAGCGGTCGCCAAACTCTGGCCGGCTGGCTGGCGAACAAGACCGGCCGCCGCAGCCATTTTTTTGACGCAGCGGAACATGCTGGCGTTTCGGACCTTATCTTAACGCTGGCCGAAATTGAATCATCAGAGATTTTGATAATAAAAAACCTGGACCGTGTTTCGCCTGAAATCATGAAGGCGCTGCTGGAGATCCGGCAAACGAATTCTCTGGTCTATCCCAATCCCCAGACGGGTGAAAAAGAGCGCTGGGAGACTCCTGCCTTCACGATAATCGGCATAGTTAACGATGGTGAAAATCTCCCCCGACAGTTGCGGGACGGCTTTTCTTATCAATTCATCTTCAGAAGCTATACCAACAATGAAGCCGCCCGGATTATTTATAACTGGGGACGTATCCTTTTTCCCGCCGCTCAGCGTCTGGCTGAATTAACCGGTCGTCGTTTACCTTTGGCCTGGGAAGTATACCAGTCTCTTTTCGAGGCCAAGTTTGAGTCGCAACCGGAAATCAATGTCGCCAGCGTGGAAAAAGCGGTCGCCAATCTGGAACTGGACAAGAATCACCTGACCAACCAGGAACGCTTTTTTCTCAAGCTTTTAATTGAATCCGGGCAGCCGGTCACAGAAAAAGTCCTGGCGGCGGAACTGAACCTTACGCCTCTGGCGGCCGATAACAGGAAAAAATACCTGGCGGACAGTAAGTTCATCGTGACAACGCCGGCCGGCTGGCTGGCAACCCTGAGGGCGCGTCTGGCCTTAAACCTGCTTCAGCCTTTTGACCGGCAACTGGTAAAGTTAAGCAGCCGGGAAACCAGGGAAGAGGCGATCCGGCAACTGGTGGAGCGAAAAGAAGAAAGCGTTCGCTACCTTGTCCGCACTCTGTCTGAGCCGGACCGGAAACTGAAAGCAAGCGCTCTGCGCGTAATCTCCCAAATGGCGGAAAGCGTTTTCCCGGAACTGGAATCAGAATTAAAAAACAAGGATATTCCGGTCCCGGTTAAAATGGCAATCATCAAACTGCTGGGCGAGAGCCGGTCGCCCCAGGCCTTACCTGTTTTACAAAGGGTCGTCAATTCCCGCGAGCCATGCTTGAGGCTTGCCGCCATTGACAGCATGGGGTTGACCGGCCAGGGCAAAGCGATAACTTTTTTAACCCGGCTGATAAAAAAAGAAAAAGAACCGGTACAATTGGCCGCTGTCGCCGCCTTGCGAAAACTTGGCAGCTTCGAAATTATTCTGCCGCTCAAGGAACTGGTCAACAGCGTGCCGTTCGTGGTCCAGAAAGCGATTCTCGCCGCGCTCAGACAGGTTGGCGATGAAAACGTCGCGGAACTGTTGGATAAAGAAAGGGCTTATTGTCAAAATGGGAAGAGATGAACTCAGATCCAAGATCAAAGATATCAAGGACTTGCCCACCCTGCCTTTAGTTGTTACCCGAATACTTCAGTTGGTGAGCGACCAGGAATCGTCGGTCGATGACGCCGCTAATCTTATCCGTACGGATCACGCCATCGCGGCCAAGATCCTGAAAGTGGTCAACACCGCGTTTTACGGCTTTCCCAAAAGAATCACGACCATCAGCCAGGCTGTCGTCATTTTGGGATTCAATCCTATCAAGCACCTCCTGCTGAGCGTGTCCGTTTTCGATCTTTTCCGCGATAAAAACAATGACCGGGTATCCTTTGACCTGAAAAAGTTCTGGGGACACTCCCTGGGTACGGCGGTAGCCTCGGAAATGATCGCGAAAACAACAGGATACCCCCAGCCGGAAGAAGCGTTTTTGGCCGGTCTTTTGCATGACCTGGGCAAAATTATTCTCTGCCTGTATTTACCTGATGAGTTCTCGCAAGCGCTGGATACTGTCCTGAAACAGGAGTTGTATTTTTACCAGGCGGAGAAGAAGGTTTTTGAGACCGACCACGGCCTGATCGGGAAATGGGTCGCGGACAAGTGGAACCTGCCGCCCCTTCTGGTCAGCGCGATACGTAACCACCATCAGACGCCGACCTTTATCAAAAAACTGGAACCGGCCTCAGCCCAACTGACCGCTATCGTTAAAATCGCTGACGGTATCATCAAGCGGGAAGACATCGGTTTCAGCGGCGATTACCGGATACCGGCCAAAGAGCCTGAATTGCTGGATTTCATCGGTTTGAGCGATTCAGATTACGATCAGGTATTCATCAAGTTGAAAGAAGGTATTCAAAAAGCCGCGGAAGTCCTGAACATAAGCAACCAGGAATTACCTGATTACACTGTTTCCATCCAGCAGGCCAACATCGAACTGGGCGAGATCAATCTTTCCCTGGAACAAGCCAATATCGCCCTCACCCAGCGGCTGACAGAACTTTCCGCCCTTCATGAAATAGGGTTTGAGTGGCACAAACAACGCGGGTTACATGACACGCTGACCATGATTTGCCGAAAAATACACGAGGTTTTAGGCTTCGACCGTGTTTTATTGGGCCGCTATCAGAAAAACACGAAAACGCTGGAATTCCAATTGTTGCTGGGTCAAAACTGCCCTCAGCCTTTCAGCCTGGGCGTCACGGCTGACAGCGTTTTCAGCCATATCTTTACCACCAAAAAATCTGTCAACCTTGAGGATGTCGAGCGCTCTGAATATGCCGGTGAAGATTTCTTTCGGCGGATAAAATCCCACGCCTGCGCGATCTTTCCCATAATTGCCAACCAGGAAATTGTGGGAGTGATCGTCGTTGACAATCAAAAAAACGATAAAACGATCAACTCCGACAACATCAAATCGCTGGAAACTTTTGTAAATCACGCCGGCGCCGCTTTTGAAAGAGATGACTTGATTCATTCTCTGGAAATCGCCAACAACGAACTAACCGACGCCAATAATGAACTGAAGAATAAGGTGCTTAATTTAACGGCTCTGAAAAATTATAATCAACTGATTATCGAGAGTATGACCAACGGGATAATCACCATCAACAAGGACCTGCTGATTATCGTCTCCAACCCGGCCTGTGAAGATATCCTGGGCCTGAAAAGGGGAGAAATTATGGGCAAAAAGATCGACACGATCATGAGCCTGAAAAACCTGACTACGATTTTAAAGCAAACGATTAATGACGGTAAACCCTTTGTCCGTCATGAAATAAAGCTGGTCAGGCCCGATAATCAACAGGAACTGACCCTGGGAATCAGCACCGCTCCTTTAAAAGACAAAGACCAGAAGAAAATCGTCGGCGCTATTTCTATTTTCCGCGATCTGACCAAGTTGAAACAGTTGCAGGCTTCTTTACGCCGACGGGACAAGCTCTCGGCCCTGGGGGAAATGGCTGCTGCTCTGGCGCACGAAATCCGCAATCCGCTGAACCCGATAAAAGGCTTTGCCCAGCTTATGGAACGGGAAATTCCGGCAGACGACCCCCGCCGGGAATACACCCGGATAATAATTCATGAAGTTGACCGGTTGCGGCTGATGCTGACCCACTTTTTAGAGTTCACCCATTCCAAGGAATTATACCTGGAAAGCGTTGACATCAACCATTTAGTCTCTGAGACCCTGCTCCTGATCAGTAACCAGGAAGGCACCAGTGTGATTATGTTTGGCACGGAGTTGGCCGAGGATCTCCCCCCGGCGCTGGTTGATGAAAACTACCTTAAGCAGGTAATGCTTAACATCATCCAGAACGCTACGGATGTCCTGCTTGAGAGCAAAGGGGAAGGCTCCGAGATTATCATCCGCACCAGGAAACTGAACGATCAATATCTGGTTATTGAGGTTGCCGATAACGGTCCGGGTATTACGGCCGAGAACCAGAGCCGGTTGTTTGAACCGTTTTTTACCACCAAAAAGAACGGCACTGGTTTGGGTTTATCGACTTGTTATCGTATAATTGAGGATCATCAGGGAGAGTTAACCTTCAAGAGCGAGCCGGGGCAGGGCGCCACTTTTATAATCAAACTGCCTTTAGCCAGGGAGTAAGAATGTTAAACCAGGTTTTAGTTGTTGATGATGTTGGTTATACCAGGGCGCTGTTTCAACATGCCTTAAATGGTGAAGGGTATGATGTCTGTTGCGCTGAAACCGGGATGGAAGCGCTTCGGTGTATTGAAAACGAGCTGCCCAGCCTGGTTATTCTGGACATTAACTTACCTGATATTTCCGGGATTGAAGTGCTTGAAGAGATGCGCCGCAAAAAGCATAAAACTCCGGTTATTATCATTACGGCCCGCGATGATGAAACTTTCCTGCAAAAAGCGGTGGATTTAGGTGTCTACGCTTTTTTAACCAAACCGGTTGATTTGAATGAGTTCCTGGCTTTGCTACCCGCCATATTTGATCCGACCAGCCATATCTTAATTGTTGACGATGAAGAGCTTACGGTACAACTATACACCAATGTTTTAAAGGCCGAAGGATACCGGACCAGCAGTTCAACCAACGGGGAAGAAGCCCTTAAATTATTGCGCTACCGTCATTATGACGCCGCGGTGCTGGACCTTAACCTGCCCGGTATTGACGGAGTGGAGATTTTAAGACAGGTCAGGGCGTTGGGCGAGACCCTGCCGATCGTCATCACCTCCGCCTATGCCGACCAAAGCACGGAGAAGCAACTTCAGGAATATAAAATTGATGGTTTCCTGGAGAAGCCCATTGACACCTCGCGGCTGATCATGATCATCAAAAACCTGGTTGGCACTGTCACCTCCAGGGCTGAAAACGATTTTTCAATCTATGACTTTGAGGGCCGGGTCAGAAACAGCTTGCTGTTAAAGCGGTTAATTTCACAGGCGATAAAAAAGAAATTTACCCGTTTTATTTTTAACCTGACCAAGGTCACCAGCATCAGTAAATCGATTGAGGAAACGCTGCTGACAATCCTGGGCAAAAATATTCTGGCCAGCCGGATTGTCTTGACCGACGACCAGCAAATTGATTTTTTGAAAAGCGTCCAGCCGTCCCCTGTCTTTCGCAGCGTTGATCTCGCCAAACGGAACATTCTTGAGGCGACGATACGCCAGGAGGCCATCGATGAAGAGCTTTCCGTTAAGCCGGAAAAAGCGGAGCGGGTGCGCGATCTGACCGATTATGACGGGGAAACCTATCTTGTCCTGCCCATTCCCAAGGAAGAGATGGAGGTCGGCATGATTTTGGCCAACCCCATAAGCAATGAGTCGGGAAAAGTTGTTTTGTTGAGCGAGGGAGTAACCTTAACCGCCAAGGATATTGAAAGAATCCTGGAACTGGAACACGTTACGGATATTTTTATCAAACAAAAACACTTTCGTCAGGGTGACTCGCCTGATCAAGCGCCCGATAACGATTAATGAGAATAATCGGCGGCAAGCATAAGGGGCGCAAGCTTCACTATCATCAACGACCTGGTTTACGTCCCACGACCGGGAGGGTGAAAGAAGCTCTTTTTAACATTCTGGGGCCGGCTCTGGTAAACTCCAGCTTTCTGGACCTCTTTGCCGGCTGCGGCAGCGTGGGGCTGGAAGCTGTCAGCCGGGGCGCGGAACCGGTTGTTTTGGTGGAAAAAGACGGCCAGAGTTGTCAGGCAATTCACCGGAATCTGCGTTTAATCACCGAAAAAGCCATGGTACTCAACCTGTCCTTTGAATTGGCTTTAAAAAAACTGGCGGCTGAAAATCTTTCTTTCGCCTACATCTTCCTTGATCCCGGCTATCATTCAGGGTTAGCGGAAAGCTGTTTACAAGCGTTAAGCAAAAATAGTATAATAAATGATAATACTTTAATTATCGCTGAACATCCCGCGCGCCTTGTTCTGCCGGAATCATTTGGTCAGCTTGTAGCGGTCCGGCGGCTGGTGTATGGAGGTAGTGGTTTGGCTTTTTATCAACCAGGTCAGGCTGAAGAATGAGGTTGTTATCGTGGTTATTAAGCAAAGTCGTTGGGAGCGTAAATGCTATAAAAGCGCGGGCGGTTGGCTCCTCGCTCCAGATAAATTTCGGTTGTTAGGGCGTGTTGCTAGCAGGTGTAATCTTTATTTGCCACCAGCCCACGAAAGTTTTTGTCTGGGGATTGCCGGGGGAGCGGTTCCCCCCCTCCTCCAAGAGTTTCCCCTAATTAGGTACCATATTGATGATGACCGTGAGTTCAAATGGATAAAATAGCGATCTATCCGGGTAGCTTCGACCCCATCACCTGCGGTCATATCGATTTGATTCAGCGGGGCAAAAAGATATTCACCACTTTAATTATAGCGATAGGTGAAAATTCCGCCAAACGGTCGCTTTTTTCTTTGGAGGAACGTCTTTCCATGGTCAAGGAAGCGACGCGGGGTATGCCCGATGTTGAAGTGACAACTTTAACCTCGCTGATAACCAGCTTCGCGGAAGAACGCGACGCTCACGTTCTTTTGCGAGGGGTCCGGGCGTTTTCTGATTTTGATTATGAATTTCAAATGGCCCTGATGAACCGCAAAATATCACCGGACATTGAAACCGTGTTCATGATTCCTGATGAAAGTTATTCCTATATCAGTTCGCGGATTGTCAAGGAAGTCGCTCGGTACGGAGGCTCAATTGCAGGGTTGGTGCCGGACTTTGTGGCGACCCGGCTATGGGCTAAACTGGGGAAGGTCGAGCACCAGCATGACTGAATACGAATCCTTGATGAGCCTGGACGAGAGCAATTTTACGATTGAGGTTGACGAGGAAAGGCGGAAAATAGTTTTAATTGATTTCTGGGCGCCCTGGTGTTCGCCTTGCGATATAATAAAGCCGCTGATTGCTGAACTGGCGGATGAATACCGGGAACGCCTGAAGGTTTGCCAGGTAAATATTGAGGAACACCCCGGTCTGGCTGACCGGTTCGAAATAAGGGGAGTACCCTATCTTTTACTGCTCAAAGAGGGTAAGGTTTTGCATAAACTGGTCGGTCTGTTTTCGAAATCACAGTTGGTCGAAATCATCGAAGAGACAACCTCCATTATCTGATTACGGGGCCTTGATAATAAAGAATACGGGCAAAAACCAACACGACTCACTTCGAACGCAGGGAAAATTCGCCAAAACATCTGGATATTTATAATGATACAGCAAAACAAATTAGCATACGCCAACCGCTGGTTACTACTTTTTTTCTTTTTTCTCTCCGGCATGAGCGGTCTCATTTACGAGGTCTTATGGGTCCGACAGCTCTCCTTGATCTTCGGGGCGACGGTTTTGGCGGTAAGCACCGTTCTCAGTTCCTACATGGCCGGCCTGGCGTTGGGAAGTTATTTCTTCGGGCGCTGGGTTGACAAGTTACAGTTTTCTCCCCTTAGGGTTTATATTGTATTAGAAGCCGCTGTGGGCTTAACAGCCTTACTTTTACCCTTCGCTTTTAAACTCCTGTTATCTCTTTACCCTCTGTTAACTTCCTGGTTCGGGAGTTCATTTCTGTTCGGCCTGGCCAGATTCATCATTCTTTTCTGCTTGCTTTTATTGCCCACTTTTTTAATGGGCGGGACTCTGCCGGTGATCAGCCGGCTTTTTGTCGCGGCGGAAGAAAAGCTTGGCGGCGATATTGGTAAAATCTACGGCTGGAATACTTTCGGCGCGACTGTTGGCTGTTTCATCACTGGTTTTTGGCTGATCAACCGCTTCGGGGTGGCCAACTCCAACTATTTCGCGGTAGCGATAAATTTTATGGTCGCCCTGGGCGTTTTTATTACCCTGCGGGATTTGCTGGAACTGACCGGGCCGGCCGCTCAAGTTCCAGCGCCGGTTAAGCCGGTTAAAAAGAGGCGCCCTTCCCGGGAGAAACTGTTAGTCCTTGTGGCAATCAGCGCTTCGGGTTTCACCGCCTTGGTTTACGAGGTTGTCTGGACGAGGCTTTTGACCTTGATTTTAGGAGCGTCTGTTTACGCCTTCACGATCATGCTGACCATTTTTTTAGCCGGCATTGCCCTGGGCAGCCTGGTTGGCGGCCAACTAGCCGATAAAAGCGAAAATCCCTTGTTTGGTTTCGCGGTCCTGGAAATACTGATCGGAATTTTTGGTATTATTTTGGTCTCCGTCTTTAACTATCTGCCCAACGCGTTTTTACATGTTTACATTAATTACTCCAGCGACTGGAGCACCGTGACGATCTTTGGCATCTGTTTTGCCGCCACGATGATGATCCTGCCGACCTTTTGTTTTGGGATGACTTTCCCCTACGCCATCAAGCTTTATTTTTATGGCAGCGAGGAACTGGGGCGGGATGTTGGCGTAATCTACAGCGTGAATACGGTCGGCTCGATTTTTGGCTCGCTGGCCGCCGGTTTTATCGGTATTCCCTATTTAGGCACCCAGATGACCAGCAGATTGAATGTCTCGCTGAACCTTCTGATTGGTATCAGCCTGATTGTTTTTATCGGTGAGTTTGTTCAGAGCAAGAAAAGGCTGGTAGCTCTCTGCCTGGCCGTAATACTTATTCCCGGCCAGTTTTTACTCCCCGGCTGGAGCCAGAAAACGCTGGTCAGCGGCGTTTTCTTTTCTGTGAAGGAAAACTTCTTCTCTGATCTGAACGCACCCGGCCAGAAATCCGCCAGCGAAGGGAATCTTCTCTTTTTCGAGGAAGACGTTACGGCGACTGTTTCCGTACTCGGTTTTGAAAAAGGCGACAAGAGCATTCAAATCAACGGCAAAACCGTGGCGTCAACCAACTATAAGGATATGAGGCTCCAGCAGATGCTGGGACACC
>JAJRWM010000158.1 GCA_024276815.1 bacterium
AGGATAGAGACCAAAGCTTCCTGTTGCGCCGGTGAATGCGCGCCGGTTAAGAAGGATGCTCTTTTAATCGAAGCTCCCTTTGTCAGCGGCACGCTTGATTCCGGGATGGGCAGGATCGCTGTCGTCAGCCCTGAATTAAGTTTCCGTGATCGTCTGGGCGGCTGGCAAGCCCGCTGGGGCGTTGGCCGAATGAAATATTTGGCGCCGCCGGGAATCTACGCTGTCGGCCAGCCCTCGGAGAACTCGCCGGTTCTGGTCTCGGCTAATTATAAAATGAGCTTTGACGCGCTGCGTTCCAGCTTAAAGGGGCAAGATGCCTGGCTTTTGGTTATCGACACCTCGGGTATCAATGTCTGGTGCGCCGCCGGCAAAGGAACTTTCGGCACGGAGGAAATCGTCCGGCGGATCAAGTTGGTACAACTGGAAAAGATTGTGACTCACAAGACGATTATCGTACCGCAGTTGGGCGCGCCCGGCGTTAACGCTTTTGAAGTCAAGAAACAGAGTGGTTTCCGGGTGGTTTACGGGCCGGTGCGGGCACGGGATTTACCGCGGTTTCTTGACTCAAACATGAAGGCGACCCCTGAGATGAGACAGGTTCGCTTTACCCTTCGGGACCGGCTGGTTTTAACGCCGGTTGAACTTGTCGGCTGGTCAAAGGTCGCTATTCTGATCATGATCGCCTTGTTTTTGCTGGGCGGGATTGGGCGGGATTGGTACTCGCTTTCACGGTCGCTTGACCAAGGCGTTGTCAGCGCGCTTTTATTTTTGAGAGCCTATTTAGCCGGCAATGTCCTGACGCCCGTTCTTCTGCCCTGGCTGCCGGGGCGTTCTTTTGCCGTCAAAGGCGCCTGGGCTGGTATAATATTAACCTTGGCGGTTGAAGGATACGGCTTGGCTCATCCGGCTTTTTTCGGGAATACCCTGAGCGCGGCGGCCTGGCTCTTTCTGCTGCCGGCAATCAGCAGTTTCTTCGGCCTGAATTTTACCGGCGCTTCGACCTACACTTCGTTGTCCGGCGTTCAGCGGGAAATGAAAATCGCCGTCCCGGTTCAGAGTGTTTGCGCGGTGTTGGGTTCAGGATTATGGCTGGCGGGACTATTTGTCTGAGGAATCAGGAGGTTGTCAATTATGGCTCAATTAAAATACTTGACGGATGTTGTCACTTTGGAGTTATATCCGGAAAAATGCATTGGCTGTGGGATGTGCGTTGATGTCTGCCCCCACGCCGTGTTTAAAATGAAGGGGAAAAAGGCGGAAATGGTTAACCGTGACGCCTGCATGGAATGCGGC
The DNA here is from genome assembly GCA_024276815.1 of bacterium. Classification (GTDB taxonomy): domain Bacteria; phylum JACRDZ01; class JAJRWM01; order JAJRWM01; family JAJRWM01; genus JAJRWM01. The sequence goes on from JAJRWM010000158.1 coordinate 1,294, forward strand.
GCCTGTTCCCGTAATTGTCCGGCTGAAGCGATTATGGTAACCGCCGGCGTGGGTTGCGCTTCGGGGATAATTAATGGTCTGTTGAGAGGCACCGAACCGACCTGTGACTGCGGCGACGACAATTCCTCCGGTTGCTGTTAAAGTGTGTTACGAGCGAATGTAAGGCGGCAGTTGCCGAAGGCCAATTTATATTTTTGAAGGGGGCGTGGGGGAAACTTTTTATAATAAAAAAGTTTCCCCCACAAGCCGCTTAGAAGATTTTAATTTGTTTTAGGGATTTGGCGCTGAAAATATGAAAGGTGATTTATAAGAGTTATGAGTAAAAAAGTACTTGAAGGTAATGTAATCAACGCGGGCGATCTGCTGGCTTATCAGGATGAAGCTGTGGTCAGCCGCATGATTATCAAGCAGGAGTCCGGTTCAGTGACGATGTTCGCCTTTGACAAAGGGCAGGGATTGAGTGAACATACCGCTCCCTTCGCCGCGCTGGTTCATGTCCTGGACGGTGAGGTGGCAATTCTGATTGACGGCAATCTTTCACATTTAAAGACCGGCGAAATGATTATCATGCCCGCCAATAAGCCGCATTCACTAAAAGCCGTTACCCCGTTTAAAATGATGCTGATCATGATTAAGGATAAAAAGACGGAGTGACTATGGCATTTAACGATCTTACTCGCGGATTCTCCAAGTTATAGTTTTTAGAGCAAGTTACTATCAGTTGTACGGTTTTTGCCGAGAGACAAATGAAAGTTTTTGTGGGGGATTGGGGGCGGTGTTTTACAAAAAGAGCCCCCAAGGTTCTTGTTTTGCCGCTTAGAAGTTTTAATTTACTCTAGGGTAAAGGAATTCCGTAACGGTCCCACTTGGAATTGACCAGGCTCTCCCATTCCGGGTCAAAGGCGACCGGCTGACGGTAGCCCTCTTTCCAGGTCGCGTCAATGGCAATCGGGAAGCGCAACACCAGACGGTTGCCAATCACCTCCCGGTTAGCCGGATGAATGTCCTTTAGCGGGTCAAAACGGGTAAACCAGCCCCAAAGTACCAGGGCCGGATCATCAAGCGGCACGTCTGAAGAGACCAGCACATGGAACAAATATTGTTTGGTGATCGAATGACGGGCCAGGGCTTCCCGAATGGGCGCCGCCTCTCGCCCTTCCTTCACGCGAACAATTAAAAAAGCGTCCCCCAGCATCATCAGTTTGTCGATATCCTGATGGACTTCTGCCGCCGCCGGCGGAGCTGGCGGCGGAGCCGTCCGCACTGGTTGGTTGGCGCTGTTAACCGCCAGGAGAATCAGCCGGCTTCCCATGTTCATCGACGGCCCGGTGAAGTCCAGCGTGTCCTGCGCCGTAGGCGCGATTAAATAGATGCCTTCAAGCACGTCGAGCTTTTTCCATAAAGCGTCGCTGACCTGTTTGAAGTCCTTGATATTAATGTCATCTTCAACGATGATGAGTATTTTGGTTAAGGAAAGCTGGCCTTCTCCAAGTATCGTGAAGGCTTGCTTGAGAGCTTCTCTGGGATAACGCTCCCGAACCCTGGCGACGGCCAGGGGGTGGAACCCGGTTTCCGGATAGGCCCAAAGATCAAGTATCCCAGGATGAACCATTCTCAGCATGGGAATGGAAACTTCCTGGAGAGACTCGCCGATGAAATAATCTTCCTGGCAGGGTTTGCCGACCACGGTCGCCGGATAAATGGCGTCTTTACGGGCCAGCATACGGTTTACCCGAAAGACCGGAAAATCAGCTGAATGGGAATAGTGCCCCAGGTGGTCGCCAAAAGGCCCCTCTCTCCTCACTTCACCAGGCGTTACCGAGCCTTCGAGAACAAATTCTGCGGTAGCCGGTATTCTGTGACCGGTCGTTTTACGGCTGATTACGTCAAGCGGTTTGCCCATCATAATCGCGGCGATCAGCCGTTCATCCAGTCCTTCAGGCACCGGGGCGATGGCGGCGATTGTCAACGCTGGCGGCCCGCCGAAAAAAACGCTTACCGGCAGAGGTCTTCCTGTGGCCAGCGCTTTCTGGAAATGAAAACCGCCGCCTTTTTCGATCTGCCAGTGCATGCCGGTAGTCGTCGAGTCATAGCGCTGCATACGGTAGATTCCCAGGTTACCGACCCCTGTTTCCGGATCAGTGGTATGCACCAAAGGCAGGGTGAAAAAAGGCCCGCCGTCGTGCGGCCAGCAGTGTAAACAGGGCAACTTCAACAGGTCCGGCGGCGACTGAAGATTATCCAGTATGGGGCCGGAACGGACCTTGCGCAGACGTACCCGCAAAAGCCCCATGATATCTTTACGTTTGGCCCAGATTGTACTGAGCTTGGGAGGCATAAGCTGTTCCGCCAGGGAGACCAGCTTTTCTCCCAGTTCTTCAGGGGGGAGACAGAAAAGCATATCGACTCGTTTTTTGGTGCCGTAAAGGTTGGAGACCAGCCGGTAGGGCGAACCCTTGACGTTTTCAAACAGCAGGGCCGGGCCGCCTTGTTCGATGACCCGGTGCTGGATGATGGTTATCTCCTGGTCAGGGCTGACTTCTTCCTTGATTCGGACCAATTCGCCGAGAGACTCAAGATGCTGGATGAAGGAACGTAAATCAGGATAATGCAAATTTAATCACCTGTCAGGTTTAATAAGGGTGTTTAGCTGATCCACATCAAAGGGATCATCGCGCCAAAAATACCGGCGATGGCGGACAGCGGGAAAAAACGGAATGATAGTGGAATTATCGGAACATAGGCCAGAACAAAAGCCGACGCGGAAATCACAAAAGCTCCCCAGGCCAGAACATTACCGCCGGTGAAAAGAAGCAGGCCAACCGCCGCAAGCAGGGCCACCGAGTGGATGGCGGCGGCAACGAACTGGGCCCCGGTAAAACCAAAGGCGGCCGGTATGCTGTGAATGCCCGCCTCGCGGTCGAAATCAATATCCTGCAACGCGTAAATAATATCAAATCCGCTCATCCAGCAGAAAGTGAAAAGAGTCAGCAGGAGAATGTGTACATCGGTCGGCAGCTTTCCGGAAGCGGCGATATAAGCGCCAACCGGGGCCAGCAACAAGCAGACGCCAATGCCCAGGTGGCAATAGGGGGTGAAACGTTTCAGCAAGGAATAGGTGATCAGGATTGACGCCGGGATCGGGGACAGCAGCAAGCAGAGCCTGCCCAGGAAAGCGCAGGCCAGGAGGTAGACCGCAAGACCGATTCCGGCGACCAGATAAGCGCTGTTCACAGTCATGCTGCCCTTTGGCAGCTCACGGTTTGCCGTTCGTGGGTTTTTGGCGTCTATTTTGCGGTCGAGAATGCGGTTCATCGCCATGCCCATGGTGCGCGCGCCGACTCCGGCGAGAAATATTAGCAGTAAAGTATTTAGCGGCGGCAATTTGCCCCCCGCTCCCAGCCAGGCTCCGGAAAAGAGGAAAGGCAAACTGTAGACTGTATGCTCAATTTTGGTAAACCGCAACAACTTAAGAAGGTGGTGCTCATTATTTACTTTAAGTGATTTAGGCAAACTCATGGGATAACCTTGCTCCGGATGCCGAAAGAATTCCTTTTACCAACCAATTGTGGGCAGGTCGGGAACCACCGCCCGAAAATTAAGCACAACTATACCACCACGACTTTTCCAAGTCAAGGTTATTCAGATTTCGTGTGTAACCCGTCAGTGAAGTGGGGGATTAGCTGGTGTCGGGGGAGAAGAGGAGGGAATAAACATCG
>JAJRWM010000159.1 GCA_024276815.1 bacterium
GTGGTTCATTTTTTCGGCGAGGGCTTCCACGTCTTTTTCAGCCACCAGGTAACCGCTCACCCGGTCGAGCACCACTTCGTCGATAGCGGCGTGTCTGGTGCTTATTACCGGCATTCCGGTGGCTTGCGCTTCCATCAGCACGGTTGGCGTGCCTTCGGTATCTCCTGAAGCCGCCGTAACGCTGGGCGTGAGAAAGATATGGCTTTGGTGGAGGTACTGGATATACTCGGCGTGGCTACGGTATCCGAGCAGGCATACTTTGGCCTCGATACCCAGCTCTTTGATCAGCGCGACCAGTTTTGGTTTCAGTGTTCCGTCGCCGATGATGTTCAGCAGCAGGTCATCCCGGCCCTGAGCGACTTTGGCGAATGCTTTGATGCCATATTCCATGCCCTTCTTTTCCACCATGCGGCCGCACATCAGGAATTTAATCTTCTTTGATCCAGGCTCACGAGCGTGGAAGTAGCAGCGTTTGGTATCGATTCCAATGCGCAGGATATGTACTTTTTCCGATGGCGCGCCCAGTTCAGCGGCTCGATTTTTCATCTTTTCGCTCAAGACGATGAAGCCGTCGCCTTTGGCCCAGAGCTTTTCCAGGCGCAGTCGATAAGTCCAGATACGGGGCAGGGCGCTGATATCCACGCCGTAGAAGGTGGTTATCAGCGGCCGGTCGAGGTGTCTGGCCAGTCTTAACATTTCAATCCCCTGGGAACCGAAATGGGCGTGCAGGAGAACGGTTTGATTATCTTTTAAATATTTGGACAGGGGAGGATGGTTGCCGCTTAAAGCATAACCCAGCCGGGAAAACAAACGTGAGGTTACTGAGAGATCATCCTCGCACCATACGTTTTTCCAGGGAAACAACTCGGAGTTCATGGTCATCTGGGTAGCTACGACAGCCTGATATTCGGCGGGCAGGTTGCTAATCTGGCTGTAGATGAACGGTTCGCTCAGCGGCAGGAAATTTTTTATCAGGTGCGCTACTACAGTCGGCATATTTCTACCTTTGCCCGCTGACTTGCAAGTCGCTGAGCCGCTGGTACAGCCCGCCGGCGTTTACCAGCGTTTGATGGTGACCTTGTTCAATCAGCCGACCATTTTCCAGAACCACTATGCGGTCGGCGTGCTGAATTGTCGAGAAGCGGTGAGCGATAACGAAGGTCGTTCGGCCGGCCATCAGTTTTTCAATCGCTTCCTTGACCAATTGCTCAGATTCGCTGTCGAGCGCCGAAGTCGCTTCGTCAAGCAGGATGATCCTGGGGTTGCGTAAAAACACCCGGGAAATCGCCAGTCTTTGTTTTTCGCCGCCCGATAGTTTTACTCCTTTTTCACCGACCTCGGTATCATAACCATTCGTTAAATTGACGATAAATCGGTGAGCGTTGGCGGCCTTGGCGGCGGCTTCGATCTCGTCATCGCTCGCGTCGAGACGGCCGTAGCGAATATTATCCCTGACTGAACCGGAGAAGAGCACCGTTTCCTGCGGCACGAAACCGATGCTTTCCCGCAGAGAGTGTAAGGTAACTGAGCGCAGCCGCTTGCCATCGAGTAAAATCTCGCCCTGTGTCGGATCGTAAAAACGGGGAATTAAATTGAGCAAGGTTGTTTTCCCGGCGCCGCTTGGCCCCACCAGGGCGATAATCTCGCCGGGTTTAACTTTGAGGTTTATGTTTCGCAGGGCCAGCGTCTCCTCGGTGTAGGCGAAGCTGACATTATTAAAATCGATAGCTCCTCGCACTTTTTCAAGCTCCTGAGCGTTTTCATTATCAGTTATCTCGTTTTCAATATCCAGTATTTCAAAAATCCGCCGTGCGGAAGCGGCTGATTGCGCCCAGGTACTGTAGACCTGGCTGATGTTACGCACCGGATCGACCAACAGCGCGATCGCGGTAAAGAAGGCCATCATCTCGCTGACAGCCATTCGGCCGCTGATGTAATCCTGAGCCGCGAGCCAGATAACCAGCATAACGCCGACAATCGCCAAAAGCTCGATAACCGGCTCCTGCATGGCCTCAATACGGGCACGGCGCATATTTATCTCGAAATGACGATGATTTTCCCGGGCGAAATGGTCTCTTTCGTAGTCCTCGCGGACGAAGGCTTTAACGACCCTGATGCCGGAGACGACCTCCTCGGCGACCGAAGAGATATCAGCCATCTTGCCCAGCTTCTTACCCGTCAGGCGATGGATTATCTCGCCAAAATAACTGATGGTATAACCGATCAGCGGCACGCAAACCAGTGAAAGCGAGGCCAGTTTCCAGTTCAGGTAAAAAATCCGGAAGAGCAACGCCAGCAGCAACAGTATCTGGGGAAAGCCCTTGACCAGGTTGTTGACCAAAGTTTCCTCGATCAGCGTAATATCAGTGGTCAGCCGGGAAATCAGCTCGCCGGTGCGCCACTTCACATAAAAAACGAAAGGCATATCCAGATAATGCTGGAATATTTCCTCCCTGAGTTCGTAAACGACTTTCTGAGCGGCCAGGCTGGAGAAATATATCTGGCCGTAGAACATTACATCCTTGATTAAAACGATACCAACGCCCGCCGCGATCAGCAGGTTCAAACGCGCGATATCTTTTTTCTGCAGAGCGTTGACCAGGTATTTCACGTAGTCCGGTATCAGGGCGATAATCCCGACGACCAATAAAGAACTGGCGATAGAAAGTAAAATTGGCGCCCAGTATTTACGAAGATACTTCGCCAAGCGTTTCGCTAGATAAAACATGGATTTCCTTAGAGTTTTTGTTCCCGATAATAGGCGATGACTTTTTTAACCGCCGCGATGACGTCCCGGACATCCTGATCGGTTAAATTCGCCGACAGCGGTAGAGAGAAGACCCGTTCACTGGCGTAATCGGCGTGACTTAACGACCCGGCCGGCTGGGGATAATTGGTTTGATAGAACGAATGATGATGAATGGCCAGGAAATGCACGCCGGTACAGATATTTTCAGCTTTTAAGGCTTCGATAAACTTTTCCCGGCTGATACCCAGTTCCTCGGATTTCAGTCGCAGCACGTATAAATGATACCCGTTCCGGATCGGGCCTTTGTTAACCGGTTTTATCAGTTCAGGTGTTTCCCTGAAAGCCTCGTTATAATCTTCCACCACTTTTTTACGGACTTCCCAGTGCCGGTCCAGTTTTTCCAGTTGCCCCAGTCCCAGCGCGGCCTGAATATCCATCATGTTGAACTTGTAGCCGGGATAAATAATATCGTAGAGCTTGCCGCCTTCGGATGAATAGCGGTTCCAGGCGTCTTTGCTGATGCCGTGCAGCCGTTTGATGTGCATATTCTCGGCCCAGTCGTCATTATCAGTGACGGCCATGCCGCCTTCGCCGGTAACCAGGTTTTTGGTGGCGTAAAAACTGTAGGCGGTGATATCTCCCCAACAGCCAACTTTTTTACCTTCGTATTCTGACTCGATGGCGTGAGCGGCGTCGTTTAAAATAAGCAGGTCGTATTTTTTCGCCAGGCGGGTAATTTTGGTCATTTCGCAGGGGTGCCCGGCGAAGTGAACCGGCAGGATGGCCCTGGTGCGTTCGCTGATCTTGCTTTCGATTAAATCGGCGTCGATGTTAAGCGTATCGGGTTCGATATCAACAAAAACCGGTGTTGCGCCGGCGTGTACGATCACGTTAACCGTAGCCGCGAAGGTCAGGGGCGTGGTTATCACTTCATCGCCCGGCACAACTCCAAGCTCCTCAAGGCCCAGGGTTAACGCGGCGGTGCATGAATTGAGAGCGACAGCGTGTTGAGCGCCGATATATTCGCTGTATTGCTCTTCCAGGCGAAAGACCCGAGGACCGGTCGACAACCAGCCACTTTTCAGTGTCGCCACGACTTCGTTGATTTCATCCTCGGATATCTTGGGCGTACCAAAGATTAGCGGTTCTTTCCGTACCGGGATCCCGCCCATTAACGCGATTTTTTCACTCATGATTATTTCCTTAATTTAAAGATTGGCTAAAACTGTCTCCAGGAGCAGCGCGCTGGGCTGAAAATCCTGTCGTGTCAATTCTTTTAACCGGCCTGACATTTCTTGGATTTTGCGGGGATCGTCCAGCAGTTCTTCAATTTTAGCCGTTACCATGGAAGCGGTCAGCGCCGCTCTCATCTCCGGTATTATATCAGTTCTGGCCATTCTGTTGGGAATACTAATAAACTTCATTTTTTGACTCATTTTCAGAACAATATATTTTTTCAATGGTTTGCCGAAAATCGGCAGCCGGTTCAGGTAGTTAATCGCGCCATCAAGAGGTAATTCTTCCGGCTTATTGAGCGGCAGCAGCACCACGGACGGGATGCCCAGCACCGCGGCTTCCACCTGGTTGGTGCCGGGAATTGAGAGTACGAACTCGCTGGCCTTCATAACGGCCGCCGAGCGGGACTCCTTGATCATTATTTCAACCCCGTTATCGGTTTTAATAATCCCTTCAGAGCCGCTGTATGTCAGGA
>JAJRWM010000160.1 GCA_024276815.1 bacterium
GAATAAGGATCAAAAGAAGGATTGGCGGCCCTTGAATCCAGCATCTTTTTAAAACGCTCTGGCGCCGCCCTGACGTTGTCGGTTTTCTTCCGAGCTTTTGGTTTTATGGTTAATTTTCGCGGATGGAAGGTTGCAGAACCAAACGGTTTTTCTCGTGCCTTGCGCTCCTGGAGGTTCAGCTTTGCTTGCAGCCTGATTACTTCTTCGCAGAGGACATCAGTTTTCTGCTGCTTTTCGAAACAGACCTCGCAATAACTCATGTCCTGCTTATCGACAATTACCCGGCCCGCCTGAATACCTGCCAATAACTGACGCGTTACCGTTTTCCTCCAACCCCAAATTATATCCTGGGCGCGCCTTCAAAAAGATGAAGGGAGTTTTGGAAACATATTGGCTCACATCCCGACCTGGAAACCATTAAACCGCGATAATTATGCTTTGAGGTGTTGGTGTTCACAAGATAATTACCAATCGCGACGCCATCCGCGTAAATCGGGTAAAACAGCGTGACATCGCCGCCGGCCACTTGCTTGCCCAAGCTCAGATTGCTGAAAAAGGGAATAACGCGCTCCTGGAAAAACTTGATGTCCCGCTCCTCAAGGATTTTATCCAGATCATACAGGAATATCTTCCGCTTCTCAGGATTATCAGGCAGATATTCCATTTTACTCTGCAATTTGAAATGTCCCATACCTTCGTAGTGGCGCTCCGTGAACACTTTTACTTTGCCCACTTTGCCGAGAGCCTTGTTGTAAGCCAAACCTTCATACTGCATATGAGTCCGGTCCTGATGCTTGAGGTGGCTCTTGAGGCCGATTCCGAGAATTAGCTGTAACGACTCATTCTCCGGCTCATCGGCGCTCAGGATAGCAATTGTCTTGATCTTGGCCGAACCAAAAATTGACGAGGAAGGCCCCGACTTTTGTTTCGGATCATATTTGTGCAGATTTTCGAAGCAACTGAACATCGCGGACGTCAGGTCCTCCGCTTCGAGATACTTTGTTTCAACAGCTTCGTAGTCCATTGGTTTTAGTCCTTGATTACGCAGTTCATACATTTTGTTATGTTTATTGAAAATCAACCCCAGGTATCTCTCTTCCTGATAGTATACGCCAATCGGTATTTTGTCGGCGTAGATCATGCGATGAATATTGCCTGGTTCCTCCTCAACCACTCCGAAGCTGGGATTGTTGAAATACTTGGGAAACTCACTGAAAAATTGTTTTTCCTCGGCGTTCAAATGCAGTTTATCCAGGTATTCCAGGAAATGATCGGTGATTCTGGCATCCTCAGGATAAAATTCCACCGAGGTGTTGTCCGATAATTTGTCCATTCTGTAACTGGTTTCCAGGAAACTGACCTTTTCCAGTACCGGATTGTACAGAAGACCGCTCAGCTCAATTTTAACGCCCAGTAGTTTGGAGTCGATCCGCAGCGTCGCGAGATCGATTTTCCGGCTTTCCTTTTTGGGCGGAGGATTGACCTCCTGGACAGCGATCTCACTTATCCTGACATCGCCAAACAATGAGGACTCAACAGTTTCCAGCATCTGCTGGTCGCGGTTAGCGAACTTTCCGGTAAAATCTTCTTTAAAATCCTGCCTGGTGGCAAAATGCAAATTATGAATTTCCTTTTCCATAAATCGATCTCCTTGGTTTCAATACTTTATCATAACTCAATTCGGGTTTGCTGGTCAACTTTTCCGCCGGCAATTAATTCCCGGCCAGCCAATTTGAGCGCTGATAAAGTCGAAAAGTTTCAGAACGGTTTGTTGTCGCCCGGCGAGCCTGTTCAGATTCATTCCACGCAGCAACTCATTGTGCTGATATCTCTACGAAAGGCTTGGGCGGCGATTTTAATAGCTTCGCTATAGGTTGGGAAAACATGAATCGTATCAATTATGTCATCCACGGTCAGGCCGAACTTTACGGCCAGAGCCGCTTCCTGGATCATTTCCGAGGCTACCGGGGAAAGAATGTGAACGCCCATTATTTTGTCGTTCTGATGATGGGCCACCATTTTAACCAGTCCCCGGGTGTCGTTTGCCGCCAGGGCTTTTGGTATCCTGTCCATATAGACTGTCCGGCAGGTACAGGTATGATATTTTTCCAGGTATTCCGCTTCAGTCAGCCCGACGCCGGCCACTTCAGGGTCGGTAAAGACAGCGTAGGGAACGCTGGAAAAATCCACTTTCTTGCCGGCGTCCAAGAAAGCGTTCTCCACGGCAATCTTCCCTTCCTTGGCGGCGACTGTTTCCAGGCACATATGGAAGACACAGTCGCCGGCGGCGTAAATATTTGCTATATTTGTCCGCAAGAAGTCGTCGACAATTATGTGATGTCCGCCCTCGGTCTTGATTCCCACTTTTTCCAGACCAAGACCTTCCAGGTTAGCGCTGACTCCGGTCGCGAGAAGAATCTCTCCGGCGGCGATTTTTTCAGACTTGCCATCTTTCTCAAAAACAACTTCTTTGTCGTTTCCTGATTTTTTCACTTCCGACACCCTGGCGTCGGTTATGATATTTATGCCCTCGTCTTCGAGGTATTTCTTGAGGTAGGCGGAAATTTCCGGCTCCTGCCGGGTCAGGATTCTCTCACCATGTTTAACAATTGTAACCTTCGTACCCATACGGCTGAAAATCTGGGCGAATTCCAGCCCCAAGGCTCCTCCGCCAAGAATAACCAGCGAAGCGGGTTGTTGTGCCAGGGACAAAGCTTCGATGTTTGTCAGGTAGCCGGTTTCATTTAACCCCTCGATGGGGGGAACGAAAGAAGAGCAGCCGGTGGCGATAAGTTGCAATAGGCGAGACTTAATCTGACATTTCTCATCAAACAGGAAGTGAAGAGAAAAGGAGGATGTCTGATGACAACAGAGCAAAAGATCATCAAAACTAAGTTGGGATTACTGGAGTTGGCTAAACAACTGGGGAATGTA
>JAJRWM010000161.1 GCA_024276815.1 bacterium
CCTTGAAACTACGGGGTTTTGATGTACGGGAACGCTTCAAAACGACGCTGGATTCTCTGGCCGCCGACCCGCAGTCCGATGTTTACGACCTTCTTTTCTCCCCCGACACCAGCTAATCCCCCACTTCACTGACGCGTTACAAACTTTTACATTTTTTTCTTTACAAGCTGCGCGATGCTTAGTATAATTCCTTTTCTTGTAGATATTGTTAATGGAGGTTGTGGTAATCATGGAAACCTATATGCCCGCCAAGGGTGAAGTGGAAGCGCGTTGGTATTTAATTGACGCTACGGATAAGGTGCTCGGCCGGTTAGCCGTTAAAGTCACCAACATATTGCGCGGCAAGAACAAGCCAACCTTTACCTCGCATATGGACACCGGTGATCACATTGTGATTATTAACGCTGATAAAATATGCGTTACTGGAAATAAAGCGAAACAGAAGAATTATTACCGGCATTCAGGCTACAAAGGCGGCTTAACGACCGTTACCCTGGAGAAAATGCGGGAAAAGCATCCGGAAAGAATCATCGAACTGGCGGTCAAAGGCATGTTGCCAAAGAACCGGCTTGGCCGGGCGATGTTCAGGAAGCTTAAAGTATACGCTGGCCCTGAGCATAACCAGCAGGCCCAGCAACCGGAAATAATTGACATCTAATGAAAGGAGACCTGCAGGTGGGAAGTAAAGTACAGTACTGGGCCACCGGGCGCCGTAAAGAGGCCGTCGCCCAGGTAAGATTAATCCCCGGTGAAGGTAATATTATTGTCAATAAGAAACCGGTTGATCAATATTTTGGCCGGCCAACTCTTTCAATGGTCGTGCTTCAGCCTTTGGAGTTGACGTCAACCGCTGATAAATACGATGTCGTGGTGACGGTTAAAGGCGGCGGGATATCAGGACAGGCCGGCGCCATTCGTCACGGAATCTCCCGAGCTTTGCTGAAAATTGATCTTGATATGAAAAAACCGTTGCGGCGCGCCGGGTATTTGACCCGTGACCCCAGAATGAAGGAGCGTAAGAAATACGGTTTGAAGGGCGCAATAGCTCGCTTCCAGTTCTCCAAGCGTTAGGATTTTGGGGAGAATTTCATGTTGAAAATCGGTGTTGTCGGCGCCAGCGGCTACAGCGGCGTTGAGCTTACGAGGTTGACACTCTCGCATCCTAGACTCGAGTTGCGGTTAGCGACTTCCAATAGTTACGCCGGACAACAACTGAGTGAGATTTATCCTCAATTTAGCGGGCTGGATCTGAAACTGGTTAACAACGACTTGAACCAGTTGGCTGAACATTGCCAACTGGTTTTTTTGTGTCTGCCCCATGGCCGGTCAATGGCCTTCGCGCAAGCTTTGCGGGACAGAGATATCCCGGTCATCGATCTCAGCGCCGACTTCCGGCTACCGGACCGGGAAATTTACCGGCAATATTATGAAGTAGAGCACACCAGCCCCGCTCTTCTGAGTTCAGCCATCTACGGACTGCCGGAATTGCACCGGGAGCGCATCAGATCAGCTAGTTTGATCGCTAACCCCGGTTGTTACGCCACCGGCGCGCTGTTGGGCCTGCTCCCGTTATTCAAATCAGGTCTGCCAATAGAGGATGTGATTGTTGACGCGAAAAGCGGTATCAGCGGAGCCGGGCGAAAACCGGCTATCGACACGTCCTTCGTGGAAGCCGCCTCGTCAATGACGGCCTACAAGGTGGCCAGTCATCGTCACCAGCCGGAAATTTACAGCCAGTTGCGGGCGATAAGCCAAAAGGATTTTCTCTTTACCTTCACGCCGCACCTGGCGCCGATGAAGCGCGGTATCCTGAGCACTATTTACGTGAAGCTGTCCTCGTCTGAACTGAAGCGGGATTTTTATCAGCTATACAGCGATTTTTACCGGGAAGAACCTTTTGTCAGGCTCCTGCCCCCGGACGTTATGCCCCGGACTAGGAGCGTGGCCGGCACTAATTTCTGCCAGATAAATTTAGCGCTGGATAAGAAAGCCCGGCGGCTGATAATTGTGACCGTTCTGGATAATTTAATCAAGGGCGCGGCCGGCCAGGCGATTGAGAATCTTAATCTCACGCGAGGCTGGGACGAAACACTGGGGCTTACCAATCTGGCACCCCTCGCCTGAGCGCTCCATCAGCGGCCAGGCGCCTTTCTCCTTTTTTAATTTTTTTTAAAACCATTTCTCTTTTTTAACGTCTTAATAGTTAACCCTGGTAAATCAAAGTTTGTTTTTGAATATAGTGAATTATGAACAGGTATGCCAGGATTGAACGATAGTGGTTGTTAATTTTAAGGTTTGGAACTTATCTGAACAGGAGGAAAGAAGAAGCAAATGCCAATGGAAATTGTTTATGAAGGTAAAAAAAGGTTTAAGGCCGCAACCCGCGGCTTGGAGTTGACAATAGACCAGCCGCTTGAAGGCGGGGGCAGCAACCAGGGTTTCACGCCGCCCGAACTCTTGATCGCCGCATTGGGTTCCTGTGTCGGGGTTTATCTCGAGCATTTTTGTTTACGCCACGAGATCGACATCTCAAAGATGAAAATCACCCTGGACTGGGAGAAAGCGTCTCAACCGGCCCGGATTGGCAAAATCAACTGTGTTGTCGATATTCCGGACCAGCTTGACTCACAGATGGTTGCCTCTTTGCTGAAAGTCGCGCATCAATGCCTGATTCATAATACGTTATTGCATGAACCTGAAGTTGGCATCGAAGTTAAAACCAAATAAATCGGCATAATGCTTAGCTGGCGAGATATTCTGGCGGCATAATAAAACAGGAAGGGAGAGTTTTTTATGAAAAAAGCAGTGATAATCATGCTCAGCCTGGGATTGGTTTTAGCCTGGGGTAGCACGAGTTTCGCCGGCCCCAAAGCCTTGATGGAGACTTTGTGTACCCGCTGCCACAAACTTAAAAGACCTTTCACCAAAAAGAAGACCCGGGCGCAGTGGGAAGCCACGGTAAACCGCATGGCTGGTCGTTCACCCCAGATTACGGCGGCAAACAAGGCTGAGATTATTGATTTCCTCAGCAAGGTGCGCGATGTTGACGCTCCGGTGCAGACCGCGAAAGACGCCGCGAAGCTGACAGAAAAGGAAAAGCTGCATATTCCTTCTATCAACGCTCCCCGTAAAGTCGCCGCCCGCTCCAAAGCGAAGATTCGTGTTCAGATTGGCAAGGCTCCTCACCCCATGAACAAGGAGCACTACATTTACGCGGTGGATTTATACGTAAACAACCGTTGGGAAGATATGGTTGAACTTGAACCGGGGCAAGAACCCGGGGTTGAGTTTCTGCCCACCATGTATAAGACTTTTCCGATCGAAATAGTGTCCCATTGTAATGTCGATGGTCACTGGTCAGCCAAAACTGAAATCAAAGCTGAATAGGAGGAGAGAAGACTATGGCGGTAAAAAATGTTGGTGAGAAATACCGGTGCAATATCTGCGGCAACGAGGTTGAGGTAACCAAGGCGGGCGGCGGCGCTCTGGTTTGTTGCGGCGCTGAGATGGAATTAATCTCTTGAGCTGTTATTTCCGGCACATGAAGGAAATTTTCGCCGCCGCCGGAATAGAGCCGACTCCCGGCAACAAAAGACAGCTTGATCGGATCATACACAAAATCGTCGGTATCGACTACAAAAACTGCTCTCAGGCCTGGCGTGCCGTTAAAAACCGGCTTAAAGAAGACCCTCAAAAAAAAGAAGAGTTGGTTAAAAAGCTGAAAGTTGAATGGAAAACCCTGGTAAAGGAAAACTTGTAACCACTATTCACGATGGACTCGACCGGTTGCTGGAGCGGGCTGTGAAAAGGGAAAGGGCTGGCAAGGAGTATTTTTCAAGTCGGACCGAGGCTTGCGTCAGCCCGCTCACCA
>JAJRWM010000162.1 GCA_024276815.1 bacterium
GTTCGTTAATTTTAGCTGGTAGCCGTCCCGGGGGAAACCGGGCGGGACCGGTTTGTCGAACATTTTTTGATGTCTCTCGCTAACGGTGGCGGCCAGATTGGCGTGACATTTTTGGCAAAGCCCGGTCGGTTCGTCCTTGAACAAATGCGAGTAGTCGCTCGAATGGGTGTTGTGACAGGCTCCGCAGTCTTTTTTGATGAAAGGAGGATGCGCCTTCCTGGGGGTGATGTTGGCCAGACTGTGACATTGCCCGCAAAGTTTTCCCGCTGGTTTCCGCAGCAGCTTGCTTTCCCTGGACTGGTGAGGCCTATGGCAAGACAGGCATTCGCCCTTGGCCGCCGGTTGATGTCTGAAGGCGCCTTTAAAAATTTCCCCGTGACAGTCCAGGCATAATTTAAGCGGGTTTTTCCTCAGGAATTTATCACGGTTACTCAAGTGGGGCGAATGGCAGGCGGTGCAGTTACCGCTTAGTACCGGAGCGTGGATTTTGCCATTTTCGGCGCTGAACTCATCATGGCACTCGTAACAAAGTTCGCTGATCACCGGTTTGAGGGGCGTGGCGATCTGGCTGTTTTCATCATGGCAGGCGTCACAACTACCGTCCTCAAAAGGCGCGTGTTTTTCAGAATATAAATATTTCCCCTCATGTTTGTTGTGCGGGTCATGGCAGATATGGCATTGCCCGCTTTCCGGGAAAAAGTTGTTATGAGCCGACAAAACTTTTTCGGCATCCAGTTGATGGCAGTCAGCGCAGAAATCCACCCGCTCCGGGCCTTTACTCTCCTGCTCCCCGGCTTGATGTATGGAATGACAACTGGCGCAACCTTCAGCCATAAACGATTGGTGCCCCGGCGTTACCTCCGGTTTTATGGCATGACACTTTTCACACTTGCCCCGGGCGGAAAACTGAAATTCCGCCCGCTCTGACTGATGACTCCCATGACAGGCGACGCAGCTTACGCTGACAAAGGGACTGTGCAGGCTTTCCCGGTGATACCGCTCCTCTGAGCTGTAATGGCAGATCAGGCAATCGTTCGCTGATTCAGCCGGGATAATGACGTCTCCTTCCTGGAGGGTGAAAGATGACGCGCCGCTCAAAAAGCCGCTGGAGATATTGTCTTCAATAACTTCATTGATGACAATTCTCGCGACCCTTGGATTATCCTCGCGAAAGGTTATGAAATGGTCGCCAACCTTACAGCCGTCTTTCCGGCCAACGCTTAAATAAATCAGGTGGGTTTCAGCGTCAATGGTTATGATCCGTCCGCTCGGCTCAACCTGGGCGAAAAGCCGCCCCCCCGAGATAATAACGCCAAGATAAATAATGAAAATAAGTTTTGCTCGTCCAGACATTAGCTGTTCAATCCCACCTGCTTTTGCCGCGTTTTTCAGGATTCAGGTTAGCCGTTCTCCCTGAAATGATTAATAAATTCTCTCCAGTACAGCACACGGAACAGAAGAGAAAACCCGACGAATAATATGGAATACGTGATCAGGATGACGACTAATTCTAACACATTTGTCATAGGTAAATAAGATGAAATGTAAATTGACAGGATTACCGCGCCGATTATTTTGAGCGTGTTCCTAAAAAAACGCTCAATTGTTACCAGCTTCAGCGCTGATTTACCAAAGATCAGGGTTACCAGCGCCAGGATCGCGAGGTAGAAATAAATGAGCCGGAAAAGGTTGCCGTTATGATTGATAAAAAACCAGCCCAGCCAAAAACACGTGGCGCCGCCGCCCAGGATGTAGGCCAGTAAGGCGTTACGGTCGAAAACGATCAGTATCCGCTGAAAATATTCCTCCCAACAGATCAGCGCCGAGCCTAACAATAACAGCCTGAGGTAGGGGATGGCGGGCGCGAATTGACTGCCCAGCAGTATGACGATTAATGGCCGGGACGCCGCGAAAAGAAGTCCGGTTAACCCGAGGCCCAGCAGGTTGGCGTATCTCCAGGACAAATCCAGTATCCGCCTGAATTTAATCTGGTCATTTGAATTACGGGCTTTGACCAGCGCCGGCAGAACGCTTTCCGGGATACTGACCGCCAGTTGGTAAAAGGAAGTTATCGCCAGGTTGACCGCGATGCCGAAAACCCCGATTGTCGCCAGGGGCAGGTCGGACAGCTTGGCTTGAATTATCAATGACCGGTTGAGGAAAATGAAGCCGCAGGTCGCCAGGTGTATGGGCAGGCCGAATTTGATATATTCCGGGAAGGGCCGGTCCAGGGCGGCCCAGCTTGGCCGTATTAATTCCAGGGCTGACCACCACAGATAGATTAGCATGATTCCGCTCATCGCGAGCAGGCAGAGCAAGATGCCCCAGTAACGGAAAAGCAGAAAACCGCCGACAATAAAAACCAGTCTGAAAAAAGTGGAACCATAAAAAAGGGAACCGTAAACACGCTGTTTTTCCAGCTCGTAATGAAGATAGGCCGCTAAAGACGCCAGAGACAAAAGGCCGGCCGCGGCCAGGATTGTCAAATAATAATAACGCTCGGTCAGGCTGAAAAACCAAACGCCCGTGCTCATTGATATGATTAAAGCCAGTTTTAACGCGAATAGTTTGGAGATCAGCGGGGATATCTGCTCCGGGTCGTCATGTTTTAAGACCGGCAGATAGCGGGCAAGTATGCCCAAAGAACCGGGATCGGTGAACATAAACAGGACAATAAAGATGGAGTTCCAGTAAAGATAAAAACCGATTCCGGCCGGTCCCAGAACCCTGGGAATGATCACGATGGACAAAGCGACCAGAATGACGCCAAACAGCCGGCTGGACAAAATGTGCAATGTTTGGCGGGTTAGCCGCTGTTCTTTCTGATTCTGGTTTAGTGTCATGAAAGGCAGTCTTTCCCTCCCGGTTTTATCAGGTTAACTTGTTAATATTCCACCTGTTCGGTTAAATATTGTATATTCAATTGACGACAAAAAGGCGCTTTCCTCCCGGTTTTATCCCGGCAATCGGCTAATTAGAGTATTTAAACACGGTCGCCATCAATTAAATGAAAGCCGGAAACCTCAGGATAAGATAACATTTATAGATGTTTTATGTCAGGAAGTTTGCTAAAAAAATTGTTGACAGGGGAAACAATTGTTTGCTAGCATTATGGCTGGTATGGACAGCTTTTGTTCTAAGTTCTCCACAAATCTAAGGGAAAAGCTAGGAAAGGACAGGGTATATGGTAGAGGAAAGAAACGACCATAGTAATGGTGAAGTCCGGACTTTCGCGGATGTCAAGGAGCGGATGTCGAACTCTATCCAGCGTAACAAGGGCAAGCTGATAGTTACGCTGATAGTTGTTGGAGTACTCCTTCTGGGTGGGATAGTTAAGCTTTTTAACTATTCATCAACGCCGGGTTTTTGTATCTCGTTTTGTCATGAAATGAAGCCTGAATACCGAACCTGGAAGAAGTCGGTTCACGCCGAACATGAAGTCGAGTGTCACAGCTGTCACTACGAGCAGGGCTTTATCGGAACCCTGAAGGCTAAATGGGCGGCGCAGAACACGGTTTTTTCTCATATGTTTGGTTCCTATCTTGAGAACACACTTGAGAAAGCCAAAAAAGATAAGGTCTTTTTGGAAGTCCAGAACATCCACCAGCAGGGCGACCGCCTTTTTTATATCAAAACAAATGAACACGGGGTCAAGATTATCAACACCAACTGCAAGCGTTGCCACCATGATGTGATCGAAAAAGAGGGTGAAGGTTTGGTATCCGAGGCCCGCGGCGTTCGTATGGCTCACCGGGTTCACATCGAGGAGCAGGGGCTTGAGTGTACGGATTGTCACATCAATATTGTCCATGGCGAGGAGCCTCTGAAGCGGAACCTGCCCAAGATGCGTATCTGTTTCCGCTGTCATAACAAAGACGATTCGGAGGCGAAGCTGGGTCAGACCAATTGCCAGAACTGTCATATCGCCCAGAAAGCCATGTGGGCTGGTAAATCAGGCTACGGCGTTCCAACGGTAACCTCGGAAATGTACGGGGCGACTGAGTGTATTGATTGTCATACTCCTGAGAACAACTTTAAAAAGCCTCAGAATGTTGAAGTCTGTCTTGAGTGTCATGAGGAAGACATTGTAACTCAATATAATAAATGGAAGGATGATCTCAAGGTTACCAGGCTGAAACTACAGGAGCGGATGAATACTGTTGAGGAAAAGATCGCTTACGCCAAGAAAAACAAGAAAAAGCCTGAGCAGAGGGCGTCGATTGAGGAGGCGGAAAAAATATTCCTCGAAGCCAGGGAAAACCTGATGGTTGTTAACCGGGATGGCAGTAACGGTGTTCATAACAATGAATACGCTTTGGGATTATTGAAGGTTTCCCGGAAGAAACTGCAGGATGTGATTAAGATATTACCGTAACCGTAAAGGTATGGAAGGAGTTGAAAGGAGAAAATATGGCGGGCTATTTTAGAGGTAAAGGGTTAGTGATTTTTACCCTCCTTATCTCCCTTGTACTGATACCGCTTCTAGCTGGTAATGTTATGGCCGCAGATCAGGAGAACTGCTTGATGTGCCATTCTTACTCTGGTATTGGGCGATATACAAAAAAGGGCGTTAGGAAGGTCTATTACATCAACGAAAAGGTTTTTCGTTCGACGGTTCATGGTTCATTGCGCTGTCGCGGTTGTCACCGATCCATTGACGCTGTACCGCACAGGGAGTATACCAAGGTGGATTGTACGGTGAACTGTCACCTGAAGGAACCATCAACCGGCAAGGAGTTTTCGCATAAAGGCATCAAGAGGATATATGATGCCAGCGCTCACAGTCCCTATCGGCCTGACGGGCGATTAAAAGCGAACAGCGAGCTGTTGCCAACCTGTAAGTATTGTCATGAAAACCCTAAATATATACCGGATATCGCCCAGGAGGAACTGGGTACGTTCCGACCGGACCTGGTTATTAATGTTTGCGCGCAGTGCCATGAAAATAAGCAGTGGCGGGAAAGGTTCTTCGGGCACATGTCCCGTCGGATCATGCCCCGGCGTTCCCGGGCGGATATGATCGATCTTTGTTTGAGTTGTCATCAGGATGCGGCGCGGATGTCAAAATTCAATGTCGCTCCGATTATGGCTTTCCAGGATTCGTTCCACTTCCAGGGTATCAAGTTTGGTCAAAGGAATCTTCCTGACTGTCTGAGTTGCCACGCGCCTCCGGGTTTCGCGGCTCACTCCATTTTCCCCAAAGAAGATGAGCGGTCAGCCGTCAATCCGAAGAACAAATTCCGTTATACCTGTGGACGCGCGGAATGTCACGCCAAAGCTGATGAGAGTTTCGCCGCTGGTTCAGTTCACGAGATGCGGGCCAGCATGATGCTGGATATGGGTGAAAGTCAGAGGGATGAGATTGTTAATGTCCTGGCGAAAGCGGCTACCGGCGAGAAAGCCGCAGCTGGTTTGCGTCAGGTAAGTTATAAAGATGAGCCGGGAGCCCGGTTTAAGATATTTATACTTAATGTGGTCGCCATCGCTTACAAGCTCATTATCGGCATGGTTCTGGGCTGGATGCTTCTGCATCAGACACTGGACTTGATTCAAACAATCAGGGAAAAAATTACCGCTAAAGCTGAAGGGCATGATGAGCATCATGATGAAGACCTCTATTTTGAGCGCCTCAATTTTAATGAGCGGATTCAGCACTTCTTCCTGGCGACGGCGGTTATTATGCTGGTTATTACCGGCGTTATGGCGAAAATACCGGCGGAATCACTGGCGGGTATCGGTATCCTGGAGAATGCCGGTCACGCGATCTTCATTTGGCGCGGGATTATTCACCGTATCTTCGGCGTGCTTCTCCTGGCTACCAGTTTTTACCATATCTACTATATCTTTTTCGTGGAAGCAGGGAAAAGATGGGTACGCGAGATGATCCCGACCTGGAAAGACCTGACGGATATGGGACACAACCACGCTTTTCTCTTTGGCTTCGCTAAGGAAAGGCCTAAATTCGAACGGTTCAATTACGCGGAGAAACTGGAGTATTGGACGCTGATTATTGGTAACACCATCATCGGCGGTACCGGAGTCATCCTCTGGGGTGAAAGTAGCTGGAGCAAATTTGTTGTCGATCTCTCCTTCCTCCTGCATAACATGGAAGCGATTATGGCTATAGGCGCTATTAGTATCTGGCATTTCTATACCATCCACTTCAAACCGGGCATGTTCCCGATGAGTTGGACCTGGATCGACGGCAAACTCTCGGCTCACCACATGAAAGAAGAACATGGTGCCTTGTATGAAAGATTAATGGCTGAAAGACACGGCCATGGCGGCGGACATCATGGGGAGGAGAAATAAGATGGCTCATAAAAAAGAAAAAACATTCTTGGGTGTTGTTATGGGCTTGTTGGGCAGAATTGTTTCTCTTGTTCTGATGGTCTGTGTCATAATGCTGAACCTCTTCATGTGGCGAAATTTATATTTCCCCAAATCGCATGTTAAAGGTGAGGTCGCCCAGGAAGAGGTTGTCCAAAAGAAGCTGAATGTTGAGGACGAGCGGGTCCGGGTCATGGAAGCGCGTCAGCATTTCCATAACGTGGATTCGACGATCAGTGTTGAAAGTCGTCAGCCGCCTCTGTGCCTGCGTTGTCATGGTAACTATCCTCACACCAAGTCGGCGACGATTCGTTCCCTGTGTAACATGCACACCTATTTTCTGGCCTGCGAGGTTTGCCATATCAGGCAGAAGCAGGGCGAGGTGTTTTCCTATCGCTGGTTTGATAACGAGACCGGTGAGATCAGGTTGAATATTCAGGGTAGAAAGGGTAACTATGGCGCCAAGATCATCGCTCGTGTGCTGAACGAGAAGACTGGTAAATACCGCCGGCTGGATAAACCTCTGAATGAGGAATTCGCCTTGGATTTCATTCAGAACAAGGATTCTTATACCATGGATCAGCAAGCCAAGGCTAAAGCCAAGATCCATGAGGATCTTTCACCGGAGCCGATTCTTTGTAATGAGTGCCATAACCCAGCCATGCCAATACTGAACTTTGACGACTTGGAGTATCCTCCTCAAAGAGCGCAGCAGTTGAGGGGAACAGAGGTTGCCGGGATGGTTTCCAAGTATGTTGAATTCTATTTCCCGACTATGTTTGACGCGGACATGATGCGGAAGCAAAAGCAGAAGCAATTGGGCGCGCCTAAGCGAATCAGCTACGAAGATTAATCCCTGGTCAGGGTAAGCGTAAAAGGGAGCGAAAGTAATTTCGCTCCCTTTTTTTATGGCTGTTTTTTTTTGCTGGTCGCCATCGCGGTGATTATAGTAGCTATTAAAGTAAATTACGATCAGATGTAAATTTTGTTCAGGGGGCTCTTTTAGACTTCGCTAAAAATCAGCTCGTCGATAGATATCGAAAAAAGTAGGTTGCCGGCACCTTCCCCATATCTATCATTCGCGCAGTCCAAGAATCTATCCATCGTGCGATATCTATCGACGTTGTTGTCTACGTCTGTTGCCCCGGCTCTAAAAACTTGACAAGCGCCGAGGTCGGCTATATAATACAATCATGGTCCCCAAGGTTATATATAATGCAGATCACTAGAGCGACTGAATACGCGGTTAGAATTGTTTTAGAGTTGGCTTCCAGAGAAAAAAATGATCAGCCGGTTGCTATCGCGGAAATCAGTGCAAGACAGGATATACCGGTGAAGTATTTTCGCAAGCTGTTAATCCACCTGATTAACGCCGGGCTGGTTCGCTCATACCGCGGTCCCAGGGGAGGTCTGCTCCTGGGCAGACCGGCCGAGAAAATAACGCTCTATGATGTAATAAGGGTAACAGAAGGCGAACTTAATTTAAATGTGTGTTTAATCAGCGATAATGAATGCGGCCGACGGAGGACCTGTCCGGTACATGATATCTGGAGGACAGCGCAGGACGCCATGCTGGATGTGCTTGACCGGGTTACCTTCAAAACTTTAGGAGAGAAAAATCATCATAGGTAAAAAAAGAGGTTTTTTTTGCGGTTATAGGTGACTATGATGACTGGCTTAGTAATATAAAGACGTGGCTAAGGAGGTGGTGATTTCAAAAGTGAAGCTACCCGCGCTTCCGCGAGCGACTCGCGGAGAGCAAGCAGGTAACCTTGAGGCGAATTTCAAAGGAGGGAACAAAAATAGTGAAAAAGAAAAACTTTATTTTATTTCTGAGCTTTATGCTTATTTTAACTCAGGTTTCAATTGGTCGGGCCGATGACGATGGCGTAAAGAAAAAATATCCTTTTTTCCCGTCATTGTTAAATGTCAGGGACGGCCGGGCGATAAAATCGGAGGACTTTACCGATCCGGAAGACTGCGGCGGCTGTAATGAAAAAATCTACGAGCAATGGAACGGTTCGATGCACTCTAAAGCCTGGGTTGATCCGGTATTCCGGGCGCTCTGGAAAATGGGTTCCAGGGAAACCGACGGCCTGATTGACAACCTTTGCGCCGGCTGTCACTCGGCGATTGGCACAGCGACCGGCGAACTGACTTTTAACAGGGAAAAAGATGAATTTGAAGTCAGCGAGATCGCCGCTAAAGGCGTCCAGTGCGATTTCTGCCATACGGTTTATTCCTCTACCTTCCTGGACACGCCAACCCATGAGCCGCAAAACGGCTCCCTGATAATGGATCCCGGCGAAGTCAAACGAGGCCCTTTTAAGGACGCTGAATCTCCCGGTCATGAAACGGCCTATTCAAAATTGCACACCAGGGCGGAATTTTGCGGCTCCTGCCACAACGTATTTCACCCGGTAAGCAATTTTCCGATTGAGAGGACCTATGACGAGTGGAAACATTCCGTTTACGCCGCCAATGATATTGTTTGTCAGGACTGCCACATGATGCCGGTGGAAAAAGCTATAGAGACCGCCAGAACCATGAAGAAACAGACCAATCCCGGCAAAGCGACCGAAGAAGCTACGGAAAGAGAGACTATCTACACGCACGAGTTTGTCGGCGGCAACTTCACCATAACCGAACTACTGGGTTCGCCCAAACACGCCGATATCGCCCGGAAAAGGCTGCAAAACGCCGCCCGACTTGAGATTATCGCGCCTGATTCATTAACGCCCGGAGCTTTGGGCGAGATTAAGGTGAAAGTAACCAACGTAGGCGCCGGCCATAATTTGCCGACCAGCCTGACCGAGGTCAGGCAGATGTGGCTCGATGTTAAAATTAAAGGGGAGGATGACAAACTGATCTTCCGTTCCGGCGCTCTGGACAAAGATCATAATATTGCTCCGGACTCGGTTGTTTTTAACGCTTACGCCGTTGACAAGGACGGTAATCATACTTACAAACCCTGGGAAATTGTCCGCTTCGAATATAATAAAACGATCCCACCCAAAGGTTCGGCGACGGAGAAATTCTCTTTCCTGGTACCCAAAGATGTCAAGGGGCCAATTGAGGTTGAGGTAAAACTGCGTTATCGATCATATCCACAGACAGTCGCCAATATGCTGCTGGGAAAAGACGCGCCAGTTTTACCAATCGTCGATATGAACGAAGAAGAAACAAAAATTAAAGTACGGTAAGGAGTAGTAAATATGACTGAATTGGTAAATGAACACCTCTTGGGCGTAACCAAGGGATCGGAACTCGCTGAACACGTTGAAGGAAATTTCCGGGGCGAGACTTGTGAGGTCGGTTTATATTTAGCGATGGCGCGTCAGGCTGAACGCGAAGGTTTCCCCGAAGCGGCGCTTTGCCTGAAGTCGATTGCCTGGGATGAAGCTAACCACGCGGCTTTGTTTGCCGAGTTGAACGGCAAGATATCTTCGAGCACCAGAGAAAATATTGAAAAAATGCTGGCGGGAGAGCGGGGGGCGAACAAATCAAAGCGGGAAGCGGCCCTGAAAGCCAAAGAAGCCGGCATTGACCACGCTCATGATATTTTTGATGAGAGTTCACGGGATGAAGGTCGACACGCCCGTGCCCTGGAGGGTCTGCTCGGCCGCTATTTCGGGTAGGTGAGCGAATCTTCGACTAATAGCAAAGCGCAATCAAGTATGTATTTTGTCAGGGGGACTCTTTTGGCGAACTTACAGTTTGCTCAAGTAACCGTAGGTACTTTTATTCGACTCGCAAGAAGTTGCTCGCGAAGCGAACTAAAACAGGTAGTAGACCTGCCCCTTTTAAATCACACCTGGTTGCGCTTTGCTCTAACCAAAAGACAACACATCATTCAGGCCCGGGTAGCGGACGAACAATCCCGGGCGTCGGGAGGGGAGGAGAAACAGATACTTTGCTTCAATAATGGTGGGGGGAGGACATGACGATCTTGATCGCCTTCATTACTTCGTCGGCCAGAAGATCAGAATCGAGATAGTGAAATTGTTTCAGGGCGTGCGGGGTATCGGCTGAGTACATACGGTAATGGGGCGGCAGGTGATTCAGGGCGATAGCCGCTATATCCATAATACAGGTTTGGCAGATACAGAACTGAAGAAAGGCTGGATCGCCTTTACGTTTCTCCACATACGAATAGAGTATCCGAAAAACCGCCGCCTCGGTTTCATTACACAGCCTGCTTGTATCGTATTCTTCCAGAATGCCCATAACTTGTCCCAGGAAAAGTATTCCCAATTATGAAAAGCTATGTTATCATGAATCCGCTTTGTTGGCAAGATTATACTACATTTACATGTAAGGCGTCAGTCTTCCGGGGAAAAGACCTTCTTTGTCATTCCTGTGCCAACGGGAATCCACTAGATTCCTGCATACGCTGGCATGACATTACTGGTTCCCCCACTTCACTGACGGATTACATTTACATTCGTAAATTAATAGACACATTTCTTTTCCGGGAGGAAACGTTTGGCTGGTAAGTCGCGGTATGGTTGGCTGGGAGTCTTTTTTTTAATCTGTTGCGGGCTGGCTGTCAGTGTCGGAGCCGCCAGCTTGCCGAAGTACGGCGGAACGCTGCATCTCTCGCTCCTGACTGAACCGACCTCGCTTGATCCGGCGAAAATACTGCTTGATGTTGATCGGCAGCTCTGCCAGCTCCTGTACGACACGCTGGTAGTCAAAGATAATGATGGCAACATAAGTCCTCGCCTGGCCAAGAGTTGGGAAGCCTCTCCCGATGGCAAAACCTGGACCTTTACGCTGCGTGACGGACTGAGCTTTCATAATGGCAGGAAGATTACCGCAAAAGACGTCGTCTACACCTTCAAACGGGCGCTGCTGAAGGGCGCGCAGGCCAAGATACAGCCCCTGCTGGGTAATATCAGTGGCGCTGAACGGTATCTGGCCGATCCTGGCCGGGACTTAACCGGGATTTTCTCCATCGGCGAATCAGCAGTCCAGATATCTTTAAACAGGTTGGACTATAATTTCCTGAGTAAACTGGCTTCACCATACCTGAGCATTGTTCCATCAGAAGATATTATCGAAAAAGGCGATGATTTTTTCCTGGCGCCGTCAGGTAGCGGACCTTTTCAGTTCACCTCCTGGGAAAGACAAAGGAAAATTATTTTCAGCGTAAACGACCAATATGTTTTTGGCCGGCCTTACGTTGACCAACTGGATTTCAGCGTCATTGACGATCCCGGAGCCGGCATCCTGAAATTTGAGCTGGAGGAACTGGATATTTACGATATCCCCAGCTTCGACTACCAGAGGTTCCGCGATAACCGCGTCTGGCGGGATAATATCAGGGAAACCCGGGAAGTGATCGCCTGCTTCGTGGGCATTAATTGTTTGAAACCGCCCTTTGACAACCCTCAGGCCCGTAAAGCTCTCAATTATGCCATCGACCGTCAGTCAATTATCGACATCCTGCTGGCCGGACAGGGTGAAAAGTCCAAAGGAGTGTTGCCGGCCGGCGTCAGAAAAACCCTGCCGGCGCCCAATTCCTTTCCCTATGATCCCGGTTTCGCCCAGAAATTACTGGTAAGCGGAATTTCCGCTGAAGAGGCTAACAGGGAAATCGTTTTCTGGACGCCCAACGATCCGCCGGAACTGGTCAGGATAGCCGAGCGTATTCAGGTTAACCTGTTGGATGTGGGAATCAATGTTTATCTTCAGGAAAAAAGCTGGGCCGAGATCTACCGTGCGCTGCAACCGGAAGCCAAAGGTGAAAAGCCGCACATCTTCCTGCTTTCCTTCCTGGCCCGGAATGATAATCCGCAAACCTTCCTCACTGACCTCTTTTCCGTTAAAGGCCAATATAACCTGTTCAACTACCGTTCCCGGGAGGTAGACCAGCTTTTAACTCTGGCTAAACAATCAACCAGTCTCAACGAACGATTCGGCATGCTGGCCAAGGTCGAGTCAATCGTGGTTGACGAGGCCCCGGCGATATTTTTGTATTACACTTCACGTAAACTCATTTTTCAGCCCCGGGTAATGAATTTAGAAATAATCCAGAGTCAGCCCAACCTGATAAAACTCTGGCTGAGGCAATGATTAATCTAAAACTTCGCGGTAAACTCCTTGGTGTTTTCCTGATTTTAACCCTTTTGCCCTTGCTGTCTCTTTCGTTGATCATTTCTTACCGTATTAACGAACAATTCAAACAAATCAGCTCCCGGCGGATCAATGAGACGCTGGAAGGTATCAACAAGGATTACCTGTCCCTGGTCGCCGAACTGGATGAAAAAACCAAACTTATCATTTCCCGGCAGGATCTGAAACGACTCATCCTGACCAAGGACTGGCGGGGCCGGATCAACCAGCAGGGACTGATCGAACTGACTGTCAACCTTCAGAAATCGCTGGGTCTTAACATCCTGGAGATCGGTGACACCAAGGGCGTGGTGCTGGCCAGAGGACACGAGCGCGCGCGCTTTGGCATCGACAAGTCCGATGATCCGATTGTCTCCCACCTTCTGCAAGGAAAAGAATGGAACGGTATCGACGAAGAAAAAGTCTGGGGTAAAAGTTTCCTCGCGATCAAGGTGGCGAAACCAATATTTTTAGGGCGGGAAGTTAAAGGCACAGTCATCGCCGGCTATCAGTTCAACCTGAAATTCCTGGAACGTTTGAAAGGAATGAGCGGTGCCGAGATCATGATCTTCTATAAGGACCGGCCGGTTCTCTCAACCCTGGCCGCTTCACCGGAAACGCCCATATTTTCACCGGGAGAGCTTGGCCGGCTGAAAAACCGGCAAATAATCAAGGCCCGGATTGGCGATACCGAGTACAATTTTGGCGGGTTTCCCTTAAGTTTGGCGGTGCCCGAAAAACAACTCTCGCCAATCAAGCAGGCCGGCGGGCTGATTGTCGTCGGTCTTTCCACGCGCGAAATTACGCTTTTAGTCTACAACTTTGTCCGCCTGATTACCCTGGTTACCGTAATCAGCCTGCTTTTCACCATATTTTTCGCTATCTTTTTATCCCGCCAGATCACCAAGCCGATTCAGCAACTGGTTGTGGGAGCTAGACGGATCGCGGCCGGCGACCTGGAAAGCGCCATTACGGTTCATACCAAAGACGAGATCGGCCAACTGGTGGAAACCTTTAACCAGATGACGCTTGACCTGAAAAAGAACAAAGCCCGGTTGCTGAAAGCCGAACGGATCGCGGCCTGGCAGGAAGTGGCCCGTCAGATCGCTCACGAAATAAAGAACCCCCTCTTTCCGATCCAGTTGTCTATCCAGAGCCTGCAAAAAGCTTATACCCGCGGGGATAAAAATCTTGACGAGATTTTTAACGAAAGCACCAACACCATTCTGGAAGAAGTGGATAACCTGAAA
>JAJRWM010000163.1 GCA_024276815.1 bacterium
CTGAATTTATGAGCGGTTAAACCACCCATCTCAAGGAAATAGAGATAATCATCATCGTTTTCATTCGCCAGGAACATTCCCATTCCTTTCAGGAACTTATAATCGGAGAACCCCGCTAAAGCAAAAATTGTCCTGGAATTATCGAGGTTACAAGCGTAAATGCTTTCGTACCCAAAACACGACAACAATAAATTGTCGTCTATGAAGCAGCCACTGTAAATATGCCTGGTACAATCAATAGGGGAAAGTGGCCTTATTCGTGGAGTCTTCTTTTCATACTTGATTTCTCCGACAAGAATTTTATTCGCCCCCCAATCGAAAAGATAAACCCTCTCCTCTTTGATTAAAAGATCCGTGAGCATTATTGGTTCACCGCAAAAGGCTTCACAAATAAAACCACCCGCGGGATTAAACACCTGTAAGCGACGGTTACCACTATCGTTGACAAACAGGTTACCGTGGCTGTCAAGCTTAATGCCGGTTGGCTTGCTTAACTGCCCGGGCTCCGTCCCAGGGCGACCAATAAATCTCAGGGGGGCGCCATTGTTTCGCATAACCTGTATCCGGTGGTTCAGCCGCTCGCTGATATAAAGCTGGTCGTTTGGCCCAAGCGCGATCCCCCAAGGCCCACCCAGTTGCCCTTCGTTATTGCCGGGTTCACCAAAAGAACAGACATATTTACCCGAAGTTTCATATTTATTAATGTTATTCTGGCTTATATTCGTGATGTAGACATAGTCCTTTTCTGAGGCGCCGCCATTTAGATATTCAACCATTTTGCTTTTATCCGGCTTTTCAAACGTGGTAACCGGTTCGAGCAAATATTCCAACTCACCAGGCAAGGAGTAACGCTTTTTTATTAAATACTGGTTTGAAGGATTGAGCCGGTAAATGTTCTTTAAGTAAACAGGATCACCGCTGGAGTGATGAAGCCTGGTAAATATTTCCTCTTTTTGATTATCTATGGCCCGGTGTAACCAATCAGCGTAGATTACAAACTGGGGACGGATCTTGTTAACTTCGGCTTTTTCCCATAAAAAAAGATATTTTTCCATGGCTTTTTTCTGGCGCTTGGCAATCATTAACGAACTGCTTAAAATCGTCAGTTTCTCGCCATTGCGGATAAAGTCGTCATTAATTATTTGCCACTTCCCATTCAGCTCTTTATACCAACCCTCGATTTCGTTCAGGATTTCAGCGGCATTCGGAATATGTGCCATTGATGAATCCAATGTTCTGAATAATCGATGCCACAATAATATGTTTAAACGAATCCCTTCCGTGAGTTTATTCTTAAGCAAGGTCCACTGCCAGGCGGTACCGGTCTTCTTGTCCTTCAGCGCGTAGTATTTTTTTTGATTTAAGAGGGGGTTGACATCCATCTCCAGCAAGCCCATCATCTCGGCGGCCTTTTTTTCCTGTTCTAAGTAACCGGCGAACGCCTGTTTCTCCAGCTCGATTAGCGCGTTGGCAAATCCCCTGATATTTTTCAGGTAAGTATTATCAATATTGAGCGAAGCGGTCTTTAGTTGATTGAGTTGAGCCGCCCACAGTTTTTTAGTTTCTTCATCACGGTTAATCAGGATATCCAAGATGAGCTTTGAGGTGAACTTTTCTTCCCTCTCCGGGCTAATGGTTCTCAGATTTTCAAGAAATCGCGGCAGGTCTCTTGAGAAAGACGGATGTAAACGCCAGAACTGGACAAAAATGTCGTCAGCGGTGAAAATACATTTAGACCCCCGGTTTTTTTCGCAGACAGATAAATAAGCGTCTGCCAACCGATGCCATTTTTCCAGCAAGCTCCGGATTTGTTGGCTATCGGCGTCAAACAGCCGCTCAGTTTTCTTGAACACAAGGGCTTGCTTGCTGTTGTTCGCGTTCCCGGCGGCCAGCAGTTTCTCCAAATCAACCAGGCACCCCTTTTTCTTTGTCCGGAAGACAACCAATCGGTTGCTGATACCCAAAAGCTCGTTTTCCAGATTGTTTCCCGCTTCGGATAAATTCTCTCCCTCGTTTACCAACTCGATTAAATATTTTATTTTGATTGCTTGTTGCGCTTAAAGGTTATCGTTCAATCCCGAAATAGCGGTGGCCAACAGGTTCCAGCCGTTTCGGGCCGCTTCCAGGTACAGGTTGGTGCCCGGCCTGACGTAGCCCCACCGTTCAACTTCCTGCTCGCTGACATACTCCCACTTGGCCAGTTCGTTAACGGCTTCCTCACGCTTTTTATACATAAGGTCAAGATGTTGTTCCGTTGTTTTTTCCCAGGCCGGCTCGTTAATGCCGCTGAGCCTGGCCAGGAGTTCTTCCCGCTCAGCCGCGGAAAGGGTCAACAGAAAAGCGGCGGAATCTTCCTCGATTTTCAGGTAAAAAGCAAACAGCCTGTTGACCCAGAAATCAGCCTGCTGGTAAAAACACCTGGACAATTGAAGCGCCCAGTCGGTTAAGGAAGCCTGCCGTTTAGCCAGGATAATGTCCCGCTTTTTCTCTTTTTTAGTGATTTTAATGGTGTTCTTTAACTGCGCGCTTCTTTTTAAGCCGTCGAGGTGATGGCTGTAATTACTCAGCATCCGGCCCTGCCAGTGCTCAACCAACTTGACCAGAGAGAGCTTGACTCGTTCGAGTTCAATGTAAGTGTCGGAATCAGGCTTCAGCCTTTCCTCCGCCGTTATTTTGTTGGTTAATAACTGGACGATCAACAAGGGCCGCTCAGGAGAGAAGGGCGGCTCCAGTTGTTTTACCAGGCTGGCAATCGCTCGCGGCAATTCACTCTCCGGTAAAGGCGAAACCTTCAGCCAGTCTTTAAGCAGCGCGAACTTGCTCAGCAATTTTGCCAACTCTTGAGGTTCCTGGCTGAAATAACAGCAGAGCCGCCCAAAGTTCGCCAGAATGGATTCCTGGATATCAGCAGCGATCGTCGGGGCGGAAGAAGCCCGGAAAATTGTCGCGAGGCTGTCAATTATCAAACAGCAAATCTTGCCTCTGACAGCGTTTACCGCACGCTCGTTGGTAATCTGCCGCCGGGCCAGGTAGATGTCGGACCAGGCGATAGCGGCGCCTTTCTGGGTAAACTTTTTTTCCCAGTTAACCAGGGTGTCCAAATAATAGCGCCGGCATAATTGTGACCAGTCGTCCAGCAGTTCAGCCAGATACCCGGCCAGCGGGCCGCCAAGCCGATTCATTAGCTCCGAGAGAACGTCAGGGTTGATACGCTGAGTTATCTTGCTGAGCAAAAGCCAGGTCTCTTCAATTTCAACGGCTGTTTCCCTGATTTTCATCGCTAGTTGACGGGAGCGTTGTGTCAGCAACTCCTGCTCCGCGACTAAAGAGTCCGTCGCCGCTTTTTGGCTTAATGTTTCCTGTTCGTAAGTCGCTCTTGTTTGCGCCAGTTCCCGGTTGAGGACAAGCGCCTCCCGATAATAGTCAGCCATTTGAGATATCAGGGCTTTACTGGCAACTATTATCTTTTGCGTAAGAACCGGCAGGTGCTTTTTCACTTCCCGCTCATCAGGGAACTTCGTCAGATAATTCAAATAGTGATAGTAACCCGGCAGATAATCAGGCGAGCCGTTAATCAGCTTCTGATAAATTCTTTTTGCTTCGTCATAATCCCCGGTTGTTTCCAGATGAAGAGCGTATTTTTGTAAAGCAAGCGGTTCCGCGGCTGGTTGGCCGGTCAGCGACGGATAAACTTGTTTCGGGGTAGCTTCGCTCAAGCGGAACAGGAGAATGCGGTGATTAAAGCTGTCGCACAAATAAAGCTGGTCCTCACAAAACAATAATCCGCCCGGGAAGCGGAGCGAACCTTCGGCCCCGGGAAGCTGTTTCCAGTTATTGACAAGGACCCCTTCGGGGGTAAGCTGTTTCAGGCTGTGCTCCTGCCCGCTGTCAGTTAAAAAAATGAATCCTTGCCGGCTGGTGATAATTGAATCGACCCGGGTGTTTTGGGGTAGCGGAAGATAGGCCACAAAATAACCGTCAGCCGTTGTCACCGCGATGCGCTGATTATTGGGGTCGGCGATTAAGATCAGTCCGTCACGAGCGACGGAGACAGACCCGGGGAACTCAAAATGGACCTCGCCCTGATATATTGTATTTTCTAAAGCAGGACGAGTTAATTTGCTCAGATTAAAAGCTTTTTCTTCCGAGAGCGAGGAGCGGGAGCCGAAAGTTTTAATCAGCTTTCCCTCGCCGCTGGTTTTTACGATCCGGTGATTGCCGCTGTCAACGATAACCAACGCGCCGTCGTCCAGGACCGCGACATCAGCCGGTTCATTAAGCGACCAGGAACCCCCGCCTTTTATTGCCAGTATAAACTGACCTTCCGCGGTTAACTTCTGGACTCGATGGTTGCCGCTGTCAGCGACCAAGATATTACCTGAGGTGTCAACGGCTAACCCCTTGGGATAAATAAATTCTCCGTAGCTTTTGCCGTTTCGGCCGATCACTCGCAGGAACTTACCGTTCGAGGACAGCTCAACCAGCCGGTGATTCATCTCGTCGCAGACAATGAAATGCTCATTGGCCAGCTTGATAACGCTCGCGGGACAGAGCGGGGGATTGCTGACAGACAGATCTATTTCTTTTATTAATTCCAGCGAAACGCGCTGGTCTGTTTTCAAGGTCATCAGGAGACCATCACCTTTCCCAAAGCCGCTTCAAAGTTGGGGCGCATAAAATCAACCGCCTTGATAACGCTTTGATAAAAATCATGATAATTTTTGCTGGCTTTTTCCAGGATTTCCGGGGAAGCGGCATTGCCCTCGATCGAAGACTGGAAACGCAGGAAACGATAGCGTCCCTTTTGGTTTGCCATGATTAGAAAGGGCGTCAAATCTTTCTGTTGATTGATAAAATCGATGATTTTGTTCATGTTTTGATAAACCGGCTGGCTTTTTTCCAGATCATCTTTCAATTTACCCAGTTGAACGGCTAACTTTAATCCCGATTGACAGCGCTCCTTAACTTCAGCCATTTCACTCAAAACCTGATTCAAGGCGGCGGCCAGCGGCTCTTTTTCGGGCGGCGCGTTTTTCTCATAACATTCAGCCAGAACGGCCGGGACATCCAGCGGCTCACGGCAAAAACGATAAACGGCTTCTTTCAGGCTGATCACCCCAAGCCCCTTCGCCTCCAAGACTCCGCCCTCCGTCGCGTTGTAACAACGTGCCCGGGTTTTCTTTACTTCTTCCTCAAACCATTTGCGGTAGGCGTACAACTGCTGGTTGGTCACCACGCTTTTACCATCAATACCGGTAGCCTCCCGGGTTTTGTCGATGGTGATAAAACCTTCATGGATATCCTCAAGGGGAGCGAATCGCTCATAGTCATAGAGCCAGGTCTTTTCCCAGTGGGTATTATGACAATATTTGCGGTTGCCGGAAAAGGAAAGGTCCTGCCCCACCATGATTATCGGATCGCAACCCAGTTTTCTGGCCAGGTCGAATCCCATGGTCGAAATGGAACCCCAGGCCTGCAAAAAACCGGGGTCGCCGACAAACCGGGTAAGCCATTCCATCATGACATCCCTGAAGGTGGTGATAAATTTTCGTCCCCGGTAATTATGAATAATCGCCGGGTAGGTCATCGGCTCGGCGATCAGGTAGGTTTCGCTGGCGTCAACGCCGACCAGATGCTGATAATTGTCTTCCAGCGGGTCGGCCGCGATTACGATATGCGGCTTGATATCATTGGCGAGCAAGGTTTTAAACGCCGTTTCGACGCAGATCAGGACGGCCCGGTCGCCAATCCCTTTAAGGAGATGAATGTTTTTGTCCAGTGACGGCCCGGCGGAGATCAGGAATCCGGGCTTGCCGGTAAATTTATTAAAGATACTTTTTACCGGCGGGTTTTTTAAAATTTCGTCCAGGTTGTCCAGAGTGTTCATCTGGTAATCGGCCCCTGAAAGCATCAGCGTCAGGAGGTTGCCGCCGGTGCGGACAAAAATACCCCGGACCGCTTCGGCGAGTGGGGAAAAGTACTCGGCCATGATTTGTTTTGAAATAGGATGCTCGATAATCGCGACTTCCCTGAGGCTGCTGAAGTCGATAATCCTGGTTAACTGATTGGTAATATTGTCAATTGGTGCACAGATAAAGAAATAGATATCGGGCGACTTGATAAATTTTTCCAGGTCAAAAAGCTCCAGGGCCAGCTTGAAAAACGCCAGTTGAGGCTCGATCACCACAATTTTTTTCTGCCAGCCCACTTTTTTGACCAGTTCAAACAGCGGGTATCCCAGGCCCATGCCCATCAAGATAAAAAAGTTGGCTTGTTCGGCGCCGGCCTGGCGATTTACCAGAGTGGCCGCCTCTTTAAGCGGGTCGTACTTGCTGTGGATGAGTTGGGAATGCTCCGCCAGCTTGATCCGCATGGTCGGCAGACCGTTTTTGGCGGGAAAGACCTCAACATTCTTGATCTTGATCTGCCCCAGCTTGGCGGCCAGCTTGACATACCTCTCCTGTGAAGCTAGCGCCTGGTGGTTTTTCTCGTAAAATGTCATCCGTTGATTCCCATCTTTGAATAGAAAAAACTTATCATATTTCAAGCGATACCGCAATGAACTATCGTTTGCCCCAGGAGCGTGATCCAGGGCAACAGGCAAACTCCAAACAGAACATTATAGCAGTTATTAATCATAATGTTACATGTTTGGGAACGCTTTGCCGATAAGTGAGGTATGCGGGGGATAAAACCAGATACCAAATTTAGTAGCGCTGCCGACATCGCTTCGATGTGTAAGCAGGAACGCTGTCCC
>JAJRWM010000164.1 GCA_024276815.1 bacterium
AGTCAAATACTTGCCGAAGATAACCGATTCAAAGAAATTCACGGCCACCACGGAGCCGAACTCCCCGACAAAAAGAAAAACCAGGTAAAGAACCGCGGCCGCTATCAGTAACCCGGTCGGCATATAGGTGGTGTACTTGTCTATGCCCTTCAGGAAATTCCATTCCGGGCGCTTGACTTTTTGATAAAAACCGGAGCACAGCGAGTTAACGCTTGAGCCAATCTGGCGGTTTAAAAGTATTTCCAGGTTAGGATATTTTTTCTTGAGGGTAAGGTAGTCCGCTTTTAGTTCCGCGCTTGACTCAGGCGATATTACCTCCGCCAGCTTTTCGAAAACAGTAGGATCACCCAGCAAAACCATTTCAACATAGAACCTGCCGCCCTTAATGTTTTTGAAGTATTTATCCTGTAATTCACGGATAATCGCTTCCACGTCATCATTGAACCAGGCGACTGAAAGCGGCGTTGAAGACTCCGCGCTCAAGGCTTTTTTTAATTGGCCGATCCCCTGGCCGGTAGTAGCGACTGTTTCAATTACGTTCACGCCAAACAGTTTTGCCAATTTCCGGGCGTCAATTTCAAGGCCGGCGGCCCTCGCTTCGTCCGACATATTCAGACAAATCGTCAGCGGCCGCCCGAGGTTAATCAGTTCCCTGGTCATAATTAACGCGCGGCGCAAGTTTTTGGCGTCGATTACCTGGATAATATGGGCGTCCGGCTTGCGCAGAATTACGTCCCGGGCGACTCTTTCATCTTCGGAGCGGGGAAACAGACTGCCTGATCCCGGCGTATCCACCAGGCTGTGATGGACGCCGTTCAGTAATACCGTTCCGCTGGTATAACTGACAGTAGTGCCCGGATAGTTTGACACCACAACATACTGACCGCTTAATTTGCCGAACAAAACACTTTTGCCCACATTGGGGTTGCCGACCAGAATTATTTCCTGTCCGGTCAGTTTCAGTTCCTGCTTCGCGTCCATCCTTACAACTCCTCTTTCCCGCGCCGCTTCCGGCATTCGGAACAATAACCAAAAAGTTCCCGGTTGTGATCAACAATTTCAAAACCATATTCCTGGGCGATCAGGTTTTGCAGTTTTTCAATCTCGGAATTAAAAAATTCAACCGAAGCGCCGCATTCCAGGCAGATCAGGTGATCATGGTGGCGGTGATTGTACTGATGTTCGTACCGCAGGCAGTCATTTTCAAAATGCACCTCTCTGGCCAAACCGCATTCCTTGAAGAGTTTCAGACTGCGGTAGACGGTGGCGCGGCCGATTTTTTTATTTTTTTGCGCACCAACTCGTACAATTCCTCGGAATTGATATGGCTTTCGGTTTCCAGGAAAACCGTCAGGATTTCCATTCTTTGCGGAGTAATATTTTGTTTTTCTTGTTTGAGATATTTTCGCAATATCTCAATTTCTTTAGTCATAACCGCCCTCGGACAATTGAGATTGAGTTTCAATTTCGATTATAGGGCGGAAGCAACTCTTTGTCAAGCTTTTTAGTTGGAGTTTCCCAAGGCTCTCATCCCTGATGTTTTTTTGCTTGATAATTGAATGACCCTGATGACCCTGAGGCCAATATCCTCACCGGGGAAAGCCTATGGTAGAATAGTGGGCATGTTTCAATTAAAACCGCCGCGAACATTATTGACCAGGCCGGCTTTTTGGCTGGTTTTCACCTGTCACGCCCGGCGCGACTACCTGCTCAACCCTCAATACCGCCGCTCAATATTCAAAATCCTGAAAGAACAGGCTGAAAAGTTAAATTTCAGGCTCAACTCGATCATTTTCACCTCCAACAAGCTGATGCTCATCATTACGCCCTTTAACGCCCGCTATCTGGACAGGATTATCTTCAGGATTCAGGTGAAAAGCGGACGCTATGTGCGGGATTTTCTGGAACTGCCAACCAGTCTCTGGGAAGGACGGCCGCTGGTTAAAACCCTGGTGACCGAAGAAGAACTGGCCGAGAAGAAACAATATCTGAAATCCTTAAAGTCCCTTGATCTGTTTTAAGGCTTCATAGGCGGCGATGCCGACGCTCATGGCCAGGTTCAGACTGCGGGTCTGAGCGAACATTGGTATTGTCAGCCAGTCGCCGCGGGCTTTCTCTTTGAGCGAATCAGGCAGGCCCCTGGTTTCCGGGCCAAAAACCAGAAAATCGCCCGCCTGATATTCTACCTGGGTGAAAAATTTTTCGACCTTGGAACTGAAGAAGAAATAGCGGGCGGCGGGGTATTTCTCAACCAGGGCCTCAAAAGAATTATAATAGCTGACCGAAACAAAATGCCAGTAATCCAGCCCGGCCCGTCTCAGGTGTTTATCATCCGTCTTAAAGCCCAGCGGCCGTATCAGGTGTAAATTAGCGCCGGTACAGGCGCAAAGCCGGGCGATACTGCCGGTATTGGGAGGTATTTCAGGCTGATAAAGTACAATGTTCAAGTTAGTCAAAAATCACGACCTCGTCTTTCAATTAAGCTAAAGCAGTTCCGTACTCAGGCGATAATGATGTAACATTTGACCGGTTATCCTTTTAACCCGCAACAAGCTTGATAACAAAAGCCCCTCATCATAGGCGAATTTCAATTCCCCGAACCCGGTCATAACCTGCTTACCTTCGGAATAACTGTTTACCAACTCTCCGGTAACCAGGGTTAAAACCAGACGCTCCGTTCCCCTGGCCACCTTCATTTTCACCTTCTTACCGACAATCTTGTTCGAACGGACCTTCTTCTCGAGATCGCTCCAGTCCGTGAGCTTTACCCCGTCGTATTCAGTAATCACATCGCCTTCCTGCAAGCCGGACTTCATGGCCGGAGTGCCAAAGATAACCTCGCGGACCAAAGCTCCCCGGTCAACGGTCAGGTTGTACCGTTCGATATCCTCCGCGACGATTGGCTGCGGCGGCGAGGAAGCGACCGATCCTTTCTTGAAACCAAAGCCGCAGTAAGCGTTACCCTCGATAATTTTGGGCGGCGACTCCAGCCTCAGAAAAAGCTTGAACAACAAGACGTCTTTCCCGGCGATTCTTTGTCGGGCGATCGGG
Organism: bacterium; assembly: GCA_024276815.1. Lineage (GTDB taxonomy): Bacteria > JACRDZ01 > JAJRWM01 > JAJRWM01 > JAJRWM01 > JAJRWM01. Next base: position 3,052 of record JAJRWM010000164.1, read on the forward strand.
ATATAGGCGACAGCGACTTCAAACAGATCGTCCGCGCTGGGCGAGGTCTGCCATTTGATCGTCTCATCCTGCCAGTAGTCGTCAAGCTTAACGCTGCCTTCCGGGAAATAGGGGATATCTGAAATAATTAAATAGTCCTTGTTTTCGTCCGATATTCGGCGCCCGCGAGGAGTAATCCGGAAGGAAAAGCTGCTGATAACGGAAGACTTATCACCGGTCAAACTATCCGCAACCATTGTCATCTCCCCGCCCTTGCTTTCAAAGGAAATATTAGCCACGCCGTCTTCGGCGATGGAAGTACAGACAAGCTTGCCGAGCGTGGAACGCTTCATTTCCTGCATCCGGGCGCGCATGGGATTAGGCAGTTTAATCCTAACATCACTGCGGTATTTAAGTTCCTCCCCGGCCCTGAATTTATATGACAGCTCATAATCCTTCTCATCCGGCCTAAAAGTTTTGTCCGGGTTGAAAACACTTTCCATTACGCCAACCTCCTCTTTTTTGAAGGGGCCGGGGACGGTTAGCACTCCCCTGGTCAGCGGCGCGCTTAATCTGAGGATCATGGCAACAGAGCCGTTAACTAAAACCGCCAGCTTGCGGTCAGGCTCCTTGGCGGTCTCGACCTCCAGCAGTCGGCGTCCTTTTTCGTTAAGAAAAAACCGGACGGGATTGATTCGCTGTTCCAGACCTTCAACTTTTTCGACCAGTTCTCCGTCGATCAAAGGCAGGCGGGGCAAGAAATATTTGTCGCGTTTTTCTCTCCGCCAGGCCCGGATAAACTCGTCGGGGTTTGCCAAAGCCTCTGATTCATCGGCTATTCGATAAATACCAAAGTAGGCTTTCTTTCGTTTTTGCCGCAGTTCATTAACGATTATCTGTTTGTTGGCGTCAGCGACCTTCAGCCCCATTCTCAAGGCCCAGAGCATCTCCGGGAATCTCCCCCTGGCTTCATAAGCGTGAGAGAGCATCCGCATGGCCTCCCCCGACTTGAAGAAATGCGGATCAATGTACTGAAAGAGAGACTCGTAGGTATCGATTGTTTCATCATATTTGCCGATCGAATTCAAACGCATGCCGACATGCGCCCAGGCGACCAGGCCGTTAGGGTCGGTGATCTCGGTATTGTCGATGATTTCCCGCAACATGTTCAGGGATTTTTCCTGGTGGCCGTTTTCCCAGTCGTAATTAGCGATTTCGATCAAGGCTTTGCTGTCTTCGGTAGGCTCGGTAAGCGTGATATCCTCCTGCTTAACAACCGGGGTCAGCAGGAAGGGCGGGAAAATACTGGTCAGGATAAACACCACGGCCGAGAGAAGCACCACGACGATAACCAGGCCGATGATAATTACCCGTTTGGGCGGCTGATAATCCGAAGCCGAATTATCAGCGCTTTGCCGCTGTTTATCTTTTGCCATTTTTCCCTCTCTTAATCATTTTTTGGATATTGAATTGTAACAGAATTTCCCCCGATTTAAAATTATTAAAAGATTATTTTTCTCCTTTATCGGAAGTCACATGGCACAACAAAACACCTTTAAAATCACCAGGTTATGCCGGGGATGGTTGGAAGGAACGGAGAAACTTGCTTGGCTAATCAGCATAAAAAAAGGGAGAGTAAACAAAAACTCTCCCTTTAATATCCTGATTAAATTCGTCCTACAGATCGAGATAGGAATCAGCGAACATGATTTCGCCCTTGAACATACGGCGGGTTTTCGCGACATGCTCCGCGGGAAAGACCTCCTCGAGAGGTTTGCCGCGCACGACATCCATGTATTCATCTTCCAGCTGATCAACAATAGCGCCCGTCAAGCCCGCTTCCCGCAACATGGTCCAGTAGACAGCGGTCAGCAGTGATTTCATACAGGTCGGACACATGTTGACAATATTACTCAAACCCACGATAGACATCATTGGCGGCTCGTTAAGCGCCTGGAACATTTCAATCGACTCGATAACATTCACCGCCTGGTCCTGGTTACCCTTGACAGTCATCGCCAGCGGATCAAGAATGATATTTTCAACCGGCACGCCCAGTTCCATGGCTTTACCCATAATATCGACAGCGATAGCGGCCCGCTCGTTAGCGTCCCGCGGCAGACCGACCTTCGCCAGGGTCAGCCCGATAATGTTGCTCGGATACTTGGCCGCCAGCCCCATAAAGGTATTCAGCCGCACTTCCTCACCGCTGCAGGAGTTAATAATCGGCAACCCCCAGTCGTTTTTATGGGCTTGCAGCCCCAGTTCCATAGCCTGGGGATTAGTGGTATCGAGACTCAGGGGAACCTCTACCGCGGCCTGAACCGTTTCGACCAGCCAGGACATGACCTCGGGGTCATCTTCCGCCGGCCCGATATTGATATCAAGGACATTGGCGCCTTTTTCAACCTGCTTGACCGCCATTTCCTGAATCGGGCCCGGGTCGCGGTGTTCCATGGCCTTACGCATACGAGTGGTGATAACGTTAATTCGCTCACCAATTAACAAAGGGTTTAAATCCATTACGTCCTCCTGGGAATACTTCACGATTTTTAAGTGCGCCCATTTTAATACATCTCCGACTCCATTGTCAACCGGCGTGACAGCTCAGGGACAGGGTGGAGACATATCATGATCAGACATAAATTTTGCCAGAGAGACTTTGGCGGGGTGTTCACTTTACATTTGATTGCGCTTTACTCTAAAAAGAACACCGGCCCCATCTCCCTACCTTCAGCCTTGATTGGGACCGCCTAGAGTAAAGCCAGTTCCCTGAGCTTCGCCGCGCGGTTGGGCGCTTTGACAATGGCTTCGCCAACCAGGATGCCGTCGAAACCAACCCTTAGCAGCCTTTTTACATCCTCACCGGTAAAAATACCGCTTTCGCTGATTTTAAGCCGGGCGGCCGGAATCTCCTTAACAATCTCAAGGCTGGTAGCCAGACTGACCTCGAAAGTGGTCAGGTCCCGGTTGTTAACCCCGATAATCGGAGCTTCGGCGGTTAACGCTTTTTCCAGTTCCCGGTGATTATGGACTTCGGTCAGGCAGTCCAGCCCAACTTCTCCGGCCAGCGCGAGGAAATCTCTCAACTGGTAAGCATCCAGAATCGCGGCAATCAGAAGAACGGCGTCCGCCTGATTCACCGCGGCTTCAATAATCTGGTAGGGATCAATAATAAAATCTTTACGCAGGATCGGCAAGGAACAGGCGTCCTTTACTTCGCTTAAAAACTTCAGAGACCCCTCAAAAAAAAATTCATCCGTCAGGACCGAAATAGCGCCGGCGCCGTTGTCAGCGTATGTTTCAGCCAAAGCGCGGGGATTAAAATCAGGACAAAGTAAACCCTTGGAAGGGGAGGCTTTTTTAATCTCGGCGATCAAGGTCATTCCGGACTCCGCCAATGCCGAACGAAAAGGGAAACCACCCGGAGTTTGGCCCAGCCGCCCTTCCAACTCTTTGAGCGGCGCCCGGCGTTTATTGTTTTCAACTTCCTGAAGTTTGTGTTTGACTATTTTATCCAAAAACATTTATTTGTTGGTGATTTCCCTTAGTTTTTCCAGTTTGGCCCGGGCCGCGCCGGAATCGATTGACTGAGCGGCCAGCTTTACGCCTTCGGTAACCGTCCCGGCTTTGCCGGCGGCCATTAAGGCGAAAGCTGAGTTTAACAGGACAATATCGCGGGCCGCGCCCCCTTGGCCGGAAAGCACGGCCAGCGTTATCTCCGCGTTTTTCTCAGGCGTTCCCCCAAGAATACTGTTCAGGCTCGCCGGCTCTAACCCGGCCTCTTGAGGTTCAAAGAAACCGGTTTTCACCTGCCCATCTTTCACCTCGGAAATTTGGGTTCTGGTCGTTATCGTGACTTCATCCAGTCCGTCTTCCCCGTGAACCACGAAGGCTGATTCCAACCCCAGGTTTTTCAGTACCCTCGCCAGCGTTTCCGTCAGTTGGGCATCGTAAACCCCGACAACCTGCGCGTGGGCGCCGGCCGGATTGGTCAGTGGCCCCAGGATGTTAAAAATAGTGCGGATACCGATTTCCCGCCGCGGGCCAATAGCGTGTTTCATCGCCGGATGCAGCAGGGGCGCGTATAGAAAGGCGACGCCGGCGACCTCCAGACACTCCTCCACCCTGGTGTACGGAATTTCAATGTTTACCCCGAGAGTCTTCAAGACGTCGGCGCTGCCGCTTTTTGATGAGACCGAACGGTTGCCGTGTTTGGCGACGACCACGCCGGCTCCGGCTGTCACCAGCGCGGCGGTGGTCGAGATGTTGAAGGTTCCCTTTAAATCGCCGCCGGTGCCGCAGGTGTCAACGATCATTGAAGCGGAAGAATTAACCTTGCGCACCTTTTCCCGCATTACCCTGGCGGCCCCGGTGATTTCGCTCACGCTTTCGCCTTTAAGCCGGAGCGCCGTTAAAAAGCAGGCGATCTGGGCGTCTGTCGCCTGGCCGCGCATAATAATATTCATAACCTCGATCATCTCTGTTTCGGTAAGAGATTGACCGCTGATTACCCGCTTGATTTGTTCTTTAATCATGACTTTCTCCTTATCGGGAAAATAGGTTCAACAGAAATAACCACCGCTATCTTACCATTTTTAAAGTTTTAACCAAAGTTTCAATTGACCAAAACAGCGCTTGCGTGTAAAATGAATACATCTTCTGGATGGGGGAAAAACCAGACCTTGCAACTCAAACGCCTGGAAATTCAAGGCTTCAAATCCTTCGCGGATAAAACAGTCCTGGAATTCGGCCCGGGCATCACCGCCATTGTCGGCCCTAACGGTTGCGGTAAAACCAATATCCTGGACTCCATTCGCTGGGTCTTGGGCGAACAAAGCAGTAAGTTGCTCCGCTGTGACCGCATGGAAAACGTTATCTTCAACGGTTCGGAAAACCGCAAAGCTGTTGGCATGGCCTCCGTATCCATGACTTTGGTCAATAACCGCGGCACATTGCCTGTTGAGTACGATGAAATCACCATCAAGCGCGAATTGTTCCGTTCCGGTGAAAGCAACTATTATATCAATAAAACCGCCTGTCGCCTCAAGGACATTACTGATTTATTTATGGATACCGGTTTAGGTTCGCATGTCTATTCAATCATCGAACAAAGCCAGGTCGATCTGATTCTCAGCAACAAACCGGCCTTACGCCGCATGTTGTTCGAGGAAGCCGCCGGTATCTCCAAGTTTAAGAACCGCAAGGAAATCGCCCTGAAAAAACTGGAGGGGACCAGCCAGAATTTAGAAAGGCTGTCTGATATCGTCAGCGAGGTGACGACTCAGCGCAACTCGTTGAAAAGACAGGCCAATAAAGCCAGTCGTTACCAGGACCTCAAAGATGAGGTAATGAAGCTGGAAGGTTTGATCTACAAGTATGAACAATCCTTGTTACAGGAAGAATGGCAGACCTGCCAGAAGAGAATCGCCGCGCGGGAGCTTGAGCTGGCAAGCCAAAACGCCGCCCTTTCGGAAACCGAAACTCACCTGGAACAAAACAAGTTAAAGCTGATTGAGCGGGAAGCGAGCATAAAAAAACAATCCTCGGTCTTGGCTGAAACAAAACTGGCCTATGAGAAAATTGAAAACAGCATCGCGCTTAAAAGAGAAAAAATCAGCGCTCTGCAACGTCAGGACACGGCTTCACGGGATGAAATCATCAGCCGGGAAAATCGTTTGCGCGAGCTTCGGGAGCGGATGCTGGCGGAGGAAGCCGAGGTTGAGACCGCCAAAGCCGCCATGGCTGGCAAAAATGATGATTTGAAAAACCTCAACAATGAACTCTTGAAACAGAGAACAAAGCTGAAAAGCCAGGAGGCTGTTTCCGGCGCTCAGGAAAAACAGCTAAACGAATTAAAAACCCGGAAAAATAAAATTTCGAATAACCTGACCTCTTTCTCCGTGCAGTCCGAATACCTGGTTGCGGAGATTAAGCGGGCGCAAGAGCAAATCAGAGCGAAAAAAAAGCGCCTTGCCGATTCAGCAAAAGAATTGCAGGTAAAAGAAAAAGAGCTGAACGCGGCGGTCGGGGAACAGGATAAACGTAAACATCAGCTTAAAGCCGCGAAAGAAGAGCGAAACGAGTTGGAAAAAAAACTGGAAAACAAACGTCTGGAACGCGGCGAAGTTGAAAACCGGTATACCGAGAATCACTCCCTGATAAAAGCTTTGGAAGAATTACACCTTCGCCGTCATGGTTTTTTCGCCGGCGTTAAAGCGGTGTTACAGCTTAAAGAAGATAAGCGGGAAAACGGAAAAGGTATTTTAGGCGTGATCGCCGACCTGGTAACCACTGACGAACGTTACCGCCTGGCCCTGGAAACCGCGGCCGGCGCCAACATTCAGAATATTGTGACTGAAACCGCGGAGGTAGCGAAGCGGGCGATCGAATATTTGAAAAAAGAGCAAAAGGGGCGCGCCACTTTCCTGCCTCTTGATCTGATCGAGCACAAGGAACACAAGATTAAGAACAGCTTGCTGAATGAAACCGGCGTCATCGCCCCGGCTTGGGAACTGATTAAAGTTGAGCCGGCCTACCAGAAACTGGTCAGCCTGATCTGGGGCAGGACCCTGGTTGTTGATAATCTGACCAACGCCATCCGGATCGCTAAAAAAAATCCCGATTCAGCGATCCTGGTTACCCTGGAGGGCGAGTTAGTCAAGCGGGGCGGTTCGATTACCGGCGGTTATCAGGGTGGCGAGAAAACCGGGTTGCTGATGAGAGAAGGCCGGATCGAATCGCTTAAGGAAAGCAATGAGCGGCTGATGGTTACGATAGAGTCGTTCCGGAAAGAGGAGAGGCAATTAAAAGAGAGCAGGGACCTGCTCAGCCGGAAAATCGAGGAGTTGGAAGCGCAGTACCAGAAGCAGGAACTGGTCATCAACAACCAGAGACATTCCGCGAATGTTGTTGACGCTGAAAGCAAGAGGTTGACGGAAGAGATTGAGTTTACGGTCGCTGAGATCGGGCAGAAGAACTCCGCCAAAGAGCAGATCGGTATCGATTCGCGCAACCTGGCGGAAGAGAGTAAATCCCTGGAAACAGAAATAAGCGATCTGACCAAAACAGTCGCCGATTTACAGGGAGCCAACCTCGCTTTAAGGGAGGAAATCGAGCAAGCCGCCGGTGAGGTTACCGCTTTGCGGGTTGAGCTGGCAGCTTTTTTTGAGCGGGAGAAAAACCTTAACCGGAAGAAAGCTGATTTGGAACATCAGGAAGTTCTGTTAAACCGGGAGATCAAGGATCGGGAGACCAAAAAAATATCATCTTTGGCGGAACAAAAGGTTTTGGCGTCGGCAATCGCCGAAGATGAAGCATCTTTGAAAGAATTAGGCCGGGAACTGAGAAAAACAGAAAGCGGCCAGGTTCAGCAGGAGAATCTTCGCCAGGATTTTTTGTCCACGATAGAAGTTTTGGAAAAAAAATGCAGGGATTTACGCGGTTTAATCACCGAACTGAGGAGCCAACTTAATGAAATAGTGATTGAAAAAACCAGGCTGGAAGTGGAAATGAAAACCATAACCGATAAACTGAATAATTATGAATATCTCAAAATTGAGATTGAGAGCGGCGAGGAATTTGACTTGCCGGCCGGGAAAAATAAAATTGAACAACTGCATGAGAAAATAACCCGGCTGGAGCCGGTAAACCTGGCCGCCTTGGAAGAGTTTAATGAAATTGACAAGCGTTACCAGTTTTTGACCGGGCAGGTTAAAGACATGGAAGACGCCAAGCGCTCATTGGCCACAACCATTAACCAGATAAATCGAACTTCGGAGTCCCGCTTCCGGGAAACTTTCAAAACCATCCAGGACAACTTCGCTCATCTTTTCACCCGTTTCTTCGGCGGCGGTCAAACGGCTCTGGTGCTTTCCGATCCCAATAAACCCCTGGAATCCGGCATTGAGATCATCGCCCAGCCCCGGGGGAAAAGACCGCAAAGTATAACCCAGCTTTCCGGCGGGGAAAGGGCTTTAACCGCCATTGCCTTGGTTTTCGCGATTTTCATGGTCAAGCCCAGCCCTTTTTGCATCCTGGATGAAGTAGACGCGCCTCTGGATGAAAACAACGTTCTGCGTTACGCTGAGTTGATCCGGGACTTTACTCACCGCTCACAATTTTTGACTATCACTCATAGCAAGCGTACCATGGAAGCCGCTCAGACATTATATGGAGTAACCATGGAAGAGGTTGGGGTTTCCAAAATCATATCGATGCGCCTCCAGGAAGAAGAGCAACCTACCTTGGATTTGCTCGAGGTCTCCAGCTAAAGATGGGTATCGGGATATTTCAACAGCTCAAATCAGGCTTAAGCCGCGCCCACAAGGGGTTTGTCGGTAAGCTGGACAGCCTTTTCACCCGTTCCCGGAAACTGGATGAAGAAATGTTCGAGCAACTGGAAGAGATTCTGATTGAGTCTGATATCGGCCCCCGGATGAGCGGGCGCATACTGGGGGATCTAAGAACCGCTGTCAAAACCAATAAAGTTTCTGATTCCGCCGGGTTAAAAGCGTTGCTTCAGGCGGAAATGATCAAATTGCTCAAGTCTCCCCCGGCCTGGAACCATAATTCGGACGGGCCGACGATTATTTTAATCATAGGCATTAACGGAGTGGGGAAGACAACCACCATCGCGAAACTGGCCAATCACTTCCTGAAACAAAAGAAAAAAGTGCTGCTGGCGGCGGGCGACACCTTCAGGGCTGCCGCTATTGACCAGCTCAAGATATGGGCGGAACGGCTTGGCGTAGACTGTATCGCTCACCAGGACGGTTCCGACGCCGCCGCTGTTTGCTTTGACGCTGTTACGGCGGCTAAAGCCCGACAGGTGGACATTTTAATTATTGACACCGCCGGCCGGCTGCATACCAAGGCGCATCTGGTTGAAGAGCTGAAAAAGATAAAGAGAAGCATTCAGAAAGTTGAAGAGGGCGCGCCGCACGAGACCTTGCTTGTGCTGGATGCCACCACCGGGCAAAACGGCCTTTTGCAGGCCCAGGTTTTTTATCGGGAGGTTGATACCAGCGGCCTTATTTTGACCAAAATGGACGGCACTGCCAAGGGCGGCGTCGCGTTAACCGTCAGCAATGAGCTATCATTGCCAATCAGGTTTATCGGCTTGGGCGAAAAAATAGACGATTTGACGGATTTCAACCCACGAGAATTCATCACCGCTCTCTTTGAAGCTTGAAGCTGGGTACCCCTGCGAAGCGGAGTTAGAGTGGGTTGCGGTCAGATGTCAGGTTTGCGGAGACAGTGAAGAGAATTACTTGCTGAAATCCCGCACCAGCTTGTCATAGGCTTCACAAGCCTGGGTAAATTCAACGAAGGCCTGCTCGAAATCACCTTGCTGGGTGTAAATCAAGCCCAGTTCATGATGAACGTGTCCCCGGTTAGGATTAAACCTCTTATCGCCTTCTTTCGGCTGCTGTTTCTGAAAAAGGTTTTTGGCCATAACCAACTCCTGCAGGGCTTCCTCAAGCTTATCTTCGCGCGCGAAGATAGTTCCCAGACCATAATGGCCGTCCGGCGAATCAGGATTTTCCTCCAGGATGTTTTTATAGAGTTCCAGGGCTTCGTCACGTTTTCCATTATCCAGATAATACTGTCCCAGTTCCATTTTAAGCTTAATCATTTTCGGGGCCAATTCCACAGCCTTTTGGTAGGCCTGAATGGCCTCAGCGACTTTTTTCTGACCGGCCAGGATCGCACCCTGAAGTTGGTAAGGCCGATAATAACCAGGGTCTTCCTGTAATACCCGCTCAAGTTTTTGCAAAGCTTTTTTCTCAAACCCCTTTAAATACATTTTTTTGGCGAAGTTAAAATAAAACGCGGCTTTACCCTTAGGTTTATAGCGTATGATGACAACTTTTTTCTTTTCCTTGATTCCCAACAACCTCTTTGTGCTTCGGCGAATCAGCTTTTCCCCGCCAAAGGTCGGCAACCCGGGCAAGATTGTTCCCACCCGGCCGTCTTCCTTGATTATCGCGTAGCTGGGGAAAGTGATAACTCCGTAAGTGCTAAAAACCTTCATGCCCCGGTCGATCAGGTTGGGGTAAGTAACGCCGGTTTCCGAGAGGACCTTTTCCATGTCGGCGATTTCATCGGGCGGAACATTTTCATCGCCGCGGGGCACATAAACGGCAATCATCTCCAGCCCCTTGGCGCTGTTATATTTTTGGTACAGGTCTTGCAGTATGGCTAACTCCTTGGCGCAACGCAAACTGGGATTCTTCCAGAAGACAATGCCGACAACTTTACCTTTATAGTCAGAAAGCCTGATTTCTTTACCAGCCACTTTCAGGGAAAAGTCCGGCGCCTGGTCGGACTCGCTAACCCGTTTAAAAGCCTGGGCTTCGGCCCGGCCGACTACCGGCCCCAAAAAGAGCAGAAAAGATGACAGGAACAAGATCAAACAATTAACATGATGTCTTTTCATAGATAACCCTTGAGAAAAATCTTGCGCCTTGGTAAAAAAAGAGCAAAAGATTCCATACTATTTTGATGGGAATAATAGCATACGGTTTGTCAATATGTCAACATCTCGTAATAAATTCTATCAAATTTCTTGTGAACTCTGGCAAGAGACCATTTCTGTCCCGGGTAACTTTAAAGTTTCTATCAGGAAGAGGAGTTTTTAAAGTCCCTCGAAGGTGAGTCCGCTTGGCGCCCTGGGCGGAAAGCGGCCGCGGTTGACGTATTTTTCTATCTGTGATAGTCAATTGTATAGCAAGGCGGGGTGCTTATTGTGAACTCAAGGTATCATTTTATATTGTTTGTTAGCTGTTTCCTTTTTATAACCTTTAACGCCCAGTCTCTTATGGTCAACATTCCACTGGAAGAATTAACGGCAAATGCCGAAGTAATTGTACAGGGAAAAGTCCGCAAAATCTGGTCCGACTGGAATGCTGACAAAACGCTGATTCATACCTACGTGGTCGTTGAATTGTCTGATCTGCTGAAAGGCCCGGGGCAGTCGAACCAAATTACTTTCCGCTATATTGGCGGCGAAGTGGACGGCATTGGTTTGGCTGAAAGCGATACGCCCAGACTGGAACTCGATGAGGAGGTCATCCTGTTTCTGGCGAAAAACAAGGAAAAATACTTCCGGCTGACCGGGAATTTTCAGGGTAAGTTCAGAGTTGAAAGAGATAAATTGACCCAAAAGAAAATTGTTACCCAGACCGGCGTTTCTGTTGTCAAAAAAATTAACGGCAGAATCATCCTGGACGACCGGGTGCGGGGACGGGTGTTTTTGCCGCGATTTAAAAAGATGGTTAAAGAGATTGTTAGAGAACAGCTCAAAAAGAAGTAAAGGAGTGGTTATAATGAAATTAACTGTTAAAATATTTCTTGTTTGTTTATCATTAGTCTTTATAAACGCGAGTTCCGCCTTCGCCTACAAGTTTACGGGAACAAAATGGTCTGGTTCGTCGATGCCGGTTAACTGGAAAATGAATTCAGCCGGCTCAGCGGACGTTGGTTTTGCCGCCTCGAAGACGGCTGTACAAAACGCCTTTGATACCTGGGAAGCGACCGCCTCAACCATAACTTTCAGCTATGCCGGCACCAGTAGCGCGACCTGGGGACAGAGCGACGGAACAAATGTAATGGTCTGGTACGAAAGCAACTGGACCGGTAGCACCGGCCGGCCGAGCGGCACAATCGCTGTCTGTCGTTACTGGTACTCCGGCGGTCGTACTACTGATGCCGATATTGCTTTTAACGGAGAGAACTACACCTGGTCAGCCAGCGGGGAAGCGGGGAAGATGGATATTCAGGATATCGCCACTCATGAAACCGGTCATTTCCTGGGCTTAGGCGATTTATATGGCTCGGGCGATACCGCTAAAACCATGTATGGCTATTCCGGAAGTGGCGAGACCTCAAAGCGTTCGCTCCACTCCGATGATATCGCCGGCGTTAACGCGCTTTACCCGCCGGGATATCCGATTATGACTTATGATCCGGCCGGCTCCTTTTCCTGGAATAACACCTCTTCCAGCGCTCCCTGGACTGACATCGCCGCCGGCGACTTCGATGGCGATGGCAATAATGAAATTGTTGTCATCAGAAACACCAAGGCCAGTTGGGGAAGCAAGGGATATCCGGTTCTGATCGTAGACCCGGGAAGTGAAATGACTTGGGATAACACCTCTTCCAGTGCGCCTTGGAGCCGAATTGCCGCCGGCGACTTCGATGGCGATGGCAATGATGAAATCGCTGTCATCAGAAACACCAAGGCCAGTTGGGGAAGCAAGGGATACCCTATTCTGATCGTGGACCCCGGTGGTGAAATGACCTGGAGCAACACTTCCTCCGGCACTCCCTGGACTGATATCGCCGCCGGCGACTTCGATGGCGATGGCAATGATGAAATCGCTGTCATCAGGAACACCAAGGCCAGTTGGGGAAACAAGGGATACCCTATTCTGATCGTGGACCCCGGCGGGGAAATGACCTGGAGCAACACTTCCTCTGGTACTCCCTGGGCTGACATCGCCGCCGGCGACTTCGACGGCGACGGCAATGATGAAATTGCCGCCATCAGGAACACCAAGGCCAGTTGGGGAAACAAGGGATATCCGGTCCTGATCGTGGACCCCGGCGGGGAAATGACCTGGAGCAACACTTCCTCTGGTACTCCCTGGGCTGACATCGCCGCCGGCGACTTCGACGGCGACGGCAATGCTGAAATCGCTGTCATCAGAAACACCAAGGCCAGTTGGGGAAGCAAGGGGTATCCGGTCCTGATCGTGGACCCCGGTGGGGAAATGACCTGGAGCAACACTTCCTCTGGTACTCCCTTGAGCAGGATTGCCGTTAGCGATCTTGATGGCGACGTAAACAATGACGCGGAAATAGCCGTGATACGTAATTATCGGGCGACCTGGTGATTAATACCAAACCATCCGTCAGCGTTCTCACCTCGACCTATAACCGCCCGGACAGCTTGGGAACCGCTATCCGGAGCCTGCTGAATCAGGATTTCCGGGATTTTGAGCACCTGATTATCAATGATGGCGGAGCGGATATCTCCGGTATTACAGCCGGGTTCAACGATACGAGAATCAGGCATGTCAACAATGCCCACTCAGGCAAAGCGGCGGCTCTCAACTTTGCCCTGAAGCAATCCAGGGGGCGATATATCACCTATCTGGACGATGATGACATAATCTACCCCAACCACCTGTCTCTTTTATTTGAAGCTTTACAAAACAATCCGGCAGCGCAAGCCGCTTATACCAACTCGTATGTTGTCTACCAGAGATATATCAATCATAAATGGCTGGAAGTCTATCGCGCAGTGGAAATTGATCTCAGCGTAGATTACTCCATGCTGTATTGGCAGAATTATGTTTATCATAATAATATCATGCACAGCAGAAAGATCGTTGATGAGGTTGGTTATTATGATGAACAGTTGCAGGTCTTAATCGATTGGGATTTCATCAGACGGCTGGCCCATAAAACTCCCTTGGTACACGTTAGCGAAGTAACCTCTGATTATTTCCGCCGGGTTGGCAAGTTAACAAGTAAAACATCAATCTATTACAAGCAGCCAAAATTATTTGAGGAGACCCGGAACCGGATACTTACTAAATTACCAAAACCGGTTAAACAACCCGCCAAGGTTTCGCCGGCTCCGGTCGAATCCAGGATCAGGGAGAGTTTCCCGAAATTGAAAAACAACTCGAATATCCTGCTTTTCCGTTCGGCTTCTCTCGCTGTTTTCAAAAACGCTTATCATCTTTTGGCAAAGCGTTACCCGGATTGTCACCTTGACGTTTTGGGACAACCCGATGTGGCGGACACCCTGCGTGATTTACCGGGCATCAACCAGGTATTAATTTACGAAAACGGCTTCTTTCACCCGGCGCATTTACCCGGGGAGTTACTCAAGGAACTCGTCGATAAAAACTATCAGATGGGAGTTCTGGTTTTTAATGACAGCGAGGGAAGCGGCTACCGGAATGTAGTCGGCTTTGCCAAGGTTCTAACCTTGCCTGCGCTCTTCGCTCTCAACTCCGGACAAGAGCTTCTTTCTCTTTAGGATTATCATGCCCTTCTTAGCCGATGTTCGGAAACTTCGTTGTCCTCGCACCAGCCCGGTTGCCGTCAGCAATTGTTATTGACCGGCAATTCAACTATCGCGGTTGTGCCTTTGTCCTTACCGGCCGACTCCAGCCGGATCTTGCCGCCCAGGCCTTCCACGATCATCCTGGCGATGGTTAAACCGACTCCGCTGCCGGGAACGGAAGCGGAAGCCTGGTAAAATCTTTCAAAGATCTTCCCCTGCTCTTCTTTGGTCAAACCAATACCGTTATCCGCCACCCTGACTACCGCCAGCTTCCCGTCCGCCTCGACCGAGATGACAATTTGGGTGGGGAGGTTCTCTCGCCGAAACTTAATCGCGTTATTGATAATATTGGAGAAGACATGAAAAAGCATTGCCCGGTCAGTAATAATCGTCACCGTTTCAAGAGCTTTTTTTACTTCAACTCCATGCGCTTCCATCGTGGAGCGGTAGCCTTCCAGGATATCTTCCAGGATTAAATCCAGACGCGCCGATTCAAGCGTGTATTTCCGGCCTCCCTTCTCAAGGCGGGAAAGGTCTAAAATATTTCTGATATCGTTTTCCTGTCTTTCAAGAGCGGTTTCCATTACGCTGATGATTTTACCGCATTCATCCAGCAAACCCTTTTCTCTCAGAAAACGCTTCAAAAGCTCTACCTGCATCAGGTGTTTGGCGATGGGGGTTTTAAGCTCGTGGGTCACGTCACTTAAGAGACCGTCTTTCATCTTGTCCAGCGTTTGTAATTCCTGATATTGACGTTCGAGGATTTTTTTCGCTTTCCTCAGTTCGTCCTCGGCTTGTATCCGGGCAACAGAACTCCCGATAAAGGCGGCGATCGCTTCTATTTTATCGCTGGCGCCCGGAGAGATTTCATCACGACTGTGAGACGCCAGATTGAACGCGGCGAGCACCAGGTCTTCATACCGGATCGGGATGACCGCCACCGCCCTTAAGCCTTCGCTTCGTCGGGCTTCATCCATGAGGGGAACCAATTCCTTGTGGCTTAGGTAAAATGGTTTTCCGTCCATAACCAGACGGGCGTTGGGGGAATCCGCGGCGAAGTGGGAGACCGCTTTCACAAAAGAAGGAGAAAGCCCTCTCTGGGTGAGCAGATTCAAAGCCCCGTTTTCGCTGTCAACCAGATATACGCCGCCGCTGTCAACGCCTTCGGTTGTCAGCGCCACGTCCAGGATACAGGTCAGCGCCTCGGTCAGATCCCTGATCGAACTGAGAGCGACGCCCAGGTCGCGCTGGACGCGCAGAACCATTTCGGCTTGTTTGCGTTCGGTGACATCCCTGAAAATACCGACATTTGATGGCCGGCCATTAATTAAAGTCGTGGAAGTGTTAACGTCAACCCGTATGATTGTCCCATCCTTCCTCAGGCAGGGAATATTCGGGACCAACGTTTTTTCACCTCTCGCCTGGGCCTCAAATTCCGAGATAATATGTTCCAGGCTTTCCCGGGGATGGATTTGATCGACCTTCATCTCCGCCAACTCCTCTTCACTATAGCCCAACATCCGCCGCATCGCCGGGTTGCTGTCTTTGAATTGCCTTGTTTTAATGTCGGCGATGAGGATCCCGTCAGCGCTTGTTTCAAAGAGCAGGCGATATTTCGCTTCGCTCTCCCGCAGCGCTTCCTCGGCCAGTTTGCGTTCGGTGATGTCCCGCACGAAGGTAAAGACCGCCGACGCTCCCCGGTAAGTTATCATCCCGGAGTTGATTTCAACATAAATTTTTCTTCCGTCTTTATGCCAGACAAACGTTTCATAAACATCGGGAACCGGCTTGCCCTGAAGACGTTTTGTGTAAACGCCCATGATTTTGGAATCCCGGGAGATATAATTAAGAAGGGAGGTATTTATTAACTCGTCAACAGGATAACCGGTCAGTTCCGTTATTTGCCGGTTAGCAAATTTTATTATTCCATCCTGAACAATGATAACCCCATCATTGGCCCGTTCAACGAGGTCGCGATATTTCGCTTCGCTCTCCCGCAGCGCTTCCTCGGCCAGCTTGCGCTCAGTGATGTCCGTGAAGATGAAGCCCAGTCCTTCGTCGACTTTGAAGGCGTGGATGTTAAAATGCCGTTCTCCGAAATCGGGATGGATGACAACGTCGCCTTCCAGATACGGCTTCCCGGTCCTGAGAACTTCCAGGAATTTATCATACTGACCGCTGTCTTTTATAGCCGGAGCCAGTTCGAGGAGGTTTTTGCCGAGAAGGTTTTCTTTTTTCGCTCCGGGGAAATATTCCTTCAGCCCGGCCTCATTAACGGCCACCAGGTTTAGCCCGGAATCAAAAAAAGAACAGGGAAGAGTTGTCGCGATTAAGAGATCTCTTATGTTGTGGCGCATCGTTCCTCCCCCTTTTTTGGTTGAAGCGGGCGAGAACATCATTGAGTTTATTCTAAACTGTCACCCGCTTTATGTCAAATACTTATATGGGGCTGTTGCAAAACGGGAGGTTTTGGTGAAATCTACGGTCAAAGGTGGGTTATGGTTGGCAAAAAGTCCGAGAAGTGGTCGTTTCTACCTCAATTTATCTCCCAGGTTACTCATTTCAACCGTTTTAAACCTCAT